>DUEH01000239.1 GCA_011192195.1 Chloroflexota bacterium | reverse complement strand
CCAGACCGGACGCAAGGTTCCCTATCTTGGTGGAAAAGACGCTGACGGCTCCCTTGTTCGCCCGCCGGATCTCGAAGAGATTGGCCGCCGCAATGCGAGCTTCGGCGGAGGCGACAGAGGCCAGCCACGCCTTCAAAGGTCTTCCGGTAAAGAAGCTGACCGTTTCTGCGCAGTCGCCGGCGGCAAAGATGTTCGGATCGCTGGTCATCATATGGCGGTCAACAATAACGGTTCCGGTAGAGCCAATATCCAGCCCCGCTTGCCGGGCCAGTTCTACATTGGGCCTAACGCCGATACCCATAAGAACGACATCCGCTTTTAAGCGTTCGCCATTTGCCAACTCAACGTACTCAACCCGCCCATTGCCGACAATAGCCTTAGCCTGCTGAGAGGATCGGATGCGGATGCCTGACTTGAGCAAACCATCCTCTATTCGAACACACAGGTCTTCATCAAAGACGATGAAGAGGCAATGAGAGAGCATCTCGACAACGGTAATATTTTGAATACCCAACTTGCGACATTCATCCGCCATCTCCAAGCCAATGAAGCCCCCGCCGATGATGACCACGTCTCGAGCTTCTTTCAAAACTTCCAGCATACGGGCCAGATAGTCTACATCTTTTTGGATAGAAAAAACGTTTTCCAGATCTGCGCCAGGGATCGGAGGGATAAGGGGCAGAGAACCGGTGGTCAAGATAAGTTTCTCATAGCCGATAGTCTCTCCCGCATCCGTGACCACCGTTTTTGCCTCCCGATCTATCCCTGTAACCAGGCCGATGATCAACTCAACGTTGTTTTTGGCCAGAGCGGGATCGGGCATCAAATTCTTTTCAGGGGATCCCAATGTGCCAAAAATATAAGGGATGCCACAAGGGACTAAGGATTTCTTTTCCTGGCGAATGAGGGCCAGAGTTGCGTCGGGATAGTGCCGTCGCGCTGTAATGGCAGCAGCAAATCCGGCTGCGCTGCCGCCGATAATCAAAGCATCTACTTTTTTCATTGTTTCTAACTCCTTGATTTATTGATAGTTTTGATGGCTCTCCGGGACTTTGCGGGGTTTGCCCGTGAAACGCGATGCGTGAAATCCTGGTCGCGTTTCACGTTTCACGTCGTTATCAATGCCCCGCTTTGATACTAACTCTGATCTTGAATATCTCCAGAAAGCGAACAGCCAGATACCAGGCCAAAATCACCCCGGCCAAAAGACCGATGGTTGATAACCATTCCAATATATGAGGCGAGTAAGCAGCCCCTGGCGGCGCTTTTTGGGCGAAGACGGTGGCGGTGAAACGGTTCATAAAGACCCCAAACAAAATCAGCGCCGAGGCGAACCACTGCGCCAGGTTATTCTTTCGCGCCGCCGGGATAAAGAACAAGATCATCGGCAGGATAACGCCGACGACCAGTTCCAGTCCCATCAACAAGCTCGCCATATCCAGCGCTAACAGGGCGGGGAGTTCTCCGGCCATCACAATATCCCCCAGCTTGAGCAGCACGTAAAGCAGCGCAACCCAGGCGATGCCTTTGGCCAGACCATCGGCCACCCCGCAACGTTCTTCCTTGCCCTGAGCGCGAATTGAGATTTTGTAGGCGATGATGGCCATGCTCAATCCGGCCATGATCGAAGAAACGAAGAAGAGTAAAGGCAGAATTGGCGTGTACCACAGCGGGTGGATGCGATGGGGCATATTGAGGTAGAGCGTCCCCAGGGTAGATTGGTGAAGCGTGGAAAGGGTAATGCCGATGATGGCGACGGGCGTCATTAGCCTGGAAGCCACATTCACCGGCCAGGCCCAGTTCAACCGGCCAAAGAGGTCGGGGCTGATTTCGATGAGGAGGATGGTGGTGTAGAGCAAGACGCACCAACTGATCTCAAACAACGGCGAGTGGAGATTCCAGAAGATGATGAAGTGGTAGAAGCGGTCGGGCCGTCCCAAATCCAGGAGCAGCAGCATGAGTACGGCGACATAGCCCAACAAGCCGGCCAGGAGAGCGGGGCGCAGGGCGGGCTGGAACTTTTTCATGTGCAAGATATGCACCACCGCCGCCATAGTAAAACCCGCCCCCGAGAAGGCAATGAGGGCGAAATCAAAGCCGATCCAGATACCCCAGGGGTAGGCGTCGGTCAGGGCGGTTGAAGCCCCCAGACCCATCGCCAGACGGCCAATGCTGGTTACCAGACCAATCAGGGTCAAAGAGAGCAAGATACCGATAATCACCCCACCGGATTTAACCAGAACAACCGAACTTTCCTTCAAAAAGACGCTCGTTTTACTGATCATCGCTTTCCTCCGCGCCGATCTCATCGGACTCGATGGCTAATTGCGGCTGTTGACGCCCTTTGAATGCAAAGTGCGCGCCGGTAGCAAGGGCGGCGACGGTGAGCGCGGTAAAGGGCGTTGCGGTCATCACTGTCTCGGCGTAACGTGGAATTGGCTCCGGGCCGTATTCGGGGAAGCCAATTTCAGTGAAAGGGACCGCCGACAGGTACAAGACAGATGTCCCGCCCACCTCGTGTTCGCCGTAGATGTGGTCGTAGTAGCGCTCAGGGTTGAAGTCAATCTGGGCGCGCGCTTGAGCCAGCAATTCCTTACGCTTGCCAAAGCGAAGCGCGCCGGTGGGGCAAGCTTCCACACAAGCCGGTTTTTGGCCCTCTTTCAAGCGTTCAGCGCACAGATCGCATTTGCCGATCAAACCCAGCAAGCTTCTCCAATCAAAGGTGGGGACGCCAAAGGGACAGGCGTACTGGCAATAGCGACAGGCAATGCACTTATCAGCGTCATACACCACCGGGCCTTCCGGCGTTTTTCGCAGCGCGCCCACTGTGCAAGCCGAAACGCAGGCCGGGTGGACGCAGTGCATACACTGATGCTTGACATAGTATTGCTGAGGCAGGCCATCCTCGCCAGTGACCTCGCAGGTTTCGCACTCCTCCACAAAGGTATAGGCGTTGCTGTCCAACTTGTGCGGAACAATGTCCGTGCGCGGCAAATTGTTGATCTCTTTGCAGGCCAGCGCGCAGGAATTACAGCCGGTACACTTGGTCAGATCAATCATCATCCCCCAGGCATCCTCCAACGGCGCTTTGCCGGCGGAAGCCGGCGAGGCGACGAACATTTGGGCCGCTGCGATGGCCGCTGCGCCGGCTCCCGCTTTTTTTAGAAAGTCGCGTCGAGAGAGTTTGTTTTGCTTTTGCGCGTTCATGATGCTCTCCTCCTGGTCACGAACAAGACCAAAACCATAAAGGCAATGCCCACCAGCGCCCCCACGCCAACGCCGACGCCCAGATTGACGATACCCATTTTCCTGAGCGAAACGTTTTCGTATTGAGCTGTCTCAAGTTCAACGCTTAATTGCGATACCGCTCCGTTGGCGTGGTTTTCTTCCTGGATGATCTGCAACTTCGCGTGGGTTTCTTCCTCATGGCAACGATCGCAAGTTTCTGCGCCGACAAAGAAGTTGTGCCCCACTGCGCCCGTTCCGCCAATCAGCTTAGAATCGGGATCCGAGGCGTGCATATGGCAGTCAACGCAGCTCACTTCTCCCTCTTCCAGATCGTAATGCGAGACGTGGGCGTAACTGTCCAATCGCTCTTGGTGGCAAGCCTGACACAATTGCTCTACAGGCAGGCGAGTCCCCTGATTATGGGAAGTGTGACAATTGATGCAGCTTACACCCGCGTCGGCGTGACCGCTGACCAGCCATTCGTTGTGGGTAAATTCGTGACACTCGGCGCAGGTTTTGTCATCCACGGGGATGAACATCTCTTCCTCTACGCCCTCTTCGCCGTGATTTTCGGCCAGTTGGCCGTGACAGGCCTCGCAGCATATACCTTCGAAGGTGTATTCGCCGGTGCCTTCATCATAGCCGGAGGTGTGACATTGCAGACAGTCGGTCGGCTGTCCCGCCTCTTCAAATGCCTGCGAAAAGCCCTCGGTATGAGCGCTGCCGGAATGGGGCGTAAGCGACCATTCCCTTGTCACATCCTCGTGGCACTCGTAACACGTTACACATTGAATTTCATCTTCGGTCAAGGGAGGATTTTCAGCCCGATGAGCCTCTTCAAGTTCAGCGGGTATCTGGGCCAGAGTTTCCTGGCCGATGCTTGGGTCCGGCATCTCGGTCAATTGGTGACATTCCTGACAATCGTCTATGCTGAATTGAAGGTGGTTAACGGAGAACTGAGGCGCTTCACCCACGCCTTTCTGGTGACAGAAGAAGCAGTCGGCCCGTTTTTCCAGGGGATGGGGAATTTCATTGGCCGCGCCGGGCAGGTGACAGCCAACGCAGTAACTGTAACCCTCCACCGGATGGAGCATTGCGCCCGGCATCGTTTCCAGATCGCCAATGGAACCGGCGGTAGAAGGCAGCTCAGGCACAATGACTGCGGCGTTGGCGGCTTGTTCCTCCGGCGTCACATCGCTTGCCATCAAGAAGATGTCGGCGTTTTCGTGACAAGCCTCACACGTTTCGGTTTGAGGGGTGTTTTTCTGAGTGTTGTGAGGAATGGCCGGTTTCCAGGTAGGCACAGCGTCGAAATTGGGGAGCAAGTTCTCGCCGTAATGCGCAAAGGTGTCGGGCGTAACCGGAACGTGGCGCACCATTTCATAATGCCAGGGGCGATCTTCGGTGGGATTGGGGTTGAGGCCAATCTTGAAATCGAGCCACGAAGGGTCTAGGGTGCGGAAAGGCAGGCCATTCTCATCAGTCCCCACATGACAATTGGCGCAGTTCTTGTACTCACCGGCGGAGTGGCACACCTGGCAGGCGACTTTATCGCCGTGAATGGTATGCTGCTCAATCTCTATGTCCTCCAGGTCGGCGTGACAATCGCTGCTGATGCAAGAGGGTGTGGGCGGGCCATCGTAGCGATGGGCGGGCGTTTCGCCGCCCTCGCCGTGAACGTCGCTGACCGGGTGACAACTGAGACAGGCCATGCCCCCCTGGGTCCAGTGAATATCGGCGGGAATGCCATCGTAGTGGCCCTTGTACTCGGGCGAAGCGCGCGTGCCGTGACAGCCGTCGCAGGTGATGGTGGGGGGGGCGATCTTCTTGAATTGGTGACCGGCCAGCAAGCCGCCGCCGGCGTATTTGGGCCGGCTAACGTGGCACTGCCCGCAGTCAGAGTGACATTCGATGCAGTGATTGTCAAATGCCTGACTCATAGCCGGGTCATCGAAATCAGCGCCTCTGGCGCTTAAAATTGTGTTATAGCCGCCCAGATTAAAGTGCAGATTGGTGTCGTTCAAATCGGCGATGTCCTGGTGACAGTCTGAGCTGCCGCAGGTTTCCTGGGGGTTGTCAGAGGCAGATTCGACTAGCCCCTGGTGGGCTTCGTCCATATCGTCGCTGCCGCCTACGCCGCCGTGACAGGCAATACAGCCATTCTTAAAACATTCCTGATTCAGAACCGCCGGGTCGGAGATGAAGTATTTTTCCCATGCCTCCAACGGAGGCAAGTCTCCCCCTCACCCTTCCCCCGAGCTTTCTTCGGAGACGATTTCCTCCTCTTTGGTCAACGTTTGCATCTTCTCTTCATCGGTGTGGCAGGCTATGCAAGTATCTGCATTGCTTACCGGTTCCTGGGCCAAAACTGCCGGCGGTGTAAAGAAGTTAGCTTGCAATAATCCTGCCGCCAGTAATGTTAAAATACCAAGCCGGATTAGATTGCGGCGCGCCTTTGCGCCTGTATTCATTTTCATTGTTCTTCCTTGAAAATAACCCCCTCCCCAACCCTCCCCCGACGTCGGGGGAGGGTTTTAAACTTCCCCCCGTTGACGGGGGGATTGAGGGGGGTAGGTGAGTAGTTACTACCGCCCCGCAGTTTCTGCGCTGGGGAAACAGAGCTTCCAGCCGATCTCGATTAGATCGGGGTCGGTGATTTC
The DNA here is from genome assembly GCA_011192195.1 of Chloroflexota bacterium. GTDB lineage: Bacteria > Chloroflexota > Anaerolineae > 4572-78 > 4572-78 > DUEH01. Next base: position 2,131 of record DUEH01000239.1, on the reverse strand, counting down.
GGCAAAGGTCTCATCGCCGGCATGCATTTGATTGGTAGCCGCAACTATGGCCGGGAAAAGGAGCGGATCGCTGTAGAATTTTTCCGCCAGCTTGGAGAGCCAATCATTAGCCTGGACAACGTATTCATCCTGGCAAGTCGGGCTGGTTTGAACAGCTGGAATAGCCGGCAACTGGGCAGGCATGACCGGCGGCGTGGTCGTTATTGACCCAACTGCCGCCCCCTCGATGGGAAAGTCGCGCCAGTTGCGCGGGTCGCCAATATCAAAATGGACGAGTTCCGTGTCCATAGTCCAGCCGCACAAGCCGTGTAAAGCCACCTGGGTATCGTAGCCCATCATATTGAGGATAGCCGAGGCCTGGGAACTGGTGTAACCGAGGTAACAGCAAATCACAATGGGGCGCTCGGCGGGTAGTCGAGACAAATTCTCCATTTTGAACAGGTCCCAGCGGGGAAGATTGACGGCATGGGGGACATGCCCTTTGGCGTAATCCTCCGGCCATTGTAAACTGAGGACGAAGGGGTCGTTGTTTGGATCGTCATCCGCCAAAACCTCATGTAAATCACAAGGGCAAATGGTCGCCTCATTGTCCCGGGTCGAAGACAGGTAAGCGTTGGCCGCCGCTCTTATGGTATCTTCCGGCGTTTCACCCCCTACATCCAGAGCGGGATAGTGATAAGAAGGTTCAGACGTATGGACGCCGGTATCGAGCGGATAATCCTCACAGCCGCAGTCGCCGCAGGTAGGGGCAAAGTGGTCGGGGAGGAGAATGGGATTTTGGGTCCACCCTTCCATACCAAAAGCCAGATCGAGCGTGTCGTAGCCCAAAAGATTGAGGATAGCCGATATCTGAGCCGAGTGAACGCCTTTATTGCAGTAGATAACGGTCGGGTAACTCTTGGGAATAACGGCTTCCAATTGAGCCACATCGGTAATCTCATCCCAGGGGATATTGATAGATCCCGGAATATGCCCCAGAGCGTACTCAACGCGCGTTTGTACGCTGACCAGCAGTGGGTTATCTTCCGGGTCGCCGTTGTGCAGCACAGAATAAAGATCGTCGGCGCTAATGCGATACGTGCCTCCTTCGGGGGGGAAATAATTTTCGGCGGCCTGGCGAATGACTTCGAGGTCAGGGGATGGATCCTCGGCCAGGGCCGTGGGTGAAATAATGCTGCTTACTAACAACAATCCTAATAACACAAGTATGGGCAGGGTTTTGCTTAATCGTTTCATGGTAAAACCTCCTGTTTTTATTTTCCTGGATCAGGAACTTGATACAAAAGCCGACAGCCTTCCAAAAGATCGTGATTGGCAAGCCGGTAGTAAATATTCTGCCCCTCTCGGCGCGAAAGCAGAACGCCTCTGTCTTCCATCAATCGGAGGTATTGAGACGTACTTTGCAAGGAAGCCTCAATCGCCGAGGCAATGTCGCTCACGGTCATTTCTTGTTCCAGCAAGGCCCACAGAATCAGTATCCGCCTGGCGTTACCAAAAAGCGCGCACACCGCTGCTTGCCTTACAGCCAATTCCTGGATTTCCGCACCCATCGCCTTGCATCCCAACACTCAATTAATTAACCAATTAACCAATTAAGTAATCAACCAATTAAAAGATTGCTTAACTATATACTCTGCCTCAATTATAACGTTTTCCGCCAGACTATGTAAGTGCTATTTGTCACCAGCGGTATTATGATTTTCTATGGTTGTTTATAGATTTTTTGAATGGTTAATGCGTTTGGGGGTACAGGTTCACTGAACCTGTACATTTGGAGGGGGGTGAAATCCTTGAGGGTAAAAATTCTTTACAGACCTGCCGTAGGTGAGTTACCCTTATCACTTGTCGATTTGAGGCGAAGCTTCGCTAGACGGTTACGATGAGAATGCCACTCAACGTTGCTTGCGTGAACAAGGTGGATGTGGATTTCTCGGCAAAAAACGCCTCGAAATGACATATCAGAAGACTGTTTTCAAGAAAAATCAGGGGGCTTCTGCCAACCGCAGCAGGTCGGCGTTAGAGGGGGCGTGAATGAAGCTCCAGAAGGCTTCTTGCGGGCGATGGGGTGTATCCAAACTGCGCCGGACCATATAAATTGTGCGCCGAAGTTCAAGGCCGTTGACTTGCACTT
>DUEH01000238.1 GCA_011192195.1 Chloroflexota bacterium | reverse complement strand
TCACCCAGGCCGACGCCATCCTCATCACCTACGGCGACCAGATACAAGCTCCAGATCGCCCGGCCTTGCAAGTGTTGGCTGAAACGCTGAATAACCATCTGCAGGGAGTCATCAACAGCGTTCACCTTCTCCCCTTCTACCCCTACTCCTCCGACGACGGCTTCTCGGTGATTGACTATCAAGCTGTTGACCCGGCGATGGGTGACTGGGCCGACTTGTCTCCGCTACACGAGAATTTTCGCCTCATGTTCGATGCGGTCATCAACCATATTTCCGTTCAGAGCCAGTGGTTTCAGGGCTTTTTGCAAGGCGACGAGAAATACGCCGACTTTTTCATCATTGAAAACCCAAAGACCGATTTGAGCAGTATCACTCGCCCCCGCACCCACCGGCTGCTAACCCCTTTTAAAACTGTGGACGGCGTGAAACACGTCTGGACCACCTTCAGCGCAGACCAAGCCGACCTCAACTACAAGAACCCGGACGTATTACTGGAAATCATTAAAACATTGCTCTTTTACGCAACCCAAGGCGCCGAGTTCATTCGTCTGGACGCCATTGGCTACCTGTGGAAAGAAGCAGGCACATCCTCCATCCATCTGCCGCAAACCCATCGAGTCATTCAACTCATCCGCGCCGCGCTGGATATGGTCGTCCCCCACGTCATCCTCATCACCGAAACCAACGTGCCGCACGAGCAAAATGTCAGCTACTTCGGTGATGGGAGAAACGAAGCCCAGATGGTCTATAACTTCTCGCTGGCCCCATTGGTACTACACAGCCTGCATTCCGGCAGCGCCGAAGCCCTCCAACAATGGGCCGCCTCTCTGAAAGCCCCCAGCGCGCAAACAACCTTCTTCAACTTCACCGCCTCGCACGACGGCATTGGCCTGCGACCGGCGCAGGGATTACTGAGCGATGCGGAAATAGACGCTTTGGCCGAGCAAACGCTGCAACACGGCGGCCTGGTCAGTTATAAGACCAACCCCGACGGCGGTCGAAGCGTCTATGAATTGAACATTACCCTCTTTGATGCCCTCTCTAGTCCCCGCAGCAAGGAATCTGAAACAACGCAGATCAATCGCTTTATGGTTTCGCAAGCGATAATGCTGTCGCTCATTGGCGCGCCAGGAATTTACGCGCATAGCCTGACAGGATCATCCAACGACTTATTGGAAGTAGCGAAGACGGGTCGGGCGCGAAGCATCAATCGGCAAAAATGGCGGCAGGGTGCATTGGAAGCGTCTCTGGCCGATGCCAACTCGCGGGCGGCGCAGATATTCAACCGCTACAAGCAACTCTTACAGGCGCGAGCCGCTCACATCGCCTTTCATCCCGGCGGCGCGCAAGATGTCATTACGGTCAATCCAGCCATATTCGCCTTGCGACGCACTTCGCCGGATAAAAGCGATGCGGTGTTGTGCCTGCACAACGTTTCCAAGGCCAAGCAAGTTTTTATCGTCCAAGATGCAGCCATTTCGCCTGACGCTCTGCTAAAAGATATTTTATCCGGGGAAAGGGTTAAGGCAGGAGAAAAGTTAACGCTGAAGCCGTATGAGGTAAAATGGTTGACGCTTAGTGAATGATGAATTATGAATGGTGAAGTGTGAAGTGATGCACGTCATTCATCATTCACACTTCACCATTTACCATTTACCATTGCTCCGCCTACCGCCCCTTGAACTCCGGCGGGCGTTTTTGCATAAAAGCGGTCATTGCTTCAGTCACGTCTTCTGTGGTAATAAGCAAACTTTGCGCCCAGCGTTCCAGCGCCATTTGCGTATGTTTGTCCAGGCCATCTCCCTGGTCAATGATACGTTTAGCCATTCCCACTGCCAGCGGCGCATTTTGCGCTATCTGTTGCGCCAATGCAATGGCGCTGTCCAGTAGCGCTTCTTCCGCAACCACACGATTAAGCAATCCCCATTGCAAAGCCTCTTCCGCGCCCACTGAACGCGCGGTCATCAACATATCTTTGGCGCGCGCAGGGCCAATGACGCGACTTAAGCGCGTGGCGCCGCCCAAATCTGCCACCAGCCCCAGACGTGTTTCGGGAATAGAAAGTTGGCAGTTGTTACTGGCTATGCGAAGGTCAAAAGCAAGCGCCAATTCCAGGCCAAAGCCAATCACTTGCCCGTTCAGCGCGCCAATGACGGGCAGTTCCACCGATTCGATCCGGTTGAGATGGTATTGCAAATCCTCTACCCACCGTCTAAGCCAGCGACCCGGATTCTGCTCCCCCGCTTCGGCGCGCGCCTGCATTAAGCCCAACACGTCAATCCCCGCCGAAAAAACAGATCCTTCTGCGGAAACAATAATGGCGCGCGCGCCAGAAGTTTCATCGGCGGCCTGCACGGCGGCAGCAAAATCCCGTATCATTTCCAGGGTGAAGGCGTTTCGCTTCCCGGGGCGGTTAATGGTGATGAAATAGAAATGCCCGTCGGTGCGGGTTTGAATATAATTCATAAGCAACTCCTTGCATTATCAATAAGAATGATGGTAAAATAGCCCCTGACTTGAGCATTGTAGCCCGCGCTGCCGCTTTTTGTCAATCAGCATTGTCCACCATCCACTACACTGAAAGAGAGAATTTATGACCGCCACCGGCGAAGAAAAACACGCCCCGTCGTTACGCCACCTCTTGTCTTTATCGTCCTTCTGGTTTATCCTGCGTTCGCCAAAAATGTTTGCGGTGTCTTTGTTGGCAACCGGCATTGTTCTGCTTGCTACCCTTATTATCCCGCAGCAGCCGGTCAATTTTGCCACACCCGGCGACTTTGTGGTTTGGTACGCTGAACTTCCCCCATTTTTTCAACAGGTTTACCCACTTTTCAACGCGTTGAGCCTCTTTAAAATTTATCGCACTTTCTGGTTTTGGCTGCCAATGGCCTGGCTGACGCTAAGCGCGCTAATCAATCTGGCCGATTACACCCCTGCCGTCTGGCAGCGGATACGAAATCAGGAATCACTGACAATAACGCCCGTTGCCCATCCTCTCATTCGCTACAGACAAAACATTATTCGCCTGACTGCGCCGCAAAGCGCTTCTGAATCAACCGCCTCTGAAGCGCCGCTGGCGGCATTAAGCGATCGGCTGACCATTAAGAAATTCCAGATACGCCGCGCGCCAGAAACCGGCGCGCTTCTGGCCTCCAGATACGCCTGGCGCTGGAGCGCTCCCATTCTGGTTTTTATGGGCGTTTTATTGCTGGTGACAGGAGGCGTGTTGCAAGCGCTATGGGGACAAAGCGAAGCGGTTTTGCTGTCCGGTCAGACGGAAGCAGCCTCATTCATCAATCACAGTATTGCTTTACAAAAATTTACGCCATTTTCTGACCAGAACGGAAACATCACCGGCGGCAGCGTTTCATTGAATATGGATAACGCCCGCCCGCTAAACTGGCAACTCCAGCGCCCTTACCAAGTAGGCGGTTGGTGGGTTGTTCCGGCCAAAATTAGCGCGGTGGCTGAAATTACCTTTGCCCAACAGCAAGCGGTTGAAAAAGTAAGCCTCATCTTCGATGACGTGACAGAGCCATTGTATTTTTTCCATTCACCGGCCAATTTGACCTTTAAACTACGCTACGTGGCCGCTCCCAACGCCCCGGCCTATCGCTTGAGCGTCATTCAAACGGCGCAATCTTCAACGTCCCCCATCAAAGTGACGCAACAGGGAAAGGGCTTTTCCATTCCAGGCGCAAACTTGCAAGGAAGCATTTCCATAGAAAATAAACTACTGCTGCGCGCCTACAAACTCCCGGCAGTGATTCCCTTTGCGTTGGGAGGGGCGCTTATCTTGCTGGGACTTTTGCAAATTCCGCTCCCTTCTCCCGCTATTGTTCGCCTGCAAACAATCAAAAAAGGGCGTGGCAGTAAAATTACGGCGCAAGTAGAAACGCTTGGCGACAATCGTCTGGCAGACGAATTGATAGAGCAAACCTTGGTATTACCCAACACAGAACACCCTCAATAAAATGAAAGCGCCCATCATCATCGGCGTTGCCGGCGGAACTGCTTCCGGCAAAACGACCGTTTCAGCCAAAATACTGGAAGCCGTAGGCCGCAATCGGCTGGCGTACATTGAACACGACGCCTACTATCGTGATTTAAGCCACCTTCCCCTGACCGAACGGCGTAATTTGAATTTCGACCATCCTGATTCGCTGGAAAACGAGTTACTCATCAGGCATCTGAAAACGCTGTTGCGCGGAGAGCCGGTGCAGATACCGGTTTATGATTTTGCCACCTGCACGCGCAGCGAAGCGCTAAAGTTAGTGGAGCCTCGGCGCGTCATTCTGGTTGAAGGCATCCTCATCTTTGCCGATAGACAATTGCGGGAGATGATGGACATAAAAATCTACGTGGACGCCGCCGCCGATCTGCGTTTCATCCGTCGCCTCAAGCGAGATACCCTGGAACGAGAGCGCACGGTAGAGATGGTCATTAAGCAATATCTAAAAACGGTCAGGCCGATGCACCTGGAATTTGTGGAGCCAGGCAAGCGGCACAGCGATGTTATCATTCCCGGAGGAGGCCGCAATATCACCGCCATTCAGATGGTAGTGGCTCAAATTCAGCGGATGTTAGATGCGCCGTAAATACTTTCCCAAGGCTTCCAGCGCCAGAGCGGTGGTCAACGCGGGAGAGCCATCGTAATTGGGATGAAATCCGGCACAGGCGCCCCAGGCGGACCAATTTCCGGCTGCTTGTTGAGCCTCTAACAGGGGAGGCAAGCAGGCTTCAATCAGAAGGGGATCGGCCTTTAAATTGAGCAGGCTAACGGTCAGACATGCCAACTCAAAGGCCGGTAATTTGCCTGAGGGCGCAGGCAATTTCTGCAAAATATAATTATGCAGAGCGGGCATCACCGGCAACAGGCTGGAAACATCGCCATCCGCGTAAGCCCTGCTGATGAGATAGATCAAAAAATACGGTGAAACGCTGTACCAACTGGCCTTTTGATAATCATTCTGACGAATAACCCCTTGCAAATACGCGCTTGCGCCGGGCAATTCAAGATTGAGCAATCCGGCGCAAAAAAGGATATTGGCATTGACCAGCGCATCTACCTGACGAGCGCGGGGATCGTCAGCCCGCTCATTGATACCAATCCAGGTGTAGTAAGGGCCTCCCGGAGCGGCTTCGTTTTGCCACAGCAGGGCGTAAAAAGAAAATTCAGGCGTTTGGCCCAGTTGGAGCATTGCCGCAACAGCGCAACTGGCGTCATCCAAATCACAAGGGATGCGGTGATTGCCGCGTCCCTCGTAATTCCAGGCGCCATTTCTCTCTTGCTCTTGCGCCAAAAACAATTTGGCCTGACTTTCAAGAAGGGGGATCAAAGGGTTGGGGGGAAGAAAACTGAGGGCGTGAACAACAAAGGTGGTCACATAAACCGATTTTTTGTATGTTTTGGCGCCGCTTAAGTTAATATGCGGGGAAGTATAAGTGGGAAATTCTCCAGAAGGGCGCTGTAAGCGATGCAAGTAAGCCAGCCCTTTTTGAATTGCTGTGGTAATGGCAATTGAAGATAGAGGCATACCATCAGGCATCTTTTCCGTCAATGTGGATGACAACCAGCGTCATATCATCTAACTGCTCCGCTCCTTGTTGAAACGCTATAACGGACTGCCAAATGGCTTCCTTGATCTGTTCAGGACGCGAACCTTTGGCATGACGAAGCGCCTCTTGCAAACGGTCAAACCCAAACATTTCATTTTGGGGATTCATTGCTTCAGGAATACCATCACTGAAAAGGATAAGCGTATCGTCTGGCTCTAGCCGGGTCATTTGGTTATTGTAAACAGCCTCTTTAATCGCCCCCAGCGGAAAGCCGGAAAGTTGCAGTTCTTCCACGCGGCCTTGCCGTTTAAGAAGCGCAAAGGGATGTCCCGCATTGGAATAACGAAAAACGTAAGTTCTTGTATTGAATACGCCGTACCAAACAGTAACCATTTGCTCAATGGCGGTATCGGACAACAGCGTTTGATTTGCCTGGGCTAACACTTGCGCCGGAGAAGTTGCGCTGCTCGCCTCGTTACGCAGAATACTGCGCGTCATTGTCATCATCAGGGCGGCGGCCATACTCTTGCCGGTCACATCGGCGACAAGGATGCCCATTTCATCCGCCCCAAGATGGATAAAATCGTAAAAATCGCCGCTGGTTTCGCGGGCCGGTTGCACGTAGCCATTCAGGCAGGCATTATTTTGAAGTTGCGGCGTATCCGGAAACAATCTTTTTTGCACTTCAGAGGCAATTTCCAGATCACGTTGAATCATCCCCATTTGCAATAAGCGTTCATTGGCTTTATCCAGGCTTTTTTGATAAAGCCAGGAAATCACCGCAACAAGAAACAAAAAGATACCCAAGTTGGCGGTATAGCTTATATTATCCCTTAGAACTATTCCCGCAGCCTGATAAGCCAGAAAAACGGCTGCAATATTTGT
>DUEH01000237.1 GCA_011192195.1 Chloroflexota bacterium | reverse complement strand
GATGATAAACTCAATGGGCAGAGAGGCGGTAGTGTAAACATCGTCCCAGGTTATAAAAATCTGATTGGTGGCTGTTTGCCCCTCTCCTTTCTCCAGAGCGAAGGCGTTAAAGGTGAGTTGCATTGTTGCGCCCGGTAACAAGGTGTTTGTTGTTGTGATGGCCGTATCTCCCTGAACAGGCGAAGAGTGCGGGGCGGGCGGGTCAATAGTCAAGCAGCAAGTGTAGGGAGCGTTGGCGCTTAGTTGGGCTTCAATGCTCACTGGATGCGGTTGGTCATCCCGGTTGGTGACGGTGGCTGTGTAGCGGATGGTCTCGCTGACGATCACATAGTCATTGTCTGTTTGAAAATCAATGGCTATGCCGTCAATGGCGGCGCTTACCGGATCACTGGACGTTAGCGTACCGTCAGCGCCGGAGATAGCGGCGGTGTTGAGCAGGTTCGTCGGCGCGTTGGGCTGAATTTGGGCGGATAGCGTTATCGTCGCGCCTCCCCCAACTTGAAGATCTCCCAATTGTAGTCCATTGCACAATTGCCCGGCGCTGGAGATTTGGGTTGGCGGCTGACCGTCAAGGTTGACGTTGCCAGTCACAAAATATAAGCCGGTTGGTAAACAATCGCGTACTATTACATTTTGCGCTATGTTCTGCCCTACGTTGCGCGTATCAATTTGATAGGTCAAATAATCGCCTGTACTGAAAGGCCCTGGCAGGTTCAAACTGCCGCCTGTTTGATTATGGGCGGCGATAAGGCTTTTCAGAATAGCAACGCCTTTCAAGGATGAGCTGCGCGTACCGCTGGAAACCGGGTCTTGCTCTACACTGTCATACCAGGCTGTGGCCGTAATTGTCTGGCTGGCGTCGGGCTTCACTTTAAGCGGGTAGGTTATAGTTATGCTGTTACCGCCCGGTTGCAAGGCGCAAACGTCTATAATCAGGGGGGCGCGCTGTTGAAGCGTGCCGCAAGATATTTCCGGTTCGCCATTAAGCCTTAGCTGGGGCGGCAAGTCCATAGTTACCTGCCCCAATCCGGTTTGGGTGTCTATCATTTTATTGGTCAGCTTGATGGTGTAGGTCATAGCCCCGCCGATTTCAAGCTCTCCGGAGGGATGCGCGTCCAGAGCTACTTCAACGCCTTCTACAAAGAATTCAATGGGGAGCGAGTAAATCGGGGCATTGCTACCCACTACCAGACCGGCCTGATTGGTGATGACGCGCCCGCTGGAAGATGGCGCCAGTTCAAGCTCAAATTCAATCTGAGCTTGACTATCAGCAGGGATACTTCCGCTGACGGTTATCCCGCTGCTGACGGTAGTAGTGGAGACAGTCAAATCAGCAGGGATTATTTGTAATGACCCCGGCGCGTAGGGAGCGCGCTCTGTGAGTGGATCATAGAAGGTGAAATTGTGTGGGACAAAATCGGCGTTGGTGATAGTTGCTGTAAGTTTAATAATGTCGCCAACGTTAGAAACGGCGGGGGCGTTAGTCTGTAAATCAATTGAAATGCCCTCAATAGTTAAGGGAGCGGATGTTTGATCAGAATAGATTTCCGGCAAGCCGCTGCCATTTACGCTAACCTGATTGTGAATTGCGCCGGAAGCGTTAGGCAGCGCCCTGCCTGTCAATTGAATAACCGCCCCATCTCGTATGTTCCCTCTGGCCTCCAAAGCGCCTAATGAAATATCAAAACAATTGTCGCTGGAGAAGGGAATAGTTGCGCTGGATGTATCGTTCCAGATAATCTCTCCGCTAACAAAGGACAGACCGGCGGGCAGACATTCTTGAACAAAAACATCATAGCGGGGGATAGTCCCTACATTGGCTACCACAATCTTGTAAATCACTTCATCGCCAACATGCGCTGCGCCGGACGCCGGCGCAATCAAGGTTTTGTGAACGCGCACGCCTTCCAGATGATTGACAAGGCTGTTGCTGCTAAGCCAATGATCATTTTGATAAGCATTGCTGGTGTATTGGGCGTTGGCGATAATGGCGTAATTAGTATCCGGATTTACCCTGAAATGGAAGGTGAAATCCGCAGCGCCGCCATTAGAACCTAGATTGCACCCTTCAATGATAATAGGGTTAGTATCAGTAATGACGTGTCCGCATGAAATAGCGGGAATATCAACTAACGTCGCCCCTGCGGGCCAATCCATCTTGATTTGCCCGTTTTCCTGAGCGTCGCTCATTTTATTGACAATATGAAGCTGGTAATGCAGGCTATGGCCTACGTAAGCCTGAGATTCTGTAAGGCTCAATTCTACCTGGGTTCCTTCAATGGGGTGGGACAGCGGGTAGGCGTAAACCGTATCAACATACTCGCTTCTTGCTTCGGCGTGAAGTTCTGCGCTGTCAGGCGGGCTGCCTTGAACAGTTGTGGTGACAAACAAGGTTACGGCTTCATTGTCGCCGGTTTGCAATATGGGGACTGATAGTTCAACCCGGTCGCTTACCGGATCATAGCTTGGTATCAAGCCTATATTGCTCCATGCCCCATTGTAGTCCACTTCATCGGGCAATATGGCCGTTAGCAGCACATTGGGTTGGGGGGATGTTCCCACATTGACGGCGGTAACGGTGTAGGTCAATGTGTCATTGGTGTAAATCAGTTCATCTTCCGGCGGAAAGGCGTTACGCCTTATCGCCAGACAATCTTCAACCGTTGTATCGTTATTTTCGTCAATACAAACGGTGGTTGCCGGCATATAGTTAATATCATACACGGTAATCAGGTGCAGGTCTTCCGGCCCAATGGGCAGGCTGTAACGGCTAATCTGATCGCTCTCGCCGGTATCGGACATCCAGGCAACATGCAAATCATAGCTTGTGGGTGTGGCGACATTATCTTCAGAATAGCGCGCAAATTTAAGCTGATCTGCTCCACCCACCTTTTCTGCGCTTAAAACAATGGTTTCACTCAAGTTCATCTGAGCCACAACCAGAGTGTAGGCAATGGTATAACTCATTCCCGTAGTAGCGTCTACGGTATCGTTCATCACCGTAATTGTGTAATTTCCGGTGGATGAGATTTGTTCAATGGCGCGTGAAGTGTTTGTATTGCCAGGGAGTCTGGTGATTTTAACGCTTTTGTTGTAAGGGGTTTCTACTTCCAACGACGGCGTATTGCCATCATATTTAAGCGCCATAGCGGGTGAATAGATTGTAAAATCATTCCTTCCATCTTCTTCTCCAAGAAGACGCCCCGTATATTTGTTATAGGGCAGATGGATGATTTCGCTCTGATCGTCGCCTGATGATTTGGTGTAGGATTGGAAACGGATGGCGTTTTCGATGGTGTTTACAAAGTCGCCGGCTTCGGTGCAACCTATCTCCCCGCCGCCGCCTTCTTCACCCCATCGGTGCGCGCCTCTTCCCCACCTGTGGGCGCCTCTATCATTAATAAGCAAACTACCGCTGGCTTGATCAAAGGGTAAACGCGGGGTGGCGCCGATATTATAAGTTGGCTCTGTATCAACATAGCGGAAATAATTGCCGCTCCATACTTCTGGAGGCTCCCCTGCCGGGCTTCTCATTTCATAGCGCCAGGTATTGTTGGGTAAAATTTCAATGTAGCGATTGGCGTTTCGATTAAGTGCGGAATCGTCCCCGTAATTGGGGTCGTAGATGTAGATGTATCGCTTTTCTTCTACCTCTACTGTCCGGTAGGGTAATACAGAGTGACCGGCGACTTCATCCCGGTCGCAGCGATTCATATTTTGTTCCAGTCCCAAAATCCAGGGGTTATAGGGCCATTCTTGCATGTCTTGAGTATGCGCTTTGAAGAGGTCGAAAAAGGCCAGGGGCGTAACCTCATGCTCTGCCCGTTGCTTCTGTACCTGATTTCCGCCCTGAAAACCATGCATTTCCAAAACATCATCGCGATCATAATCCTGCCACAGTGTACAGGTTTGATTAACGCCGGGTTGAGCGTAATTCTGCGCGCTAAGCGCAACCATTCCATCGCAAACGCCCCCCGCTCCTAATGAGACGTAAATTTCTTCATAGTAGCTTTTACCGGTCAACCTGTTTGCCTGATAGGATTGAAAGACGCCTTGATACATTTCAAATGGCAATGCGGTTTCTATAAAATTATCCACGGGCGGCGCGCAGTAAGCGGTTCGGTATGAGGTGTCTACCAAACGTGTCTCTAAACTCAGTGGCGTAAACTCGAAACTACTCCCTGAAATATCGGCGCTCATAGAAAGTTGAATGGGCGCCGTAATTTCCTGGCTGGGGGTTATATAACCTGCGTGTTCAAGCAAGTTGATTCGCACTGCAAATTGCAGTGGAACATTATCATTTTCATCTATATCCCCGTTCCAGATAAAGCCTCCGGCTTGAGGCATAATAGTTCCGGTCAATGCCGAGGCAGAGCCTGCAACATAGCTAAATCGTCCGCCTGGCTCCGTGAAACCTACTTCGGCCTCTGCATTAGTACTGCCGGTATTGCTGATGCGGGCTGTGTAGGTTAATAGCATCTGGTTGTTGATGTCATCCACATACATATCCGCCAATTCCAGCGTAGAATCATCCAGATTGGGGACGTTGTAAATATAGGTGGTAGATACATCTTCCAACGGAGATGGCAAATTAGCCGCTTCTGCAATAAAGGTATTGGTCAACACTTGTCCATCTGAAAGCGGGCTGGCGATAGTGACTGGCTCCGAAACAACGTAACTTTGACCTGGACCTAAACCTGCTAAAGTCCAGGGGAGGGATTGATCGCCGTTAATGATTTCAGGTGGATAATCGTCTATAATGGACAGGTCTGTAGCGGTCCAACTGCCAGTGTTGGTTACAGTTAAAATGAAGGTGACATCGCCGCCGGGGGTGACGGGAGAAGGATTGATGCCGGACTCTAGTTGTAACACAGGGGCGACAATCACTGTGGATACAGGGCCGCCGGTTTGCGCTGGTAAATCAGCGCCGTAGGCTTCGTTTATCAGCGTATCGCCATCATTTAAGGTCAGCGCTGCCGCAGCTTCGGCCCACACTTGAAGCGATTGTCCGGCGGGAATAGTAAGGTTGCTCCAACGACAGGTGTGGTCTACCAACGCGCCATTGTTGCAATCAATGTCGGTCAATCCAGCCGGCAGGGTATCGGTGATAAGGACGCTTGCGGCTTGGTCATTGCCGCTGTTGCTGATGGTCAAGGTATATCGAATGACCTCGCCCACCGGCAGCGGATCAGGAGCGGCCTCTTTTTGAATATACAAATTGGGTTGGCTGTGAACAGTGATTTCAACCGGAGAACCGGGGATGGGGGTCAGGCAGGCGGCGCAATCAACATTGTAATCGTGGTTTTGCAAAACCGTATTATTCGCCAGCGGGCTATCAACCCGAACCACAAAGCGTACTTCCTGCGAATTATCGCCGGGGATCTCGTCAATAGTCCAGCTAAATTGCCCGCTATTTGCATCAAAGTTGCCGTCATCCAAAACTTGTTCAAAGCTGGTGTGGGCGAGCAACCGGTCGGCGACGACCACATTGATGATGGGATCAGGGCTGAGGTTGGCAATTGTAAGGGACCAGGTGAGTAGTTCACCAGCCTCAACCGGGTTATCTAACGCGCTGGCCTCGATGGTTAAGAGTGAATTAGAAGCAACAGTAGATGAGATAGCTCCGCTTTGAGCGTAAAAGGCAAATGCCTGGTTGACAATCCAATCGCTTTCGGCTTGAACGGCGAAGGTGACAACCTTCTCGTGTTCTTGCCCTACCGCCGGGATAGTACCCAAATCCCAGATAAGCCTGTTGTTCCCATTAGGAGACACGCCGCCGGAAGCGGATAAGAATCTTGCGCCAGTCGGGACATCATCATATACCCTCAGGTTGGTGGCGTCTGCATCGCCTTGGTTGATCAAGGTGATGGTGTAGTCCAGACGTTCTCCCACGCCTATTGGACCTTCAGGCGTAACCGTTTTAATGAAGCTAAAATTCGGTTCGCCTCGATAAGTGGCGGTAGCCTCTAATTGTACCATTTCCAGCGCTTGATCATCGTAAACAGTAGTCGCGCTGGTCAAGAGATCTCCATCTTCTAAGGTAGGCATCACTTTGGCAATAAAGCCGACTTCTACGGAACCTCCCGCCGGCACATCGCCTATCCATCTTATCAGATTAGTATCTAGGATATGATCCGTAGCGCTCGGAAAAGTGGAGTCAAGTTCGAAGCTGGTATCGCTGGGAATGGTCATTGTGACTATCGCACCTGTAGCAGCCAAGGCTCCGGTGTTATTTACAAATACTCTGTACTCAATCTCCTCTTCCACAATGTTGTCAATGGGCGTCTCTGTGGGGGAAACTTCCATTATAGAAGAACTCAAGTCAGGCGCGGCAATTCTCGCGTTTGCCCAGGCGGATACTTGTTCCGCATTAAACGCCTCGGCAGTGGCGCGGTTGCTTATTACACTACCGTTGGTGTTCAATTTCACCAGGGTGTTAATATCAAAACTACGGGATTCGCCGGGATTTAAGTCGAAGGGTATCCAGGTAACAACTCCATTAGGGAAATCATCGCCTCCTGACTGATACGTTACATCCCGGCTCAGATGATCTTCAACCTGAATATTAGTTAGTGTACTCATATCTCTGCTTGTAACTTCTATATGGTACGATAATTCTTCCAAAGGCTCTACAGGATTGGGGTTGTTGCTCTTTTGGATGCACAGGCTGCGAATAGTTGTAGTTACAATATCCGAGATAACTTCCGTCTGATCGCTGCCTACCCAAGCGTAGGCTGTTAATTGTGTGCCATCCGCAATAAAGTCTGGCAAACTGACGCCAATGCGCACAGTCTCTGAAATACCTCCCGGCAACAGAGCCAAGTCAAAAATCAAGGTGTCCGAAAGTACATCATAAGGATGCGATGTAGAATCAATGTGATATGAAGTGGGCAGCGTGACAGACACAACCGTTCCAGTGGCGTTTTCGTTACCAAGCGTGTTGTCCGCCAAAATATTAACCCAAATCTGCCCGCAAGCCTGATGTTCATCTGGAGCATTTAGATTAGCGATTATTTGCGGGCTGCTGTTTACCAGAACCGGTAACGCTGTAGTTGTATAGGGCGATAGCGCGTTTTCGGCGCTGAAAACGCCGCCGGCAACAATGGCGTAAGAATTGGTCAAGACATTGTCTACGCGCACGCTAAAGGTGAAAGAATCGCTGCCTCCCGCCAAAAGCGTTCCGTTGCTATGGCTTACTATATTTGTACCGGATATGATGCTGGTACTGCCATCTACAGTGTGCGTAATAAATGTTGTATGCTTGGGGATAGCGCCCTCAAATGTAGCATTTGTCGCTGTAAGCGTTCCTTGATTGGTGAGGATGACGGTGTAGGTGATGAATTGCCTCGGCTCTACGTTGAAAATAGCCGGCTGAATGAGCGAAACGCTCAAGTCAACCTGACTGCTCACTGCGGTACTGACCGTTTTGCTAATAGGGGCGATAAGACCGGCGGCGCTTAAAACAAGCTGATTAGTAATAACGCTCAATGGCGGCGCAGGTACATCGAGCGACACCTGATAAGCGGCGGTCACAACCTGCCCAACCGCTATATCGCCCAAGTCGAAGTGAATTTGGCCGTTAGACGGCGGCGAGGTAGCCGGGTTTGCCGAGTTAGGCACATAAGCAGCGCCAGTCGGGATCAATAATGTGGCGGTCGCGTCAAAAACCTTATCCGTCCCCGAATTACGCGCCAGCAGAGTGTAGGTCAACACCTCGCCGGCATTGGCGCTGTCCGCGCTAACACTCAATTGAGAATGAGATAAATCGCCCCCGCTGGCAATCTTAAGCGTATCGCTGATGATAAAGGGCGCTACGGAAACCGCGCTGATAACGGTGGTGAACACTAACTGCGAATCGTCGGGGATTGAGGGCGAGAGCGAAACGGAAAATTGATAAACTGCTTCCTCCGCATCGCTTACTACGCCATTCCAGCGAATTTGATTTGTGCTTGTAAAACTGGCCCCGCCTTGCACTGTTCCAGAAATGTAGCTGGTGTGTTCCGGCAAGTAGCTAATGGCTTCTACGTCCAGCGCGTCGTTCAGGCCCAGAACATTGCTGATAGAAACGGTGACGGTCGCCGTGGTTCCTGGCGTTATTACGCCAGGTATTGCGCTCGATGAAGCCGCCTCGGTGTGGGAAGATGATAAATTCGGCAGCAGGGCCAAGAGACGCCCATAGACATCGGGGTTGGCAGCGCCGTGACGCTCGTCTCGCCAGAGGAAGATGGTGCGCTGGGCGCTACTTTGGGCTAAAACCGGCTGATATTGATCGCCCAGACTGTAGTCGTAGGGAATGATAAATTCACTTTCCCAGGGCTGCCCTTGCTCATCCAGGCGTTGCAAATACACAGACTTCGAGCCGTTATCTCGACAAGAAGCCGCGATATAAAACTTGTTCTGCGCGGCGCGATATGAAATGGCTGGCGCTCCGCATTGATCAAACTGGCTAAACAAGCGCGTTGGATTGGCGTCTGGGGGAGGCGTTCCACCTGCCTCAACAGGAATTTCGTAGACGCTACCGGCATAGCGGCTGTCTTTCCAGGCGACAATGTATTGCCCTCTACTGGGGCTGTAGGCTGCCGCCGGCTCTGTTTGAGGCGTAAAACTATTGATCTTCAAGGGATAAATAGACCCGGCAGGGCTGCCATCAAGCAGAAATTGTCTTGTGGCAATATCTCTGTCTTCACCGTCGCTCTGTTCCCAAACAACAAGATACCCGTTAGCGCCTGGGGTTATATAGGGATGATGCGCTTCCTTCAGCGGATTAGACACAAGAGCCGGATTACCATCGGGCGCGCCCATCGGAGTGAATACTTTGCGGTATACGCGCTGAGAGTTGTTATCCTCCCAAGCAACAATTAGCTTTTGCTCGCCGGTGTGATAAGCCAAGTCTGGATTTGTCTGGTCTCCGGTACCGCTGATCAACATCGTGCTGGTGATCACGGTGCCTTGTTTATCAATCCACCACGCCCAAATATCTTTGTCGCCGCTTATAGCAGCGGTAGCCGCCAACACGTAATAATCCGTAGCGCCTCCGGGAACAAATGCCAGAGCGGGCTGCGTATAAGCAATATCGGCCGCCAGAGACAGGGTAATCGCTTGCGTACCGGTAAAAATATCTCCGCCGTTAATAAAACCGGCGCTTAAAGTCGGCGTTAGGGTTTCCGTTTCAACGGCAACCGCAAAATATTGATCGGTGGCGGGATTATAAACAACATCGGCGTCTTGTTCTTGTTTGCGAGAGGCAAAAATAGCATTGTCATGATTTTCCAGAGAGCCGATGAGTTGCGCGTATATATCAGAGCTGAAACCGGTCCACTCCGGCCAGGACAAAATGAAGTGATTTAGCGCGGAATTAAAGTCCAGGCTGGCGCGATCTGAAATAACAGCGTTTGGCATTGAAAAAGTTTCGCCGGCAATAGGCTGCCCGTTGCCGGATAAATATTGTCCCCGCAAGTTTGGCTGCGCCGCGCTTCCCCAAACAGCCAGGAAAACACCATCACTGGGCGAAAATTTGAGCAAAGGCTTCGCGTTACCGGTATCTACGGCGCCAACGATTATTTTTTCCCCCAGCTGCATTTGTCGGTCTGCGCTTTGTGCATAAATATGCCCCGCCTCGTGCCAGATAAGCAGGAAACGGGCAGCGACAGAGTTGTAAGCAACATCAGGGACAGCATCGTTTGTTGAAGGAGAGGTGAAAGCGTGCTTGGGGGCAGCGCAGCCAATCGGATTTGCAGCGTCTATCCAACATCCGTAAATAGATGATTCGCCGGTGGAGAGCGAGCCTTCCTCCCAAACGGCAAAAACTCCGCTACCATCTGAAGCCATTCTGGGGAAACTTTCGCTGACAGAACTATCGGCGGTAATGGTAGAAGCGGTTATATAAGCGCCATCGGCATCAAGCTGTAGTAATTCAATATCTTTGTTGCCAGACGCGGTACGCTCATATAAAACCAGATAAGGATCAGCCGAATTAACATAAGTGACTTCCGCTCGTCCAAGCGATGTAGTTGTTATGGTAAAAGGGCCGGAAATTACGCTTCCTGTAATTGAAATACGAGCGCCCATCAAGTGAGTGTCAGCAGGCTGGCTTTTATAAACCACAAAAAACTCATCCTGGTCCGCATTATATGTAAGCGATGGATTGCTCTGGACACCAGAACTCTCATCAAGAACAACCTCATCCCTCAACTTGCCATAGCTTTCAATTAAACGATAGTGAATGTCTCCCCCAGCCTGCCAAACCGTTAAACAAGCGTTATGCTTATCGCAGCTTGTTACAGGCGATATTTCATTTGCGGCGTCAGACGCTACAAGTATATTCTCGCTCGATAAAGGGCCGGGCAAAGCTTTGTTTAGAGGATATGATTGTTGAGGCGAGGATGAATTGGCCAAAACAAAGGGTTGAAATAAAGAAGACAACAAAGAGATGATCAAGATTACGTTAAATGATATTTTTAGACGTGTTCCCATTTTTTACCTACCCCTTTTCAATAATGAATAATTCCAGCGATTTGGTTTTCATAAATAGTTTAAGTTAAATGAAGGGTTTTAGCTTGATAAACACCTTACAAGATCCTATCAAATATCTTACAATGCAAAAATTGCTCTTGAATCAGAAGTTTGGAAATCAAGCCGTGATTCTTAATTCCACCGACAATCGCAGACTGATAAAATACTGCGCCTCCGCAAGTTTGAGAAAAACGGATTTACATTACCTTAAGGATACCACACTTTTTGCAAAATAGACTCTCGGATTCCACCAAGAATCTGTCATCTTACTGTCACATCCACCTCATCCAATAAATTTTGGCCAAAAAAGAGACGCGCGCTTGAGTCTCCTGCCTGGTATAGCAAATTGAAGGAAAAACCGCGCTCTGCCAGACCCGCTTCAGAAGCGATGGGCTGCGGATCAAACTTGTAACTATAGCGTGGATTGCCCTGCGCGTCTAACAACTCCAGACGATACAAACCTTCCCCCTCGCCGGCGACGGGCAGTCCCATACTTTGCTGAACAGGGCGCAAGCTTCCTTGCGTTCCTTCGATTTCGATTCGACCGGAAAGTTGCAGGATTTTCACAGACTCGCCCGTCTCCTCCGCGCGGGATGAGGCGGCTATCAATTGTCGGCGGGCGTAGAGCGCTTCGTAAGTGTAGTCTGATATCCATCTGGGGTAGCAATAGCTCATAAAATCGTAGGTTTCAGCGGGCGGGTAGAGGATGTGTTCCACAATATCGTAGCCGTATTCGCCGATGACGCCGCCAAAGTAGGGGTAATTGGGGTCCGGATCGCTGGGATTGCCGCAATCTACGTGCATTCTGCCCAGATTATGGCTCATTTCGTGAGCCATTGTTTTGCTGCCATAGTTATTGTCTGAGCGATCATAGCCAATAGCCGCCAAATATTTTTTGGCATAATTTTCACCAGGCAGCCAGCCAAGCCCTCCCAAAGCCAGGTGATAATCGGAACTGGTGGGAATAAGCCCGTAGTAGTGAACAGCGCTATTCGGGTTTTCCTGATTGCGGAAGCCGGTGATGTTATAAAGCAAGTCGCTCCACCCCCCGTATGTATTCAAATCGCCGTCAAAATGATATTCGGCGTGAGAGTAGACGATGAGGGGCTGACCTAGCGGATACATACGATAGGTCCAATCTGTCAGCGCGGCGTAATCGTCCGCGGGGCGATAAATCTGCCCGTTATGGTGATAGGCAATGGGTACAATGACCACTTCCAGAGGCGAAACAGGGCTAAAGTTCAGCGACATTTTTTTATCAGACGGGTAGCGACTATAAACCTGACTGCCATCGGGCGAGGTGAGTTCAACGTAGAAATCAAGATCATCGCGCCAGCCATCCGGCAGGTGAAAGTTGAGGGTGCTGTTCAAATCGTCTTGCGTTGAAGCTGAATTCAGATTAAGCGGCCCGTTTTCAGCCGATATGGGCGAGTTGGACAGAGGAGCGCCGTTATGAAAACCGTATAACCTGGCGTGAATGGCGCTGGCTTTATCAATATAGGCGCGAATTGTTGTAGGACGTCCGCCAATTAAACGCACCCGATTGTCGAATGATTGAATAGCCTGCGTTGCCTCAAGAGCGTTTATTTTTGGCGGCGGTTTCATCACCAGCGGCAGGTAAATTCTATGTCTGATTTTCGTCACTACCGGCGCGCTGCCGGCGGCGCGAAAGCCGCCGTCTGCCGCAGCGCCGTATTGGCTGTTGGTGATAGTCCGGTTGGCGGTAACGGCAAAGGTTACAGAGATGCTGGCGTTGGTCTCCAGAGTGTTTATTTGCCAGGCTAAAATATTTAAGGTTCCGGTGAGACAGGCTGTTCCGCCGCCCGGCAAGATGACAGTTCCCGTAGTGGGCGCGCGGTAAAATGCGCCGTCGGGCAGGGCATCGGTGATGACCAGATTGGTCAGGGGGGAGATATTTACGTTGGAAACGGTGAGGGTGTAGGTAATCGGCTCGCCGGCGTTTACCAGAGGGGGGGCTTTTTTGTCAATGTAGAGCCCCGGCGATAAAGCAGCAGGCGTTAATGCGTTCAAAACGGGGAGAAAAATCTCTTCACCGCTGTCGCTTGGGTAATCAGCTTGCGCTGTCATTGGTAAGGCGAAGCGCAGCGTAAGCAGCGTTGCGCCCAGACTAAAAAGCAATGCCATGAGTAAACGCTTAAGTTTCATTTTTCCTCCCTTGAGAATGAATGGCGTTTTTAGGGGCTCCACGACATTCTGGTATTGGCAACATCGCGCACTTCGCCCCAATCAGGGTTGATGGGTAGCCATTCTCTGGGGCTGCTGCCATCGGCGTTGGCCAACCAGATAGCCCAGCGCCCGTCTCTATTGGATAGATAGGCCAAGGATTTTCCATCGGGGGAGAGGGTTCCCCACACATCAACGGCCGGGCTGTTGGTCAGGTTGACCGGCGTTCCTCCTCCGGCGCTAACGGCATATACGTCCCAGTTGCCGCCGGGACGAGCCATATAGAGTACGCGGCCCTTTTTTACGTCGGTGGGCAGATGTTGAATGTCATGGGTCAACTGAATTAGATCGCCCCCATCCTCCCGCGCGGACCAGATACCGCATAAACCGGAGTTAGGCGGATCCCAGGTGGCGCAGCTTCTGAAATAGATACGACCATCGCTTCCCCAGAGGGGGTATAAGCCATTGGCGTCGGCAACCAGGCCCCCGCCAATGGTAAAGCGATTGTCGCTCAGGTTGCAATCGGGATCGTCTATGCGTTGAATATAGATTTGAGGGTTACTGGAATCAACCCCCAGGCCATCAAAGGCGATACGCTTGTCATCCGGCGACCAAACCGGACGCCCGCTGTCGGTGGTGATGCTCTGGCAGGTTATCGTTTTCGGCTGATGCCCGTTGCTGGCGAAGCGGGTAATAGCCCCAAATTCTCCCGCCGTGCCGTCAATTAACAGCCATTTTCCATCCCGGCTCAAATAGGGATGGCGGGCGTCGCCGAGGCTGGCGTACAATTCTGTGGGCGTTTTATCGCTTACTTCGACTACGTAGGACTTAAAGGTATTAATTTGCATCAGCGAAAACGAGAGCTTCCCTTTCAATCTTGGCGGAGAGGTGGGGGTGGGCGCGGGGGTGTCTGTAGGCGTGGGAGTACTGGCGGCGACGGGTACCGATGTTGCCTGGGGCTTGGGGCTTGGGGTAGACGGCGGCGTATCGGTGGGAGCGGGGGGCGTGTCGGTGGCAGGGGATGGCGTGTCGGTGGCAGGGGACGGCGGCGTGTCGGTTGGAATGGGGGTGTCGGTGGGCGTAGAGGTGGGGGTGCCGGTTGCGGCCAGCCCCGGTTCAGGGTCAACAGCATCCTTGATGCCGTCGCCATCGGTGTCGCTGTTGAGCGGGTCCAAGCCGCGGCTCACTTCTTCGCCGTCTTTCAGGCCGTCGCCATCGCTGTCAGGCCGAAGGGGGTCTGTGTTTCTGTCCAGCGCTTCTTCGCCGTCATCAAGGCCGTCTTCGTCGGTGTCTCGTTTGTCGGGCAGGGTGTTCAGGCTTAATTCTTGCTCGTTGCTCAGGCGATCCCGATCGTTGTCTTCGGATAGCCAGGTTCTGGTAGCCGCTTCGTAGTTCTCAAAAGTAGCCGTCAGGTCAGCCGTTGCGCTCAAAGCCCGGGGCGTGGCTTGCACTGGGGAAGATAATGAGCTGAAATAAAAAAACGCGCCGGCAACAACGGCCAATATCGCCGCGATACCAAAGAGAAGGGGGATAACGGGAAAACTTGATTGAGACTGGGGCAACGGGGTATGAACTGACGCCGGCGCGGGGGTTCCGTAAGGGGCCGGCGTAGGGGTTCCCGCCGGAGGAGGAGTAAGGTTGTAAGTTTGCTCATTGTCCGAGGCAGGCGGAAGTTCCTTGGGCCTGGGCGGTCTGGAAACGGGAATCACCGGCATGGCGCTCAAAAGCTGTTGAGCGTCTCTGTGACCAACGGCCTGACTGAATGCCTTGGCCATTGCGCTGGCCGTTTGATAACGATCTTCAGGTTCTTTGCTCAATCCTTTAACAATGACTTGCTCAACGCTTTCGGGTAGCTGCGGGTTAAGGCTGCGGGGGGAAGGAATGGGCGCGGTGATATGCTTCATAACAATGGCAAAGGGGGTGTCTGCATCGTAAGGCGCGCGGCCAACGACCATTTCATAGAGCATTACCGCCAGAGAGTAGATGTCGCTCCGCTCATCGCCTCGCTCGCCTTTGCCCTGTTCGGGGGACATATAACTGGGCGTGCCGGTCATTGTTCCGGTTAGCGTGTGGCTTGCGCCGCCCACAATACGCGCAATGCCAAAGTCGGTCAAGACCACTTGTCCGTTTTTGGTCATCATTACGTTGGCCGGTTTCAGGTCCCGGTGGATCATCCCCTGAGTATGCGCGTAATCTACCGCGCTGGCCAACGCGGTAAAAAAGCGCGCTATTTCAGCCAGGGAGAAAGTCTGCTTATGTTGCCGGCGCGTTTTTAGTTCCTGCTTCAGGGTGGGACCTTCAACGTATTCCATCACCATAAAATATTGTTGGTTATAGTGATCAAAGTCATAAACCTGCACAATATTGGGGTGGCGCAGCCGGGCGACAACGGCTGCTTCCCGTTCAAAGCGTCCCACAAAGTCCTTGTCTTCAGACAGATGCTTGAGCATTACTTTGATGGCTACATAGCGGTCAAGCTTTGGTTGCAAGGCTTTATAGACTTTAGCCATTCCTCCCTTACCTAAAAGGGAAATTAGTTCATATTTACCAATTCGTCTGCCAGGCATAATTTTTTAGCTCCCTTAAAACAGGTAAGGATAGCGCGTTTGTAGTGAGGTACGTAACGTAGTGGAGTACCGTAAAACGCCACTCCACTACGTTACGTGGCTCACTACGAACACTCTGCGCACTTATTGTCCCCCCCAACTGGGCGATGCTTCTATTGTTGAGGTATTTGTAATACGGCGAGGGTTGGTACCGTCGGCGTTGATAACGTATATTTCAGCGTTGCCGTCTCGTTCAGAGATGAAGATTATTTTACTCGCGTCGGGCGACCAGGCGGGGTCGTAGTCGGCGGCGGAATGGGTGGTTATTTGGGTTTGAGCGTCGCCGTTTTCATCCATTACGTAAATATCCCCCTCTCTGCTAAAAACGATGCGCCGGTTGGAACCCCAGTG
>DUEH01000236.1 GCA_011192195.1 Chloroflexota bacterium | reverse complement strand
TTGGTCAGATTTTCGTAAGTAGCCCGCCTGATAGCCCCCTGAACGCGAAGCTTTAATTCCTCGATGTCAAAGGGTTTGGTGATGTAATCATCTGCGCCCAACTCAAGCCCTTTTATCTTATCGCTACGCTCGTCTTTTTGAGTGAGGAAGATGATGGGGATATGCTTTGTGCGCAAATTCCCTCTAAGTTCCCGGCATACCGCGTAGCCGTCCATGTCGGGCAGGTTAATATCCAAAACAACTACATTGGGTATTTTTTTTGCGCAGGTTTCCAGCGAGTCTCCGCCCCGCATTTCTGCAAGGACTTCATATCCCTGGGAGTCAAAATAAATTTTGAGCATTTTTGAGACATCTGGATCATCTTCTACAACAAGTATTCGCCCTTTGCCCATAGGACACCCTCCTGAAAAAGTGTTGGCTAAATGATGGTTGATTTTATTTTAGCAATATGTTCCGGCGTAACTGCTTTTTCAAAACTTCTGAAGCCGCCCAGTTTGAAGCCGTGTTTTTTTGCCAGTGATGCTATCTCTGCAACTTGCTCCAGCGATATATTTCTGCCGATGGTGAAATTCTCGTACCGGCCTTCTAATGCCAAGATCATTGTTTCTGCCATGCAAGCATAAACCATTTTGGGCGGAAAGCCAAAGTCAAAGTTAAAATTTGCGTGGCCTGGTACTTTCACCATGCCGCCTTCTATGACCAGAACGTCTTTTCGTTCTTCAATCACCTGTCTTGAAATATCTCTGGGCCGCGCTACATCGCAGACCACAGCGCCGGATTTAAGGTGCTGCGCTTGAATAATACTGTCTATAGCGCTGCTTACGGTAATGATGACATCGGCTTGACGCAGGTCCTCCATCGAATCGCTGACCTGTACTTGCGTTAGCGTATTTTCTTCTATGCTATATTTTACATCATTTAATGCGTTAATTCTACGGCCCAATAGTAATAGGCGCGGGACATATTTTGCTAAAAGTTGGGCGCAAACTTTGCCAATAGCGCCTGTAGCGCCCACTACCGCCCCTACCGATTGCCCCAGTTCTATGTCCATCATACGGGCAGCCTTTGCAACTGCTTCTACGGCCACGGCAATGGTGTAACTGTCTCCCGTTGTTACGGGGATATCCAGTTTACTGGCTATAGTAAGCCCCGCATCGCCCACCACAGAGGTGAAAGCCCCTAAACCCAATAGTTTTGCGCCTTTTTTTTGAGCTACTTTGCCGGTTTGAATGATTTTCTTGTAAACTGTTTGGGGGGGCAGGCTCATCATGCGCTGCGGCGTGAGGGGGCAGGCTACAAACCAGCCTTCAATTTCTTCCTGGGTGGCGGCGGATTGTATGCCAACAATATGAGAGATATATACAGGGGGAAAAAATCGGGAGAAAAAGTTAATGACAGGGGCAGGTAAATATTTTCCCAAGAGGGGGAATTTTCTTTGGACATCTCGTTTTGGGTCAATGGGATGAATGATGAAGGCAAAATTATTCAAGAGAACTACGCTTTTATTCCTTTGCGTTGTATTTGCTTTCTGTATCATTTTCCGGCTGATAGAGCGGCACGTGGCTTTGGCCAGGATATTGGTGATGGTCACTTTCCTGATAACTGACGTTTTGGGAAATGATATGACGATCTTCTTTGGCAAATAGTACTACGTCTGAAGCGATGGTTCTGGCCGGAAAGACAATGTGACCGGAGCCAATTCTACAGTTGTGCCCCACGCAACCGCCAATAACCGGCTGTTCAACGGCTTCCAGCTTCCCCTTGTGCATTGTGCGAATGGGTTTTGCCAGCAGGTTGAAATCAGTGAAGGTGTTGCCCGCGCCAATAAAGGTGTTTCTGCCAATGACACACATTTGCAAGCAGGTATTCTGAGCCACCATAGCGTTTTCCATCAAAGTGGTCATAAAGAGAGAGGCTCTAAAGGGCAGAAAAGATCCATTCCCCACCACGCTAACCGTCAATTGACACCCTTGCGAGATATTTACGTTGTCGCCAATGACGCAAGCGCTGATGACCGCGCCCGGCCCAATGGTTACGTTATCGCCAATAATAGTGGGGCCTTGAACTATTGCCGCCGGGTCTATCTGACAATTTTTTCCCACCTCTACCAAGGCAGATGATTCTATGAACTGTTTTCGTTCAAGCAATGATCTAAAGAAGATGTTTAGCATAAAGGGAAAACTGTTATCCAGTTTAAGCTCTATGCGCGCGCCTCTGGAAAAGATGCCAAAAGCGGTATTGGCCAGAAAGACATGCACCCAGTTTTCTATGGATAAAAAGGGGCGTTGTGGAACCTGGTAAACCAAATCTCCTTTTTCATAAGCCATATAAGTGGGTACGTGGTAGTAGCCCACCTCTTGAGGCAAGGTATCAATGACTACCGGCTCAAGGTTTTGAAGCGCTTGTTGATTATAACCCTTGGGAAAATAGAATAAATCGGCTACATAAACGTCTTGTTGTTTATGTAGCCGAATACCAGATTGCAAGGGCAAGGCGTGGTTGACAATAGCTTTATCGTCTTTTTTGAAGGCTATTTGACAGGGGCCGCCGTGAGTTTTAGCGGCATCCATAAATGCGGCAAATAGCGCATCATCAAAGTAGAGGTTGTCTTTGTAGAGGATGGTTTCTTCACTGGTGCTGCCAATGATTTGTCCGGGGTTGTATTCTCGTTCCTGATGGCTGTAGGGGGCCAGAATATCTCCATGGTGGAGCCACAGAGGTTTATCCAAAATTCGTAGTTCTCGGGCTGGCTCATTGAAGGGTTCTACATCTTCAAGCGCCCTGACGATGATTTTTATCATTGAAGTTGCTCTTGGACGTCTTGATACAGAAAATCTAATAATCGTCGGTTGAAGGGGACCGGTTCGTCTAACATAGGGAAATGTCCCGAACCTGGCATCATCTCTATTTGGGATGATGCCAGGTTTTTCCCCAATACACTGGCTTGTTTGGGGTTGACGATGATGTCTGATTCACCATAAATACCTAAAGTTGGCACAGAAATATTAGACAAGAGAGACGTTAAATCGGTGTAGCGCAAGGAACGAATGCTGGTAAAAAAGGATTCCAAAGTGGTATCCGAAACATCGCGCGTGACCATTTGATACCACTCATCTGATTTCTGCGTGGCTCTAAGAGACATTAATTTTAAGAATATACGGAGAAAGATGGGGAATTTCCAGAGGAGAGTTGCAATCCAGGGCTTACCCGCCAGTTGTAGCCAGAAACTTAGCGAGTTGCCAACAATAGGAGACCCAACAACAACAATCTGTTTTACCCGTTCCGGCTTTGAAAGGGCCAGACTTAAGGCCACTGTCCCCCCCATAGAATGACCAATTATGGGCGCTGCATCTATCCCCAGGCGGTCCATAAATTGATCAACCAGCTCTACAAAGTCGTTAACCTGAAAGCTGCCGCGCGTTTTGCCGGAATCACCAAAGCCCCAAAAATCAAGTGCGTAGCCTCTATAGTGGCTTTCCAGGCAACTCATTGTATTAAGCCAATATCCCCAGGAGCCAATCCATCCGTGTAATAAAATTACGGGTCGCCCGCGTCCAACGACTTCATAATGGACAACTCCCTGATCTGTAACGATTGAACTCACTGATTAGCCTCAAAAAAGGGATGGCGGTTAAGTTATAAGGATGGCGCGCGGGACGTTCCGCGTACCATCACTTATTTGTCTACCACTACCCAAAAAAGACAGGAGATTAGCGATTAATTCAGCAGAAAGACAATGGTGCGCCATTCGCCATTGTTGCTGTATTTGCGTCGTCTTCTCTATGACGGCGTCTTGATGTCAAAGAGCAAATTATCACTGACTGTCAGGCCGCCCATACTTGTCTTATCTTGGAAATAGCTTTACTTGTTAGCCTGCGGTATGTATGTTTTGCCGGCATTTTTACCGTTAGCAACAGTAAGTCTTGATCAATGGAAAAGTAGCGGCTGACAACTCGATTTCCTTGGTTATCGCGGGAAGAAATTTCTGTTATCCCTGGATGAGCGCGTTCGGCCAGATCTTTCATAGAGGCCGCTACGGCTGCAAGCATCGGCGCGTTATTTTGACCAACCATTGCTACAGGCAAGCCATCGCCAGAGGCAACCACAGCGCAATCAAAGGAGCCATCATAGATTAGCGATGTTAATATGTCTTCAATACTGGCCTGACGAGAGCGAACTTCAGGCATATTATGCCTTCACTGAATGTTTTTAAGGCGCTATTCTTCTATTCCTTCCAGAATAGAATAGAGTAGTTCCAAAATGGTTTGTTTAACGCTTTCTTTATCGGTAGCTACGCAGGGCAGTACTTTAATATTTTTGTCTATTTTCAGCGCAATGCGCAAATCTTCCGGGCTCCAGGCATCGGGCATATCTTGTTTGTTGGCAGAAACCACGTAGGGCGTTTGCGCGTAGCCTCTGAAAACTTCCAGAATATTCCTGGCTTCTCGGAAAGTTTCGGGCCGCACGCTGTCAATTAGCACTATAAACCCTAACATTCCCTCTGTAAGGATCTCCCACATAAAATCAAAGCGCCGTTGTCCGGGAGTTCCAAACAGGTACAAGATCAAATCGTCGTCAATGGTAATGCGGCCAAAATCCATAGCAACTGTTGTTGCATCTTTCAGCCGTTCCGCTTCGGAACTGATTTTACGCTCCGTAGAGACGACGTCAATTTCGCTAATAGTTCGGATGAACTGGGTTTTTCCCGCGCTATAGGGGCCGGTAACAACCATTTTGACGGTTTGCATTGATAACCTACCTTAAAAATAATGAATGATGAGTTGTGAATTGTTTATTGCTATGCAATAATTTTTTCCTGTTCTTGAATACATTATGAAAACAAGGAATGGACAGCTACTTCGCAATTTTTTATACACGTTTGATACGATTGATCAGACGCTCTACCATAGAGCGCTTCATGGTAGGCGTTTGTTTTTTGGCTAGTTTTTTTTCTGCTCTGCTCATAAATTTCTTTTGTGTCTGTACGCCTTCCGGTTTGATAATTTCTACCAGTCCGGCTTGCAACATACCATAGACAATCTTTCGTATTTGAAATTCGTCCATGCTGTTAGCTTGAGCTATTTGAGCAATGGTGTTTCTGGGGTGAATGTGAGAGATAACCCGCCAGTCATCGGGGGTTAGTTTTACATCTCGTAAGGGTTTGTCGGTTACTTTTAGGGAAACTCTATCCAGATGAGGTAGTTCATCTACCAAACGCTCGTTTTCTTGAATGCGTCGGCTGCCCTCCAGAATAACGTTATCAAGATTCAAGGGAACCGTGATACGATCATTTGAGGGTTTGACGCCCGGATTGAAGTTGAAAAGACCCTCGGTCCAGGAGAAGAGGGAATAAACAACATCAAGCATAAAATCTTTGACGCTTTTTATAATGTCTTGCTGGGTTACTACGCCCGAGCGAATCAAATCAATCCCTAATGCTTTGTCAGAAAGTTGTTTGGGCTGACGTTCAATAGCCTTTACTTGTTTTTCTGCCAGTTTGCCAGCTTCCAGAAGCATATCGGCCAATCGTCCCGCTCGATTGTTAGTGGAGGCATGAATCAATTTACCTTCTCTAAAATAGAGTAAGGCAGAATTATCGTCTGTTTCCAGCGTCATAGCTCCTGTTTTTTTAGCTAAGCTAACCAGATTAAGGAGCTGTGTTGTACTAAAATCCCGCAGGTTACCCTGTAGTGCCATTGTGTATAACCTTTTTATTTAAACTAACAGCCAATTCTTGTAATACAAGTGCAACATTCGCAGGTAGATCTGCCACACTGATTTATAAAAATTCAGCTTTTTAAGGTACTTCATTATACCCCTACAAATATCTTGAGTCAATCCCGGAATAACTTACTAATAAAGCCTTCTTCTTTGATATTTGAATATAACATGCATTTTTGAGGTTTCAAATAAGAAGATAGTCCTTGATCGCTCATTGGCTTGCACCAAAAAGTGATAACCAGGCTTCAATCTCTTCTTTCGATAATTGTACATCAGCCTCATCGTCTTGAGATGCAGGGCGCGTTTCCAATTCTTGGGCAAAATCTGTGGATGATATTATTCCGGCTCTAACTTGTCGGGCAACTTGTTGGATGGCTCTGTCTGAAGAAACAAGCAATATCTGCCGAGGGTGTCTGGCCCTTTGTAAGTGGCTGATGATCAGGTGGTCGGCAGTTTTGTTGTGGGGGGCATAGTGAATGGAAATGCCTCCTTTGGTCCGTTTGCTGGATAGTTTATAACTGCCGCCTGAATCAAAGAACGCTATGATATTTCTTCCCGTTCTGGCCCTGTATCGCCGAAGTTTGGTAATTAGACGCGCTTCATCATCAGCTTCATCCAGACTTATATCCGGTAGTTTTCCTATCAAGTTGTGTCCGTCTACTAACACCAACATAGACTCTCCTTTAAAATCAGTACTCTTGTCTTATGCAGAAGTGACTGGGTGCTTGTTAAACTGTTTTCAGGTATGGTATAATAGTTACTGTAGTTCGGCAAAACTATTTTGGTAGTGGTAGAAAAGTAAGCGATGGTGTGCGGCGGAACGTTTTGTACACCGCTTACAACTTAACCGCCACCATTACTTTTAAGGCGATATTGTGTCAATTCTTTCAACTTCCGGTTTTTCATTAGCTTACTATCTTTTCACCTTTTTTGCCATAGAGTCCGCGTTTTTTGTTGCTCTGGGGCACTGGCGCAGGAATCTGTCTCTCAAAGCTCGGCGACTGGCGATTGCGTTTGGGGTTCTTGGGGCATTACGCTTTTTGTTTCTGCTGATTTTTGCTCTTCAGGCAATTGCTTCAAAAATATTACTTGAAGAGGCGTTGGCCGTCTTTTCAATGGGGGTGTTAACCTGGGGATTTTCTCCCTTTTTTGGCGCGCGTTCTACAAAGTCTACAAATTTTGTAATTGCCAATAGCCTGCTGACCTTGGGCTTATTCAGCCTTAGTCTTATTATACCCTTTAATGGCCTATCTGTAATCTTTCTGTTGTGGCAAATTGGCTTGGGTATATTTTTGTTGACAACAATGCTTCGCGAGTTTACTCAAGAACAATTTTTGACAGTTTTTGGTATTGCTGTTCTTACAGTGGGCGCTGCGTTGCAACTGGCTTTGGGAAATAGTCTGGCTTCAACAGCAAACAACGCCGCCTTTATTCGTTTGGCGGAAATGATAGCTTACCCCATTCTGGTTATTGCCACCTACCAGGAGGTGATTGAGGCGCTCAATCTACAGAGCGTGGCGCTGAAAAATCTGAGCCAGACCTCTCAGGAAGAGATCAAAGGGTTGATCAGTTTATTTGAGGCCACAAAAGATATTACATCTTCTTTGAGTTTGCCTGAAGTTGTAGATGGCGCAGCAAAAGGGGTAGTTAGCGCGTTGAATGTGGATCAATGCGCCATCGCTTTGCCGGAAGATGGAGACCCCTCTTTAATGCGGATGGTGGCTACCTACAATCCCCGCCGAGAGGGACGGGGAGAGGCTATCACCTTTCCCGTGAATGAACAACAGGCAATAAAACATGCTCTGGAGCGTTTAAGACAAGTAGAGTTGAACGATTCTTATGATAGCCCGCAGATAAAATTTTTATTTGCCATGATGGGCGCCAGAGACCAAACCGGGCCACTGATCTTTCAGCCAATTGTCTTGAATGAGAAATCTTTGGGAATACTCATAGTTGGCAACGCCTATTCCAAACGTCCCTTTAGCCTTACAGAAGCGCAATTAATTAAAACAATGGCTCACCAAATAGCCATTGCCATTGATAACGCCCGTTCTTATCACGCCCTGACTACAAAATCACAGCAGTTGGCCTGGACGCTGCGCAATAGTGAGCAAAGCGCTGAACGGCGCACAGCCGCTCTGGAAGCGGAACTCAAAAAGAGCCGCGAGGAAGTTATAATGATTTCGCAGCGCTTGTACGAGCAAGAAACCCTGGCCCGCAAGAGCCAAAAGGACTTGACAGAATACCAAAAACATACCGAACAAACCAGCAGGCAACTGAGAGTAACTCATAAAAAGCTAGAGGAATTGACCCATGAGAATCAGCAGCTATCCGGCTTAACGGCCTCGCACAAAAAACAACTTGAAAAGCTGCAAAAAACTGAAAAAGAAATGCAAGTATTAAAAGACAGGGTGAATGAATTGCATCTTGAGGCTGCCGAGGCCGAAAAATTCAAACAGGCTCTGGAAACAGCGCAAGACAGAAGCCGCAATCTGGCCAAGGCTTTGCGCATAAATCGCGCAAAATTGCAGAAAGTAGCCAATATGCCGGTTGCAATGACCAGCCCCCAAGTTGGCGCAGAGTTAGAAAACCTGGCTTGCGGGGTTCTGGTCAGTGATTCTAATGGGTATATCAGCCGTGTAAATAAGGCCTCGGTGCAATTATTTGGCCTTGCTACAAACGAGTTGATGGGGAAGAAGTTGAGCGATATTGACTCAACTCAGGAATGGCTTAATGCCCTGCAAAAAATCACGGAAGAATCCTTAGTATCAACTACCCTGACTATCAACGACCAGATCATCAAGGCCACCATCTCTCCCATCACCGATCCCGAAAACGGGCAAAGCAGCGGTAACGTGATTATTCTTTATGACGCCACTGAAGAGTTTGAAACTCAGCAAGCCCGTGATGAGTTTGTGGCATCTCTGGCGCAAGAACTTCGAACCCCTATGACTTCAATTATTGGCTATATTGATTTGCTGTTAGGAGAATCGGTGGGCATGATTGGCGATATGCAGCGGAAATTCTTGCAGCGAGCAAAAGCTAATGTCGAGCGGATGGATGGCCTGTTGAACGATTTGATCGGTGTTGCCGCCATTGACGCCGGTCAACTGGAAATAGCTCCCGCTTCAATTGATATGGCTGAAATCATAGAAGATGTTATTCTTGGCGCCAAAGCGCAATTAGAAGAGAAAGAGATACAATTGAGTTTGAACTTGCCAGATGAAATTCCGCCTGTGGAAGCAGACCCAAACAGTATGCAGCAAATTATGGCTAATTTATTGAACAATGCTGTCAAATGCACCCCAAGCGGAGGGAAAATAGAGGTAAAAGCAACGGTCATTCAAAATGACAGCCTAAGCGTAGACGAAAGATGGTTCAAAATATCCATCACTGATAGCGGTGGGGGCATTGCTGAAAACGATATTGCCAAGGTTTTTGACCGCTTCTACAAAGCAGACCATCCGCTGGTTCAGGGATTAGGAGAAACGGGTGTGGGCCTTTCAATTGTAAAATATTTAATAGAGGCTCATAAAGGAGAAGTGTGGTTTGATACTGAAATGGGTCAGGGTACAATCTTTCACTTTGTCCTACCCATAAAAGATTACTACAATGATCCCTGGGATGAAATAGACATCCCGCCGTTTGACTTCAATTCCGATGTTCAGGATTATTAACCGTGTCCAATTCAAGCAATAACACCAAGCAATTTGAGCCACGAAAACTGGCAATCAACCTGGGGGCGCTGGTTGTGGTTGTCCTGACCGTTTCAGTTGCCTTCCTGTTGGCCGCCACCGATTTACAAGACCAGGAACAGGAAGCTAAGGCTGCTACGCCATCTCCTGAAGCTACAACCGCGCTTGCTACAAACACCCCCACCGAAGAAACAATTGTCGCTCCTACCGCGCGATTGATCACTCCGCTTGCGCCAACCGCCACACCGCCGGCTACTTTACCGCCTGCTTCAACGCCCAGACCACAGCCAACAACGCCCGTTGCTTCAACTGCCACGCCAACGCGCGTGCCGCCTACATCCACCCCGCGCCCGCTGCCTACATCTACCAGACCAGTCGCCACCCCCACTGTGTGCCATCCGCCTGCTAATTGGGTGGCTTACGTGGTGCAGTCCGGCGACGCGCTTTATTCATTGGCTGTCAGCACCAACACCACTGTTCAAGCGCTTAGGCAGGCTAATTGCCTGACAAGTGACTATATCTACGCCGGTCAGGTCATTTATCTGCCATTTATTCCTGTTTTAACTGCAACGCCAACTCTGGCTCCCTGGCCTACGCCAACCGCTACTTCTACGCCAACGCCCTATCCAACATCGCCGGGAACCGCTACCCCAACATCGCCGAAAACCGCTACCCCAACATCCACCCCGCCAATAGAAACCGCCACGCCAACGCTGCCGCCTACGTCCTCCCCCACAGATACGGCCACACTTACGGCCACGCCGCCTTTGGATACGCCAACTGCCACTCCAAGCGATACATCAACGCCGCCCCCCTTGCCTTCGGATACCCCTTCGCCCACGTTGCCGCCACCGCCAAGCCCAACGCCAACCCCCGTTGATTTTCTGGATACGCCAACGCCGTCACCCACCCCAACACTGCCAACAGAGTTGCCAACCGTCACAGCCACGCCGCCAGCTTAAAGACCAAGTGACGAAAGGGAAAGGACCGCAAAACGAGAGGAATTGCTTACAAGGAGCAATTCCTCTCGTTTTGCGGCCCTTTCATCTTATCATACCCGCTGCATCCTTAATTCAAGCGATAAACCGCATCTACTTGAACCTGAGCGCCTGAAGAACCAGCCGCCGGTTGGGCTAATCGAATGTAGCGATATTTGATACCGGCCGGTGCGTAGGGGCTTATATCAATGGCTATGCCGGTGTTTTGGGGTGGCGGTGAAGCGCCTGGATCAGGGTGCAGAATTGAAGGCGGGATTATTTCGCCTTCAGGTTCTATGGGTGGTGGTGGAATCGCATAAGAGTAAACATTGGTGTTGGTTATGTGACCTAATACGCCGTCCCAGGCAAAAACGGTTGTCCAGGGGCCGGAATTGCTTTCCGATACGTCCAGAATAGTGTACTCTAATCCAACATACGGTTGTGTGGGTGTAATCAGGTTGATTAATTCAAAGAAAACTACATCGTAACCAGGGCCATCAACTATGCCTCCGTTGCTGGCGTAATCAAGAATTAGTTCACCGGGTCTGCTTGGATCGCCAATGGTGACGGTTCCCTCACGTAGCGAAGTTGGTGGATTTATTCCCGGCGCATCAACACCATTCAATGCCGCTGCGCATCCTGCGGGCGTATAAGACCCGCTATTCTCAACCGTAACAGACATCGCCGAAGTGCAGGCTACGGTTGTTCTATTGGCAATTGAGCCGGGCGTAGCCGAAGC
>DUEH01000235.1 GCA_011192195.1 Chloroflexota bacterium | reverse complement strand
CTATCGACAAGTTGGTGACAAGTTGAGTGATTTGCTGAAGGATGAAGATTTTGTCTGGATGTACAGTTCGACAGGCGGGCCAGCGTTATCGCCGGTCATTTTGGCGTTGGTACTCGTATTTCAAATGGGTGCGTTTCATTTACTTAAAACGGTTTCTTTTTGGTATAGTATGGTTACACAGTTGAAGACTATACCCCAATAAAGGAAACCAATTATGAACTACGATTTAACGAAAATGCAAGAAAATCTACGAGCGGAATTTGAAACAATATTGCAATTTGTGACCGGCACAGAAGCCCAAACAGCTCTTGAAATCCAGGCCCTGAAACCACTTTCATCAACTACTCCACAACCGGTAGAGCCAAATATGACCGGAGACATGTCTCCTGCTCTTCAACCTGTCGTTGAACAAAAATCCAACATCGCTGAAAATCCTGTTTCTTCAACTCCCTCTGATTATTATGCGCTTCCATTGGTTGTGCAGGGAGGCTGCTTAAGTAAATGAAACACACCCAAACGATATGAGTGTGTTTCAAATGAATAGAAAAGCGCCGCAGGCCGGGGGGCTTCGCGAAGCGGGTGTCCCCCCATTCTCCCCCCTCTCTTCAAGTCAAATGAAACACATCCAAACGATATTATTACAGGACAAATGTAACGTGAATATTCAACACATAGAAGATTATTTAACGCAATTACAAACAATGATTGCCGATCTGCCTGCCGAATTGCTGGATCAGGTAGTTGATATATTGCTCAAGAGCGCCCGCAATGGCCGAAAGATATTTCTTTGTGGCAACGGCGGCAGCGCCGCAAATGCCTCTCATATTGCTTGCGATCTGGCTAAGAATACGGCGGTTCCCGGCGCTCCCCCCTTGCGAGTTATTGCCTTGACAGATAATATGGCGCTGATGACTGCCTGGGCAAACGATACGTCTTATGACAACGTCTTTGCGGCTCAGTTGGCCCCTCTGATCGAGCCGGGCGATGTAGTTATTGGCATTAGCGCCAGCGGTAACTCGGTCAACGTTCTTAACGCTATTGCGCTGGCTAACGAAGGGAACGCAACCACCATTGGCTTCACCGGCGATACCGGCGGCAGACTGGCGGGCATGGTAGACCTGTGCCTCCACGCGCCCAGCCCTCGAATGGATCAGCAGGAAGACGCTCATCTGATTTTTGGACACTGCATCACCGCCGCTGTCCGTGACGCATTCGCTCAGGAATACGCTTGATGGAGACTGGAGATTAGATTTGCCCAACTGGCCGCCGCCACACCGATGCTAAAGGCTAAGGTGTTGATAGTCACAAAATAAATTGTTCCGGCGGCCAACGCCTCTTCCCCCAGCCCAAATTCAATGATCGAAAGCCCAAAATTGCCGATGTTGCCAAAGACAGCAATCAGCACAAATGCTGCCACTACCTCTTTGGGGCGTCGCAGTAGTTTGGCCGTTAAAAAAACCAGCGCAGCGCAAGCCAGATGGACAATGAGGATGTAGGCGACCATTTTCGTCGCCGATCCTGTTTCGATATGAATTCTAGCCAGAGTATTGAAAACAAAGGCCGGAATGAAAACGTAACAAGCCACCCGCGACAGGGTTCGCGCTTCCAGATTAAGGCGTGGGCCAGCCAGGTAGCCAATTATTACCAAAACAAAAACGGGCGTGACAACGTTGATGAAGATGGAGAAAAAATTCAAGTAGCATCATTTGGGTGCGACGCGCCCTGCTGATTGCTCAGAATATGATTGGATGAACAGGGAAATCAAGACGATCAAGGGGAAGACTATTTGCACAATGTGCGATTGTTCGCCAAGCCAGGGATAAAATAGCAGCCACAAAAACGATAACGGCGCTATCCACCAGGAGGCCGGTTTCAAGAAGACAATGA
This sequence comes from Chloroflexota bacterium, assembly GCA_011192195.1. Lineage (GTDB taxonomy): Bacteria > Chloroflexota > Anaerolineae > 4572-78 > 4572-78 > DUEH01. The sequence continues at coordinate 2,396 of DUEH01000235.1, read as the reverse complement.
AAACCACATAGCTATAAATGCTGTACTGCGGCAAAAAGGCGGAAGCCACCAGAGCAACTTGAAGTTGCCTGTCCTTATTCTTTATAAAGAAGGGCGTCAGCAAGAGGATAAGGCTGTAGGGAAACAGCATTTGGGCGGTCTGGCGATATTCGTGCGTGGGTAAACTTTGCGCCTGCTGCAACCATTTCAAGGGCCAATCAAGACCAAATTGAATAAAACTGGCTATAGCCGCAATAATGGGAACAGGCAGCATCTTTAAGAATTTTTTGGGAGATTGCCACAGCAGGACAATGACAGCTAACAGACTGATTTGCGGCTTGATAAAGGCCATCACCAGCCCCAAACCGCGCCAATGGTTATTTTTAGTAAAAAGACCAAAGGCCAATCCCAGCCCCAGCGCAATGATAGCGTCAATTTGGCTTACCCACAACAGCGCCATTGCCGGAAATGACAGGAGAACAACCAAGGGATTCGCGCGGCGGCGATACGTAATCGCCAGCAAAACGCCCGCGCTGAAAGCCGTTAGAAAAAAATAGGTAACTTTGTGCGAAAAAAGCCCTAAAGGCCACAAGAACCAATAGGCAAAATAAGGCACATAACCACATTCCAGACATCCTCTGGCAAAGGGTTGGTAATAAAACGACAGATCATTGTCGCCAACCATAAACAACGTGGTTATGCTTGCCAGAACAGCCAATTCTATGGCTATGAACCATTGATTTCGTTTTACATAACGGGCTATTGCTGAAAAACTGAAAGTGCGCATAGCGTTGCCTTTGAAAAGTAGGAAGTGGACGGTTACTTTTGTTTAAGAATACGCGCCGCTTTGATTTTTTGCAAAGTTGAGACGCTATGTTTTTTCATTTTGCATCGTGGCTTGCCGTGTTTTAGCACACCAACAGCAGCGCAATATCATTGACATTGGTATTTGTAGGACCGGTGATGATGAGATCATCAATGGCCTGAAAGAAGTGATAACTGTCATTGCTATTCAGATAACTTTGCGCATTCAGGTCGATAGCCGCTCCTCTGGCGATGGTTTCTCCGTCAGCGAAGGCGCCGGCGGCGTCTGTGGCCCCGTCGTTGCCGTCGGTGGCAAAGAAGGCTGCCAGCGTGTTCTTCTGCCCGCTCAGCTCAATGGCCGCTGCCAGCGCCATCTCTTGATTGCGTCCGCCCAGTCCCTCCCCCCGAATAGTGACGGTTGTTTCGCCGCCCCACATAAAAACAGTTGGTGTTGCCGTCTTAACCGGACGAAAGACGAAAGACGGAGGACGAAAGGTGGACAAAAGTTTCGCCCTCCATCCCTCGTCTTTCGTCGTTTTTTCCTTACTGCTTACTGCATACTGCCTACTGCTTGCTGCCGCTAAAACAAATTCTCGCGCTACGTCCCGCGCCTCCCCTTCAATGAAGGCAGGTAGCGCCAGCGCAGTCCAACCCATCTCGCGCGCTTTTTGAGCCGCCGCATCCAGCGCTATTCTATTATTGGCGACGATTTGATTCTGCACATTTTCAAAGGCCGGATCGCCAACTTTGGGCGTTTCGGGCTGTTTGCCGGCTATTCCGGCCTGTAAATGGGCTAAAATGGAAGAAGGCGCTCGCTTAGTCAGGCGATATTTCTCTAAGATTGCCAGCGCGTCGGCAAAAGTGGAAGGGTCTGGCGCGGTGGGGCCGGAAGCGATGGTGTCCAGCGGGTCGCCGCCTACGTCGCTGAGAATTAGGTTCAGCAGCGTGGCGGGTTGCGCCAGTTGCGCCAGCCGCCCCCCCTTCACCTGAGACAGATGCTTGCGCGCGGTGTTGATCTCATTGATAGTTGCGCCCACTTCCAGCAGCATTTGCGTTAATAATTGCACATCTGCCAGCGATACCCCCTCTGCCGGCAGCGTCAACAGCGCCGAGCCGCCGCCAGAGGTAACGCAGATAAGCAAATCGCGCGCGTTCCCGCCGCGCAGCATCGAAACCAGACGGTTTGTATAACGCACGCTGTTCTCATCCGGCGTGGGATGCCCCGCTTCCGCCAGCGTTATGCAGGCTGGAAAGCCGGTGCCGCTACTCCCCTGCCCCCTTTCCCCCCTGCTCACCCGCTCACCCGCACCCGTGTGACCGTACTTCACAATCACCAACCCGTCGTTAATGCGGTCTGCCAGCAGCGCGTGAACGGCGCGAGCCATCGGCGCGCTTCCCTTGCCAAAGCCAATAACGCGCGCGCGCTCAAAATTGCTCAACGCATAACTTTTTTCTCCGCAGCCAAGGGTATCTCCCTCTCGCGTGAGGTGGGACAAGACTGCTTGATAAGGGTCAACGGCCTTTAGCGCGGCCTGAATGATCTGGTGAGCGGTGTTTTTCATCGGGATGCAGTTGCTTTCTTTGACACTAACTGCCAAGTATGTAAAATCAGG
>DUEH01000234.1 GCA_011192195.1 Chloroflexota bacterium | reverse complement strand
TTTCGTGTATTGTATGATACTGATTATACCAGAAAACAGCGGAGGTTTCAGCAATGCCCAAAGATTATACAACGCAACCCTTCAATCAAATCCGCCGCAAAGACCGCGCCGTGGATGACGAGGCCTGGATCAAGGATTTTCTCCACCGCGCGCCCGACGGCGCAATGGCAACCGTCTTCGACGGGCAGCCTTTTATCACCAGCAGAAATTACGCTTACGATGAGGCCGGACGCGCCATTTACCTGCACGGCGCTAAAACAGGCCGCTTTGACGCCAATGTGAAAGCAAACCCGCGAGCCTGTTTCAGCGTCAGCGAGATGGGGCGCTTGCTGCCTGCCAAGACCGCTCTGGAATTTGGCGTAGAGTTTTCCGGCGTGGTTGTGTTTGGTGAGGTTGCCATTGTTGAGGATGAGGAAGAGGCCACTCACGGCTTGCGGCTTCTGCTGCGCAAGTATTTTCCCCATTTACGCTACGGGCAAGATTATTCCCCTGTAACGCCTCAAGAGTTGAAACGCACCGCTGTCTATCGCATTGACATTGAAACGTGGAGCGGCAAGCAGAAGAAAGTAGAAGATGATTTCCCCGGCGCGTTTTTCTATGGAGAAAAGTGAGCGTATGCGCACAAAGTCACCCTTGAGACGTTTCTGGCAATATCTGAAACACGAAAAGTTTGATCGCCTGCTCCTCTTCATCCTTTTGTTGCTCGTCGTCAGTTCGATTGCTGTTAGCTTTTTGGAACCGGGCATCTCGCTGATCAACGGGTTTTGGTGGAGCATTGTCACCCTGACCACGGTGGGCTACGGCGATATTTCGCCGGCCACCATTGGGGGGCGGGTGATTGCCGTCATTTTGATGCTGTTTGGGATTGGCCTGCTGGGGACGCTCAGCGCTACTATTGCCAGCTTCTTAATTGATTTAAAATTAAAGGAAAATCGAGGTATGAGTTCATTTGATTTTGAAAACCACATTATTTTGTGCGAATGGAACCATCAGGCGCGAACAGTTTTGCAGGAACTTCGAGCCGACCCGCACACCGCCGAAGCGCCAATTGTTTTGATTGCCGACATCGAGATGAAGCCGGTTGACGACGATGACCTGCACTTCATCCAGGGCAATGTAACCGATGAAACGCTTGAGCGAGGCAATCTGGACAGGGCTAAAACAGTGGTGATCCTGGGCGATACGTCGCTGGATGATACGTCCCGTGATGCCAAAGCAGTGCTGACCACATTGACTGTAGAAAGCATCAATCCCGACGCCTATACCATTGTGGAACTGGAAAACGAAGCCAATGTCAAGCATTGTCAGCGAGCCAACGCCAATGAAATCATCGTTGCCAGCGAGTTGAGCAGCAATTTAATGGCTCGCGCCGCGCTGAATCACGGCATCTCCAAAGTGATCTCAGAGGTCTTGAGCGTCAAAAGCGGCAATGAGCTGTATAAAATTCCCCTCCCGGCTTCGATGGCGCAGCGCCCTTTCATTGAAATTTTCACCGAGATGAAGCAAACCCACCGCAGCACCGTGATTGCCGCGCAGAAGGGCAACGAGGGCGAGGTCATCTCCAACCCACCGGTAAACCACCGGCTCGAGCAGGGCGATTATTTGATTGTGATGGCTCTGGATAAGCCGCAGATGGGGTAGGGGGATTTACGACTTACGATTTTGGATTTATTATAATGCCCTTTGGGTACGATTGGTTTTTATGCGTAGCCTTAATCGTAAATTTCGCTAACGGACACCCTTTAAATTTGACGTTGGTTTCGCTGGCAAAATTGCGTTCTGGCGACCTGACCGCCGACCTCAGACGGCAGACCGCCGTAAAAAATGGTCGATTTAGCGCGTTTTGGCGGTCAACGGTCAGCGGTCAAATCGTAGGGGTGTCCGTTAGCAAGATCGTAAATCTGAAATCATAAATCGTAAATAGCTACACAGGTTCTTGTTGAGTTGTACAATGTATGCCACCGCCTCCGGCAGCAATGGCATCGATATTGATTTGCACAATATCACGCTTTGGAAACAAGCGTTCCAGCGTCTCCTTGGCCTTGCTGTCAGCCTCAATATCGCCAAATTCGGGCGCAACTACCACCCCATTTGCCACGTAAAAGTTAATATATCCAGCCGCAAAATCGTTGCTTGCGTACTCAGGCCGTATGCTTTGTGGGCCTTCCAAAACAACCACTTCCAGCTTCCGACCCTCGGCATCTGTTGCTGATCTCAACATTTCAAGATGAGTACGGGTAACTTCATAATCATAAAACTGTGGATCGTTCTCCAAATGAGCCGCCACCATACCAGGCCGAACAAAACGCGCATAAAAATCTGTATGCCCATCGGTAATATCCTGTCCTCTTGTACCCGGCAACCAGATGATTTTACGCAAGCCCAGGAGCTTGTTTAGTTCTGCCTCGCAATCTTGCTTGCTCACATCGGGATTGCGGTTTGGGTTAAGCGTACAGCTTTCGGTAATAATTGCTGTTCCGCGCCCGTCCACTTCAATGCCCCCGCCTTCAAGCGCAAGTTGAGTATTCAATAATTCAGCCTGCGCGTACCGAGCTATGAATCCGGCGATTTTTGCGTCGTTTTCGTGTTCTTGTTTGTCGCCCCAACCGTTAAAATTAAAGTCTACTGCTCCGAGCGCTCCACCCTGATTTTGCACAAAAACAGCGCCGGTGTCACGCATCCACAAATCATCAATAGACGTTTTGAGTAGTTCAACGCTCGGACCGCACTTTTTCTGGGCAGTATCGTAATCTTCATCTTCAACGAGCATAACGACCGGCTCATACCTGGCAATGGTTCTGGCAATCGTCGCCAGATTATCTTGCGCTCCGGAAGCAAGCTTGCGCCCCCAAATTTCTTCACTGGCGCGAAATGACATCCAGGTGCGTTTATGAACTGCCGATTCATCTGGCATAAACCAATTGCCGGTTGATGTTGTTGAGCTTGTCAAATTTGCGGACCTGTTGCAACCAACAAGAGAAAACGCTATGAGAACCCCGATTTTTTTCAGGAACAATCGTCTGGAATTCATGATAGTTGAACCAATATGTAGTAGTAGTCATCGGCCTGACGGCGCCAAATAACGCGATGACGGATTTAATGCGACTACATTCAATTATATGGGTTTACGTAAACGCGCCAAACTTTGCAGACGAACTAAGATTAGTCATTCGCGTTATTAGGATTGTTAGTCGGATTTTTTCAAAGCTGCCACCGATATTGACATATAGATATTTTCCTGTTATAATTTAACAGAATTTGTCAAAACAATATACGACAAGACAGGATATGAAAACTCAAAAATCTTTAGGAAAAAAACTCCGGGATTTACGCCAAGAACGTAATGAACCGTTACGAGTTGTGGCGGCTGCCATTGAAATTGACTCTAGTTTGCTGAGTAAAATCGAACACAGCGAAAGATTACCAACAGACCCACAATTAGAAAAATTTGCAAAATATTTCGAGATTTCGCTAGAAGAACTCACAGCCCAAACTATAGCCGAAAAAATTGTTACAAATTATGCTTCTAATACAACCACACTACAAGCATTAAAGATTGCAGAATCACGGATCAACGCTTACCTGATGAACAAAAATGAATAAGCAAAAAACTTTTTCCCATGACAAGGTAAACCTGTATCTTCAAAATGTGATTGAGGGTATGCTTGACTTGCCAGATAATTCATTTGATTTGGCAATAGCAGACCCACCTTACGGAGCGTCTACTAACGCAACGTGGAAACTGGATAGTGGGCATACTTTGGATGGTTTTGGCGGGGCGTGGAAATTGGCTTCACACAATTGGGATATGTTTAATGGTCTTGATGGTTTTGAGTTTACCCTCACCTGGCTTAACGAATTGAAGCGTCTTGTCAAACCAACCGGCTCAATTTGGATACATTCAACTTATCATAATTCCGGTATTGTCAATGTAGCCTGCCAGATGCTTGGCATAGAGATAATTAACGAAGTTGTTTGGTATAAACGTAATGCGTTTCCAAATTTATCAGGTCGGCGTTTGACTGCCAGCCATGAAACAATACTATGGATTCATACAGGGGAAAACAGACGCGACTACTATTTTAATTATGAAAATGTCAAAGCGGCTCATTTTAAAGAAGACGGGTTGAAAGAACCGGGCAAACAATTAAGAACTGTATGGGATATTCCTAACAATAAGAAACGTTCTGAATTAGAGTTCGGAAAACATCCTACCCAAAAGCCATTAAGACTAATTGAAAGGATGCTACTTATTTCGGCTGAACAAGAGGGGCGATTGTTAATACCGTTTCTTGGCTCTGGAACCGATGTGATTGCCGGATTAAAGCACGATATGGATTGCGTTGGTTTTGAGGTTGAGCAAGAATATTTTGATTTGGCCTGTCGGAGAATTTCAGCCTATTTTGAAGAGAAAGAAACAGATTTGCAAATGGAGTTACCGGGATGCAACGACCAACCAAAAGCCTCGAACCTGTCATTAAATGGTCTGGCAGTAAACGTAAAATAGCGCCAATTTTATCATACCTACTACCAGACACAAAGCAATATTTTGAACCATTTGTTGGAAGTGGGGCAATGTTGCCATTCAGACCAAGTAGCGTTGGAATGGCAGGCGATGTTATTCCTGAACTAATACAATTGTGGATAGTCATTCGAGATGAACCAGAATTGACGGCCAAAGAATACGAGCTACGCTGGAGGCGATTACAAAACGAAGGGCACACAGCGTATTATGAAATACGTGACTCTTTTAATGCAACCCGTAGTCCCAATGATTTACTATTCTTAAGTCGAACCTGTGTGAATGGCCTGATTCGCTTTAACAAAAATGGCGACTTCAATAATTCCTTACACCATACTCGCCCCGGTATTGCGCCAGAGCGATTATCTAAACTAATTCACCAATGGAGCCACTACATTCAACCTGTTATCTTTGCCGTTGGCGACTATCGCCAAACCCTTACAAACGCCCAGACCGGTGATTTAGCGTTTTTGGACCCGCCTTATATGGGCACAAAAGGAAGATATATTCCAACAAATTTTGATTTTGAAGAATTTTATCTTGAATTAGAAAGATTAAATGATGCTGGAGTTAGGTGGGTTCTAACATTTGATGGGGTGGCTGGTGAGAGAACTTACCAATCAACCATCCCCCCCCATCTTTATAAGGTACAACTAGGGTTGCCAACAGGTAATTCTCCATTCACCAAATTAATGAAAACCAGTTTAGACTCGGTCGTAGAGTCAGTGTACTTGAATTTTGAGCCGCCCCCCGAAGCGTTGAGCCAAGCTATAAATTTTAGGCAAAAGAAACTCAGCCGCCGGTCTAAGCAGCAGATGCAACAAGGCAGACTGTTCAATTGAGTCAAATTCAATCGCCATTACCACATCAAACTCGCATTTTTTCAAATATAATGTCAGGTCGCTCTCCTTTGTCCAGCAAAATGCACCGCCGGAAATAATGTCCGGACTGGTCATTGCTAATTCATCATTTTGCCACAATTGCCAATCTGAGGCACTTTTCCTTACAGTAATTGGGGGCATTTTAGACAATTGTTCAATGTAAGTTGTCAGTCGAGGGCCTAGATTATCCGCTATTTTAGATGGAATATCTTTTGACTCAATGGCTAACAGGGTGAAATCTTCACTCTCTGAACCAAACTGAATAACATGGTCTGGCCGTTTGCCGCCAACAGCAGAAACTCGAGGGAGAGAAGTCCAGCGAATTTCCGAGCCTGACTGAAAATTCATCATAGATAGGCCACTCCAATCACCTCCGGGTGGATTACACATTGCCTCAAAAATCTCCATCTCCATATTGGTTGAAAATAGTAAATGTATTACTGAGTCCACATCATGCTCAGAGAAATTTGTTACTGATGATGCCATTGGAAAGCGAATGGTATGCTGATTTTGTTTACGAACAGGGGTAAGCAAGAGGGTTAATGGCCCATTAGCCAGCGTTGGGCTATCGACAAGAACGCCATTGCTCAAATGAATAATTGCTTCCCATAATCCATTTTGCCGGGCAAGTTGCTGTGCATCCTCCTGTAGTAAAGCCCACATTGCCGGTTTGGCAGGCCCGGAAACAATAGACAAAATTTCAATCTTGTCGCCAAATATCATTCTTGCCAGTGGGACAAGTCCCCTATCTGGCCGGGAATCGTCACCTCTGGGTTTGAACCCCGTAATCCAAACAACAACCAGTGGAGAGTCTGAAGCAAGCCATTTTATAAAGTGTGGGTCAATCAAATTGCCGTATAAGTCCGAAATTTTGTTCGCAAAACCCAGACGTTCGATTTGAGGGATTAAGCAAATGGGAATATCAGAGGCGCCCACAGAAATGGATTGAACAAGGTCAAACAATTCAACTAAACTTTGAAAGGTATCGGTAGTTTTTACCTTACCTGCTCTTTTCTTTCTCCAGCCCTTATGCTTCTGCGCCAGCCAATCCGCTTTTTGGCTATCCGTTTCTAATTTGAGAAAATCAGACCATTCATCGCCTCGCAATGTATCTACTCGTTTACGTGTATCCGCCAATATTTTCACCATCATCATAGCTTTATGGGCCAGAATTTCGTATGATTGGTGAGACAAGTTATTTTCTATAACATACCTTACCACCTGTTTTACGTCCTCAACACCTATGGCCTGGCTAAACTGAGCATAAATATCTTCTGAGCTTGATGGGCTGGGCGCATAAACTGGTAAACACAATACCCCATAAGTTTCACTGGCGGTTAAGTATGAAAAGGGCACAATCGGATTTGGAAAACGGGGTGCTTTTACTACCCGATTCTTGCCTAACTCCACTCCCCCAACTTCTGTGAAATATAGATAAGGAACGCCCGCAACAGCACAAGCTAAAGCTCTGCCATTTCGTTGCCAGGCGTTGTTACCAGCCGGAAGAGCGCTTGAAAACTCAACCGCCAACAAAATTTCTTCACTATTATCTTGGTCAAGAATTCTGGTGATAACAGCATCAGTTGCCTCGCGTAATGGCGCACCGTGAGACTGGAAAATATCTTGGATATTGACGCCCCATCGCCCATGCCCTGCCAATAATTCCACTCTAAACAGGGCTATCTCATTATCCACAATTTCATAGTGAGGCATATAAGGTGGGCTAAGCAATCGCCGCACGGTAGCGGAAAAAGAATCCGCAATCAGATGCAATCCACGCTCACATTCAATGATATTGTCTCCGTGAATCCGTAAAAATATTGGCTGGCGGTCAATTTTCATAGGCTTCCTCAATTTGAACACTTTATGTATACATAATATTTTACCATATAGGCCAACTTTTCGTAAATGGAAAGCACCAATCAACGCTCTATTGACTGGTGCTTTTTGATACGGTTGTGATTAACTTTACCCGGCTATCTACCGATCACACTTTGAAACGAGCGATATTCAAAGCGCTTTACGCTTTCGCTGCCCGATCAGGAGGGGGTAGGCAATAGCCGCCGCCAGACCGAGCAGCAGCGCAGCGACGACGGCGCGCTTCACGATTTTGCGCTGTCCGGCGGGCTGAGCCGCCTGCTTTCTCCGACGCGCCTCGGCCAGCATTACCCGCCAATTGGGGATGGCGGCCCGGTCAGGGAGGCTGTAGGACTCTCGCCACAAGGCCAGGTAGTCGCCTTCCTTCGCCTCCCGGTGAGCGTCGTCCCAGCCCGGTTCCGGTTGGCAGATCCGTCGAATGCGAGACAAATGCGATCGACTCGCTGAACGGGCGTTCCGGCTGGTCTGAGCCGGTTATGAAGTTGTTTCAAGATGTTGTTGGTATCGCTGTCCACGTAGTGAACGGTAGAACGCCCCATTGAAGATTCCTTTGCTGTGGAGAGAGTTTTCAATGCTTGAGTATATCACGTTTGGGTTGAAATAAAAAAGAGCCAGATGGCAGTCTGACTCATTCTTTAAAATAGCTCTGTGGAGTTTTCAGGGATTTGTGCGGCGGGTTCGGTGATGAATTGGTAAAAAGCGCCTGCAATTACCAAGACGACACCAATAACGAACAACTGAAAATCACATACTGGCCGCAGCTTCCTCCCCTGACGGCGCAAAGTTGTATTGAAATGGTGTTGGAATGTTGATTGGAGGAATCCCCATCATTGTTGTTGTTTGCATTACCATCTGTGTTATATATGGCCAGAG
>DUEH01000233.1 GCA_011192195.1 Chloroflexota bacterium | reverse complement strand
GCAGCGACCACGTTCTGCTGCGGGCAGATCGGGCCGCCTACCTGGTCGGCGAGACGATGAATCTGAGCGCCCTCACCCCGGTCAACGCCGGTTCCATCTATCTTGATATTGTCAAGGAAGGCCAAACCCTCTCCACCCGCTCTCAGCCGGTGAAAGAGGGCCGCGCCGACTTTGCGATTGACGTTAGCCCCGACCTCTACGGCGCGCTGGAATTGCACGCCTACAAAGTTCTGCTCGACGGGACTCTCGTCCGCGATACCCGCGTGGTGGTGGTAGACGAAGCCCGCGACATCGCCATTGCCATCTCCGCCGACAAAGACACCTATCTCCCCGGCGAGGAAACTGTAATCTCCTTCCAAACCAACCAACAAACCAACAAACAACCCATCCAAACCGCCCTCGGCGTAGCTATTGTAGACGAATCGGTTTTTGCCTTGCAGCGACAGGACCCCGGCTTTGCCAAGCTCTACTTTATGCTGGAAGCGGAGTTGATGGAGCCTTTTTACCAGCTCAAAGGCTTTGAACTCCCCGCCGCCTACGCCCCCGATGAAATCCCTCTCCGCGAGGCGCAGGAAGCCAGCGCTCAGGCTGCCTGGGCCGGCGCGCCGGTCAAAGGGTTGGGGATGCAAGTCAACACCTTCCCCGGAAAAATGGCCGCCCTCCGCCAAAAACAGAGCGATGATTTCAACGCTTTGGGCAACCTCACCCTGCTGGCGATGGCCGCCATTCCGTTGTTTCTCTGGCTGGCGGTCATTCTGACGCTGCGCGGTTCCGGGCTGATCAAACGCTCGCTGCTCAGCCTGCTCAAAGTAAGCGGGCTGCTGTTCTTGATCTACGCCGCTCTGTTCGGGCTAATCTCTTTCCTGGATGAAATGCGCTGGCGTTGGGATTTCATCTATCGCCTTGATTTGGAAGAGATTTTGCCCGTTATTTTTGGATTGGCCCTGCTCGGCTCTTTGCTGGGGCTGGCGATTTACGCCTGGCGACGACGGGATGAGGCGGCCAAATTTATCACTCTACTGAGCGTCGCCTGGGCGGGACTGCTTCTTCTGTTGATTATGGCGACTAAAGATGGCGGCGGAGAACCGTCTGAGACGCTGGCGATGCTGGCTTTGTTCGTCTTTCTCCTGACGCCGGGCGCGTACCTGCTTTACGGTCAAAAACTGCGAGCCGAGAAAAAGCGCGTTCCCGGCTGGCTGGCGACGACGGCCGGCGGCATTATTGCGGTCCCCGCGCTGGCGGCCCCGGTCTTGGGACTCTTCACCTTCGGCGGAGGGATGATGATGAACGGCGCGCCGATGCCGATGGCTGATCAGGGTGTAGTATTTGAGATGGCCGCCGGCGCGCCCAGAGAGATGATGAAAGGTGAAATAGCGGTGGAGGAGGCCGAAGCCGCCCCCGCCGGTGAAGCCGCTGCCACCGAAGCCCCTCGCCTGCGCCAATTCTTCCCCGAAACCCTCTACTGGAACCCGGAAGTACTCACCGACGAAGCCGGTTTTGCCCAGATACAACTCCCAATGGCCGACAGCATCACCACCTGGCGGCTGACCGCGCTGGCTTCGTCGCAGGATGGGCGATTGGGTTTCGCCACGCAGGGGATTCGCGTTTTTCAGGATTTCTTTGTAGACGTAGACCTGCCCGTATCGCTCACCCAGGGGGACGAGATCAGCATCCCGGTGGGCGTCTTCAACTACCTCACCGAAGCGCAGGAAGTCCGGCTGGTTGTGGAAGAAGAAGCCTGGTTTGAACTCCTCGGCCCGGCGGAGCAAACTTTGACCATCGCCGCCAATGATATTGACGTGATTTACTTCCCCATCCGCGTGCGCGAATTTGGACAACAGGGCTTTCAGGTGACAGCCTGGGGCGAGAAGATGAGCGACGCCGTGCGCCGCCCGGTGCGCGTATTGCCCGACGGCAAGGAAATTCGCTTGAGTGACAGCAATTGGCTGCGCGAAAACACCGAAATCGCCCTGAACCTGCCCGACGAGGTCATTCCCCGCGCGACCTACGTAGAGGTCAAGATTTACACCGGCGCGCTGGCCCAGGTCATCGAAGGCCTGGAGAAGATACTACGCCTGCCCCACGGGTGATTTGAACAAAGTACGTCGGCGACGTACCCGAATGTTCTGGTATTGGACTATCTGCAAAAAACCGGCCAGGCCAACCCTGAAGCGCAACTGCAAGCCGAAAAATATGTGGCTACCGGCTACCAACGTCTCGTCACCTTCGAGGTTCCCGGCGGCGGCTTCTCCCTCTTCGGCAATCCCCCGGCAGAAGTTTTCCTCACCGCCTACGGTCTGATGGAATTCAGCGATATGGCCAAAGTGTATCCGGTTGACCCGGCCTTGATCGAGCGCACCGCCCAATGGCTGATGAACCAGCAAAATTCTAACGGAACCTGGACCGAACAGGGCTACTCCGAACACTGGAACGTTACCTCGCAGACGGCCACCACCGCCTACATCGCCTGGGCGCTTATCGAAGCGGGTTACAAGAGCGACCCCCAGGTTCGCCGGGCCATCGAGTACATTCGCGAGTTTGCCCGCCAAGAGGAGGACGCCTACAGCCTGTCGCTGGTCGCCAACGCCCTGAGCGCCTACGACCCGGATGATTCGACTACCAAAGCTGTCTTGCAGAAGTTGCACGATATGCGCGTTAAAGAAGATGGAGATGGCGCGGTCTACTGGCAGGCCGATATGCCCTCCTTTATGGGCGCCACCGGCGAAAGCGGCAGTCTGGAAACCACCGCCCTGGCCGCAATGGCCTTTATGCGCGGCGGCGATCATCCCGAAGCCGTGCAGGGCGCGTTGACCTATCTCGTCCAGGGCAAAGATAGCTGGGGAACCTGGCAAACCACGCAAGCCACCATCCTCTCCCTCAAAGCGATGCTGATGGCCGCCGACACCGCCGGCAACGCCGCCGAAGCGGCCACGGTCCGCGTTAGCCTGAACAAAGAGCAATCGCAGGAGATCAACATTGACCCCACCAAAGGCGATGTGGTTCACAGTATCATCTTCAACCAGGGCTTCTCGCGGGGCGGAACCAACGAAATCCAGCTTGAAGTAAAGGGCGGCGAGAACCTGATGTACCAGGTCGCCAGCAGCTACTACCTCCCCTGGGACGCCTTGCCTGTTGCGCCGGAAGCTGAAGAAGCAGTCTCCATTGACCTGACTTATGATCGCACAGAACTGAGCGTCAACGACACGGTGAATGTGGATGTGAAGATCGCGCTCAAGCAAGGGGGCGTGGTCAAAATGGCCTTGATTGACCTGGGCGTTCCTCCCGGTTTCACCGTCTTGAGCGAAGACCTGGCTCGTCTGGTGGAGCAGAGCGTCATCTCTCGCTACGAGTTGACCGGACGCCAGATCATCATTTACCTGGAAAATCTGAGCAGCGAACAGCCGGTTAAGTTCAGCTATCGCCTGCGCGCCCGCTTCCCAATGCGCGCCCAAACGCCGCCTTCATCGGCTTATGACTACTACAATCCCACCCAACAGACCATCAAAGCGCCGCTGGAGATGGCGGTGTTGGAATAGCGAATAGCGAAAGCGGGAGTCCAAAGTACACTTTGGACTCCCGCTTTTTTAAAGCGCACTTGTCTTATTGGCTGCCATTGGCTACAATAAATCGCACCCCCTTCCCCCGTTGAATTTTACCTGCCTAATAAGCTATGGTAAACTTGCAGATAGACAAGTAATTATTCACCACCGAACACTTGTTATGTCATTCTGAGCGCAGCCGAAGAATCCATACCGAGTTGCTCTGGAAATAGTCATTTTATTCCGGGGCTACCAACTTAAGCCGCGACAGTGATCGTTACGTACAGGTTCAGTGAAGCCGTCCAAAACACTACAGCGAATGGATGAAAGGAACGAATAGGTCAGGCTTTATTCGTTAGTTTCGGCAATTCGCTGTAGTATTTTGGGCGGGGTGAGGCAAGAACACAACAGCGAATTGCCCAGGGCTTTCTCAAAGTCGAGGTGCGATGCACTTTTGTCTTTCAGAACGCCGAGTTTCCCACTCGAAGTGTCGATTTACGCAGCTTTTTGAGTGCGTTGCACATGGTATTTCGACTTTGAGAAAGCCCTACAGTAAAGCAAGGGCGTACAGGTTCAGTGGAACCGTCAATTTCTGCTCCAAGCGGGTCACGGACCCGCGTCTTGCGCGCAACAGGTCCGCCGGTTCACGGAACCGGCTAGAGCGTAACCTGATTTACTGAACCTGTACATGACAGGGCTGTTCAGTTCTAAAGATTTTGTGCGTGTCATTGCGAGGAACGAAGCAATCTCCGGCCTGCAATGTGGGGATTTCTTCGGCAAAATGCGCCTTGCAATGACATATCACTTACTTTTTTACCACTACCAGACATTCGCCTTAGCGTTAACGCGGCTTCCTGATAAAAAAACCGTACTTCAGGATTACAAAAACAGCCCTCATCCCGTCGCGCCAACTGATTTTTTTCCCATCTTCGTAGGTGCGTCCGGCGTAAGAAATGCCCACTTCATAAATTGGACGCTTTAATCTGGCAATTTTGGCCGTAAATTCAGGTTCAAAGCCAAAGCGGTCTTCGGTCAGCTCGATTTCGTCTAAAATTTCCCGCTTGAAAAGTTTGTAGCATACCTCCATATCGCTCAGATTCAGATTGGTGAACATGTTGGAGAAGAAGGTCAAAAAGCGGTTCCCCAGCGAATGCCAAAAATACAGAACCCGATGCGACTGCCCGCCGGCAAAGCGAGAACCGTAGACCACGTCTGCCTTGCCGTCTAAAATGGGCTTGAGCAAAACGGGAATCTCTTGCGGGTCGTACTCCAGATCAGCGTCTTGAATAATGATCAAATTGCCGCTTGTTTGGGCAAATCCGCTGCGCAGGGCGGCCCCTTTGCCTTTGTTTGCTTCGTGAAAAACGACTTTAATGCCGTCCTGTCCATCAATTTTTTGCAAATATTCTCTGGTTCCGTCGGTGGAATAATCGTCTACCAGCACAATTTCCCGCTCGATAGAGACGTCAAATTCTACGGCTCTGACGCGCTGGATAATTGTCTCGATGGTGGCGATTTCGTTGTAGCAGGGAATGACAACTGAAAGTTTCATACGGTATCCT
>DUEH01000232.1 GCA_011192195.1 Chloroflexota bacterium | reverse complement strand
TGAAGAACATCCCGACGACCCGGTGGTATAAGTTAGCTCTGTCGTTCGCGCGCCTGTTTTGTCGCGCCATCGCCGATTCCCCGCCTGGGGGGTCGGCGATTGTGTTTTGGCGGCGCGGGGTCGGCGGGGTATAATATTTTAATGAAGAATGCAGAATGAAGAATGAAGAATGAACTGCGGGAGGTAAAATGTTAAAACAAGCGGAAATGACTCGCAAATTTGGAAACGTATTTAATCAGCGGCAAGCTGTAGTTCTGGCCGAGGTTGTTACAGAGGCTTACAGTGATCTGGTGAAGACCGGCGATTTCAATGAACTCAAGTCCATTATGAAAGAGTTGGCTGTGGCGCAAACGCGGACGGAATCGCGGGTTGAGGAGTTGGCGGTGGCGCAAACGCGGACGGAATCGCGGGTTGAGGAGTTGGCTGTGGCGCAAACGCGGACGGAATCGCGGGTTGAGGAGTTGGCTGTGGCGCAAACGCGGACTGATTCGCGGGTTGAAGAGTTGGCTGTGGCGCAAACGCGGACTGATTCGCGGGTTGAAGAGTTGGCTGTGGCGCAGACTCGAACAGAGCAGCGGGTCGAGGAATTGGTGGAGGCGCAGAAAGAAACGCAATACGAGATTCAGACCTTGACCAAAAGATTAGGAGACCTGGGTTCTACGGTGGGCGGTTTGGGCAACAGTATGGGCTACGCTCTGGAAAACGAAGCCTACCGGATGTTGCCGTCGCTGTTGAAAGAGAAATATGGTTTGGAAATGACAGAACGCTTTGTCAGAACGTATATTGACGGGGTGGAGATCAATCTCTTTGGCAAAGCTAAACGCAATGGACAAGAATTGCTGATTGTGGGCGAAACAAAATCGCGTTTGGATGAACGGCGTAATAAGCAAAGCAAGCGGCAAAAAGATATCTGGGAGCAATTGTCAGAACGGGTAGCAACCGTGCAACAGGCGCACCCCGGCGTTGAGATAGCGCCGTTGATCATCACCCATCACGCTCGCCCGGGCGCGTTGAAACAGGCTGAAAAGAAAGGCGTCATCGTTGTGCAGAGTTTTGAGTGGTAGCATATTACAGGCTGGAATGGTTGGCCCGCCTCCTCATAGAACCTAAACGTCTGTCCTGAGCGCAGCCGAAGGGGGAGACCTTGCCGCTTTACCCACCAGCTCACCAACTAACCTGCTCCTTGTCTCCCCCTCACCTTGTCCCCTTGTCATCCCTTCACCCCCTCTCCCTCTCGCGGCAGAGTCGCCGATTCCTGACCAATTCCGGTGGTCGGGGGTCGGCAATTGTATTTGGGCGGCGCGGGGTCGGCGGGGTATAATGTTTTGAAGGAAGAAGGAAAATTATTCACTATTCGTTGTTCACTATTCACTATCAGTAGACGGGGAGGTGCAAAAAATGTCAATAGCTGTTAAGGATAAGACAAAGCGAAGACAGATTTCCAAAATACAGGTCAAAGATTTTACAGCCTCAGAGGAAGCCACAGAGTTGGCGGCGTTAATCTGTTTTGAAGAATTGCAAGGCGCAATTCACGTCTATCGTGATGGAACAGTCGTGTTGTCATCGCCAGTTGGAACCACGGTAAGCTCTCTGCAACAGGTAGATGATGCCCTGTGGCGTCGAGAGCAATTCATTGGGATATTGGCTCGAATGGGAGTTCCTGAGCAAGAATTGACGTCTGCCGCCCGGATGATAGCCACTCGCGAGGAAACGCTGTCCCAACCTGACTTTTCGACGGCAGTAGAGAGGGCGGCGTCTAAATCGGCAGCTCATTTTAAGGACTGGTGTCAACAGCGCGGGTTTGATTATGAAGCTATGACCGAAGAAGAAATAAATCGTCTGGTAATGGAGGCGACAACTCAGGTGCGAGCATCTTGATGATCAAATCAGTTAACGACACCAACATCTGGATAGCAGGCATTAACCGGGATACAGGAGCAGGTTATCTCATTCGGCGTCATTGGGAAGATGAACATTTTCAACATTTTATCTCCAGCGAGATATTGTTTGAAATTATTCGCGTGTTGCGTGAGGTTTTCGCTTATCCTGATGATCTTCTCTACGACTGGTATTGGCTGTTATTGAAGGGATCGATATACGTAGTACCGACGACCATCGTTAATGCCGTTGAAGCCGATCCGGACGACAATAAATTTCTGGCTTGCGCGTTGGATGGCGAGGCAAGGTTCATTGTTTCTGAAGACAGGCATCTGAGGTCATTGGGGATGTATGATACGATTCAGGTTGTCCGCAAGCAAACATTTCTGGCGCTATTAGAAGCGGAGTGGGGGGAAAAGGTATAGCATCCTCGCAACATTTTGACACAAAGAGTTAGCGATTAACCAACAACGGCTTTGAATGACTGACACTCATTCCCCCTGCTCTCTCTCTACCCTCTCTCCATCACCGGTTTGGGATTCGTTTTCAGGTATGCTACAATGGAGGCGTATTTTTTTCTTGTATAAGGCGGTGAGAATGTTACGGCAAATTTCCAGAAATTTAACGCTATTCCTGTTTACCTCAGATCTATTGCTAACAATGCTGGCCTTGCGGTTGGCAAAAATATTGCGCTTAAGCCTGCCTTATGGTCTGGAAACTACCGAGCAATATTTGGAATTTCCGTTTAGCATTTATATAGCAGCCGCTGTGGTGTGGGCGGTAGTTTTTGTTATTATCCCCGTGTATGACCCCAAACGCACCTATCGCGCCATTGACCAATTGCAACTTATGGCAATAGCTGTTGGCGCGGCGACTTTGGTATTTGCCGGACTGGCTTATTTTTTCTTTCGGGAACTTTCGCGCGTATTATTTCTCTACTTTTTTGCGCTTGACCTTCTCTTTTTAACAGGGCTGCGTGTTTTCTTAAGACTTGCCTTTCGGGCGATAACGCCCAATTGGCCGGCCTGCGAAACTCGCGTTCTGATTTTAGGCGCCGGTAAGGTAGGCAGGCGTCTGGCGTTAATGTTGAAAGAGTATTCCTGGTACGGGGTAGAAGTAGTGGGTTTTTTGGATGACAACCCCGCCACAGCGCGCGAGGTTTCCGCTTTTGCGCCTTATTTGGGCAAGCTGGATGAAGTTGGCAAACTGGTGGAAACAGAAGATATTGACGATGTAATCTTTGCGCTTCCCTTACGCGCGCATAATAGATTGGTAACGCTGGTACAAGATTTAAACGCAAAATCGGTGCAGGTGCGGGTGGTTCCCGATTTATTTGAATTAATCTTTACCAGAGCCAGTATTGATGATTTTAATGGCATCCCGATGGTTGGGCTGCGTGATCCGGCTATCAGCCCTTTTCAACGGGCAGCAAAGCGCGGGTTTGATTTGCTGCTTGGGGGCGTTACCCTGATTTTGGTCTCTCCAATTATGGCGCTGGTGGCGCTGGCTATCAAACTTGATTCGCCGGGCAGCGTGTTTTTTGATCAGGAGCGAGTGGGCGAAAATGGCAAACGATTTATGATGTGTAAATTTCGCTCTATGGAGATTGACGCGGATAAACGCCGCCATGAAGTGATCAGCTATACGGCAAGCGGTGAAGTGCTGCATAAAAAGAAAGACGATCCCCGCGTAACTCGTATTGGTAGATTTATTCGCCGAACCAGCCTGGACGAGTTGCCGCAGTTAATTAACGTTATCAAAGGAGAGATGAGCTTGGTGGGCCCGCGCCCTGAGATGCCCTGGTTGGTAGATTTATACGAACCGTGGCAATATAAACGCTTTGCCGTACCGCAGGGTATTACCGGCTGGTGGCAGGTAAACGGCAGAAGCGATAAACCAATGCACTTGCACATTGAAGAAGATTTATACTATATTCAGAATTACTCATTGCTTTTGGACATACAAATATTATGGCGCACCGCTTCTGCAGTGATGAAACGGAGCGGCGCGTATTGAGTCTTTGGCGCGCCGGAATTGTTAATTTAACCCCCTTGTGGTTATTGATACTTGCCCCCTTCCTTTTATTTCCCGGCCCAATCAGGGCTTTGGCATTGCTGGGGCTTCCTTTTTTGTGGATGCTGAATAAATGGGAACGGGGCTATTTTGTGCGTCGCGCGCCCTTTGATTGGCCGGTGTTGTTGATGTTGCTGATGATGTTGGTCTCTCTTTACGCCACCTTTAGCCTTGAGTTCAGCTTACCTAAAATAAGCGGCTTGCTTTTTCATATTGCCATTTTCTACGCGGCGCTGGAAACGGTAAAAAACCGAAGCGGCGTTTATCGTTCTGTAGCGCTCTATTTAACGTTGGGCGCAGGCATTACGGCGTTTAGTCTGGCAAATACGCAATGGCTCTTTAAAGTTCCTTTTTTAAAAGACCTTGCCGCCCGTTTGCCTGTTTTGCTCAGCTTGCCTGGCGCAGAAGGGGGATTTTCGCCTAATCAACTGGCGGGCGTATTGCTGGTTTTGCTCCCCGTGAGTTTTAGTCTGGCGCTGTTTGCCGCTGTTGGTCATCGCAACGAGGGGGATAGTATTTTTCGTTTCAGATGGCTGCTGTGGGGGGCTGCGCTCCTGTTTTTGCTCACCTTGATCCTTACCCAATCGCGCGGCGGCTGGATTGGCGCCATAGCGGGGGCAGCGACAATGGCGGCGCTGTGGGACAAACGCTTGCGTTGGGTAGTTGGCGCGGGAACGCTTGCCGCCATAGCGGGAGCGTCGCTTGTGGGTTGGGAGACGGTGGGCAATTTGCTGGTCAGCGATACCACAGAAGCGATGGTTGGTAATTTAGGGTCATTAGGCTTTAGGCAGGAAGTCTGGCGCGCCGCCTTGTGGGGCGTTAGCGATTTCCCCTTTACCGGCATGGGAATGGGAACCTTTAGAGAGGTGTCTCGGGTATTGTACCCTATGAATGTTGCCCCCAGCTATGATATTGCTCACGCCCACAATCAATTTCTACAGACCGCCCTTGATCTAGGCATCCCCGGTCTGGTTGCTTATATCGCTTTGTGGCTGGGCGGCGGTTACTTATTGTGGCAAACTATTGTTCAGGCAACCGACCCCCTGATGCGCGCGTTGGCCATTGGCGTGAGCGGCGCCTTTGCCGGATTTGCAGTGTACGGTTTGTCCGACGCAGTCGCATTGGGGTCAAAACCCGGCTTTTTCTGGTGGTGGTTGCTGGCGTTGAGCGTCGGGGTGTATCAACTTCGCCTGGAGACGGGAGCTAACGATGATTAACTGGCTCAACGTCTTCTACAACGCGTTGTGGATTCTTGGGCTGGCGATAATCCTGGCCGCCTTTAGTTATGCGGACTGGCGGGCGCGTTTGGGCGGCAAGAAACTGCGGCAGCGTCTCAATAGCGCCTTGTTTCAGTTTCCCCTGTCAATCGGATTGCTTTTAGTCAGCCTGAGCCTGCTTCTTTTGGCGCAAGTCTGGTGGGAGCGGCTGATCTGGCTGGTCTTTGGTGGACTGTTTCTGTTTCAAGGGTGGCAAAGTCGTAGCGAGAGGGGGGGATAGGGAGCAGGGGAGCTACGGTGAAATTCATCTTGCTGGTGAAGAAACCGCTTCGCGTCCCCCGTTTCTGACTGACCGATCTTCGCGCTTCACGGTGCAATTGCCGATTTCTTGCTTTGGGGTCGGCGATTGTATTTGGGCGGCGCGGGTCGGCGGGGTATAATGACGATACGGGCGTGAAAGGAGCGTGTGATGTCAGGCGATAAAATTCTTTACTTAACAATGGTGGTTGAAGGAAATGATGACGGCTATCTGGCTCGTTGTTCTGATATTCAGGGCGCGTTTGCCGAAGGCGATACAATTGAAGAAGCTATCTTTAATTGTGTGGATGTAGTTAAGATGATTGCCGCTTATCGGGCAGAACGGAATGAATTACTGGGTAAAAAAGAGATAAATTTAACGCCTGAGATGCAGTTTTCATTTGCAATGCCTGTGGGAATTGGCTAATGGCTAAATTGCGGGAATTGCGTTACCGCGAGGTCATAAAGCGACTGCGGCATTTTGGATTTCGTTTTTACCGGCAAGGTAAAGGGTCTCACGAGTTGTGGGTTCGTGATGCGGATGGCGTGGTTGTTCCTGTTCCTCGTCACCAGGGAAAGGTTATTCGCAAAGGGACCTTGCGGGCTATCATTCGAGAAGCAGGCGTGAGCGTTGACGAATTTATAGATGCAGGATGAGCTGCAACACAGTTTCGGAACTCACCGTGTCGCCATTCGTCGCGCTTCACGGCGTAATCGCCGATTTCTTGCTTTGGGGGTCGGCGATTATATTTGGTCGGCGCGGGTCGGCGGGGTATAATGTTAGTGAAAAGCTTGCCGCAGGTCTGCCTTGAGCAAAGCCGAAAGGTGAGCGAAGCCGAAGGATGAAAAGCGGGAGGTAGTAGAATGTTAAAGCAAGCGGAAATGACCCGTAAATTTGGACACGTATTTAATCAGCGGCAATCTGTAGTTCTGGCCGAGGTCGTTACGGAGGCCTACAATGATCTGGTGAAGACCAGCGATTTCAATGAACTTAAGTCTATTATGAGAGAGTTGGCGGTGGCGCAAACGCGGACGGAGTCGCGGGTTGAAGAGTTGGCGGTGGCGCAGAAGGAGTTGGCTGTGGAGCAAAAAGAGCTGACGGCGGCGCAAGCGCGGACTGAGTCGCGGGTTGAAGAGTTAGCTGAGGCGCAAAAAGAGTTGGCGGTAGCGCAGAAGGAAACGCAATACGAAATTCAGACCTTGACTAAAAGATTAGGAGATTTGGGATCAACTGTGGGCGGTTTGGGCAACAGCATGGGCTACGCTCTGGAAAACGAAGCCTATCGAATGTTGCCGTCGCTGTTGAAGGAGAAATATGGCTTGGAAATGACGGAACGTTTTGTCAGAACGTATGTTGGCGGGATGGAGATCAATCTTTTTGGCAAGGCTAAACGCAATGGACAAGAATTGTTGATTGTGGGCGAAACAAAATCGCGTTTGGATGAGCGGCGTAAACAGCAAAAAGATATATGGGAACAATTGGCAGAACGGGTAGAAATGGTGCAACAAGCGTACCCCAACGCTGAAATAGCGCCGCTGATCATCACCCATCACGCGCGCCCGGGGGCGTTGAAACAGGCTGAAGACAAAGGGATCATCGTTGTGCAGAGTTTTGAGTGGTAACTTTATAAAACAAGATGCTAAATTCTCTTAAAACGCGCTGGTTGGGAATGACCATTGCTCTGGATTTGGGCTTGACCGTACTGTCTTTGTTTCTGGCGCGTTGGTTACGCGCCTGGTTTCCCGCCGGAATTTATTTTGATTCTGTAGAAACCTATGCCTTCGCTTTACTGGATGAACCGCTCCGTTTTTCTCCGTTATTCCTAATTCCTGTTGTTTCGTTCATCTGGTTGGCGGTTTTTTCTTCCCTCTCCGTTTATAACGCCAAATTTACCTTAACGCAATACAAGCAAACGCAGCCCGTGCTTGTGGCAATTACCGGCGCGACGCTGGTCTTTGCCGGTTTTGCTTATTTTATTTTTCCCAACTTATCCCGCCTGTTATTTCTTTATTTCTACATCTTTGATGTTGTTTTATTGCTTGCCTGGCGCAAACTGACGTTTTTTCTATTGCAAAAAAATGCCGCTAACTCCTCATTGCTCAAGCAGCGCGTGTTAATTGTGGGGCAAGGCGCTTTGGCAAAAGAAACCGCCGCTGCCGTTGAAAGTTTCTCTTGGTCAGGATTGAAGTTTATTGGCTTTGCGGGCGACCAGCCGGACGCAATTTGCGCCATAAGCGATCTCCCCGCGCGGGTAGAAGAATTAGCAATCAACGAAATTATCTTCGCCCTGCCTCCTGAACACCAGGCCTTGTTGCAGGAAATGGTCTTTCAATTACAGCCTCTATCCATCAACCTGCGTCTGGTTCCCGATGTGATTGATCTGGTCTTTGTACGCGCTACTATCGAAGACTTTGCCGGGCTGCCCCTCATCGGCCTGCGTCAACCGGCCATTAGCGTGTTCAATCGCCTCATCAAGCGATCTTTTGATATTGTCGCTGCCACTTTGCTTTTACTTCTCGCCTCCCCGCTTGTTGCCCTTGTAGCGCTTCTGCTTCGCCTTGACCCAAAGAGCAGCAATTCCCTCTTTTATACCTCTCCGCGCGTAGGTGAGGGGGGGAAATTGTTTAAGATGTACAAATTCAAGACAATGATTGATGGCGCAGACAAGGATGAATCCAATCTACTGGTGTATGACAATGGCGCTATCGGGTTTAACAAACGCCCCGATGACCCGCGTGTAACGCGCATCGGGCGTTTTTTGCGGCGTACCAGTCTGGATGAGATACCGCAATTCTTGAATGTTCTGGCAGGAGATATGAGCCTGGTGGGTCCCCGCCCGGAGCTTCCCTGGCTGGTAAAACGGTATCAGCCCTGGCAGTACCAGCGCCTTACCGTGCCGCAGGGAATAACCGGTTGGTGGCAGGTGAAAAATCGTGGCGCGCAGCATAGCTACAATGTGCGGGTTGAAGACGATTTGTACTACATCCACAATTATTCTTTTCTGCTGGATATGCAAATTTTATTTTTGACCTTGGGGGCAATTATTCGCGGCAATGGGGCGTACTGAGGCATGCAAAGCAATGCTCCCTTGCCGCGCAGCCGTCCGCTGAAACGTGATTGGCGCTTTTGGCTGGGTATTCTTTTCAGCGCAGCCAGTGTAGTCTGGCTGCTTTTCACCACCAACTGGCCCGCTGCCTGGACGGCTTTGAAAAGCGCTGACTATGCTCTGGTTGTGGTAGCTATTGCCCTTAACCTGTCCACCATCCCCCTGCGCAGCGCGCGCTGGCGGCTCACCTTTTCGCCGCAGAAGTTGCCCGCCTTGGGACGCTTAACAGCTATTATGCTCATTGGGCAGGCTGTCAACGTTATTGCCCCCGCGCGTTTGGGCGATCTGCTGCGCGCCAGTCTGGTGAAGGAAGAGAGCGTCTCTTATGTTTTGGGAACCCAGGTTCTACAAAGCGCCCTTGATTTGCTGATGGTGGCTGCGTTGACTACTTTGCTCTTGTTCCAACTCAGTCTGCCTGCCTGGTGGAAAGGTTCGGCGCAGGCGCTGTTGCTCACATCCGGGGTGGTTTTTGCGGGCGTCATCGGGCTGATTGTGGGCCGAAAACTCATTTTGCAGTTCTTGACCGCTATGTCGGCGCAATGGACGTGGCGGTATGGGCGTCGCGCGCTAGATTTTGTGGCGCAATTTCTGCGCAGCCTGAATTCTTTTCGCAACCCCCTTGTTTTGGGTGTATCCTTACTCGCCTCCGTGTTGATTTGGGGAATTTATGGCGCGGTCAACTATCTCTTGCTGGCTGCGGTTGGCGTTCAGCCCTCGCTATTGGCGGCTTTTTTCTTGTTGGTAGTATTGCAATTGAGTATTGCCGTCCCCTCATCGCCCGGCAGAATTGGCGTCTACCACTACCTGAGCGTGCTGGCATTGGCTGTGTTTGGCATAAATAACGCGCAAGCCCTGAGTTTTGCCATTATTTTACACCTGATTTCCATTGTAATGCCCATTGCTCTGGGCGCTATATTAGCTTGGTTGATGAACGTGAATTTAGATTCATCGGCCTGGCAAACAAACGGATAACAATGCTTGTCATTCAACTCTTGTTATGGATAGCCATTGGCATAGTGATTTATACCTTTTTTGGCTACGCGCTTCTGCTTGGCTTGCTGGCGCGTTTTTTTTCGCGTCCGGTGAAGCAAGCTGAAATAACGCCATCGGTGGCGCTTTTCATTCCGGCTTATAACGAAGAAACGGTGATTGCCGCCAAAATTCAAAACAGCCTTGCGCTCGATTACCCCCCCGATGCCCTGGGAATTGCGCTTGTCACCGATGGCTCCAATGACCGCACTCTTGAAATAGCCGGACAATACCGGAGCGAAAGGGTGAAGATTTTCCACCAACCGGAGCGACGCGGCAAAATTGCGGCGGTGAATCGCGTGATGCCGAAAATTACGCAGGAAATTGTAATCTTTTCCGACGCTAACGCAATGCTCGATGCAGGCGCCATTAAGTCAATTGTCAGAAATTTTGCCGACCCGGAAGTAGGCGGCGTAGCCGGCGAAAAGCGCGTACTCAGCGGCGGCGAAGGCTTGTACTGGCGTTACGAATCATTCCTGAAGCGCTGCGACAGCGCGTTCAGTTCGGTGATGGGCGCGGCGGGCGAGTTGTTTGCCATTCGACGCGAAGTTTTTATTGCGCCGGAAACGGATTCTATCATCGAGGATTTTGTTATGTCAATGCGTTTAGTGGGGCAAGGCTGGCGCGTGGTCTATGAGCCGGAGGCGGTTGTCAGAGAAGACGCCTCTCCTTCCCTGCGCGGTGATTGGCAGCGTAGAACCCGGATCGCGGCGGGCGGCTTTCAGTCCATTGTTCGTTTGCCGCAACTGCTCAACCCGGCCCTGGGGCGAATTGTCTGGCAGTATGTATCGCATCGCGTTTTTCGCTGGGCGCTAACGCCCTTTCTCTTGCCCTTGATCTACGGCCTCAATCTGTTAATCCTGTCAATTCCGATTTACCGCTGGCTGCTGGCGGGACAAACCCTTTTTTATGCGGCAGCCTTGTTGGGTTACGCGCTGGCCTTAAAGGGGAGAAGGCGCGGTATTTTTTATGCGACCTTCTATTTTTGTTTTAGCAATGCGGCAGCGCTGCCTGGTTTTTGGCGCTACATAACTAACTCGCAACCGGTTACCTGGGTGAAGGTGCGATGACGCCGATAAGGAGCAGGTGGGCAGGTGGGCAGGGGAGCAGGTGGGAAAGTGAGCAAGTCTCCCCTGCCCACCTGCTCACCTGCTCACCTGCTCACTTGCTCACCTGCTCCTTGTCCCCCCCTCTCCTTGTCTCCCTGTCAGCCTTTGCCCTGCCGCTGCTGGTCTACCTGCTCACCCTGCCGCCCGGCATCACCTGGGCCAATCACGGCGCAGACGCCGGCGATTTGATAACCGCCGCCTGTACGCTGGGCGTTCCTCATCCCTCTGGATACCCCACCTATACCTTGACAGGCTGGCTTGTTTGTCAGATTCCGCTGGGCAGCATTGCCTGGCGATTCAATCTTCTTTCGGCGGTGGGCGCGGCGGGCGGCGCGTGGTTCCTTTTCAAAAGCGTCAACCTGCTCGCCTGTAATGTTTCAGGTTTCAGGTTTCAGGTTTCAAGTTCCAGGCCCCGAACCGCAAACCCGAAACCCGAAACCCGAAACTACAAACCCGAAACCCGAAACTGCAACGTGGCGGGACTGGTTGCCGCGTGGTCGTTGGCCTTTACGCCTCTGGTCTGGTCGCAAGTCATAATTACCGAAGTCTACGGCGTTAATCTGTTTTTTGTGGGTTTACTACTCTGGCTGGGCTTGCAAGTTCGGCAGGGGAAAATGCGGTATCTCTTTTGGTTGGGCCTTGTTTTCGGCCTATCGCTGGGCGTTCATCTGACCAATCTCTTTTTGCTGCCGATGTTAGCTTTCAGCTTTCAGCTTTCAGCTTTCAGCGGTCAGCGGTCAGCGGTCAGCCAGCAACAACCATTCACCATTCACCGTTTACCATTTACCATTTATCATTCACCTTCCGTCCTTCGTCTTTTTTCCTTTCTGCCGGCTTTTGCGTTGGGGCTGCTTATCTTCGCCTACCTCCCCCTTCGAGCGGGCAAAGCGCCTGTCACCTGGGGAACGCCCGATACACTCTCCGGCTTTTGGGCGTTGGTTTCCGGGAAGATATATCATAGCTACCTCTTTGCCGCGCCGCTGCATTTGCTGGATGACCGCATCCTGGTTTCGCTGCGACATTTGACCGGCGGCGGTATTTTTATCTTGATCTTAGCCGGACTGGGATTGCTTGAACTTTGGCGGTGGGCAAAAGACCTGTTTTGGCTCACGCTGTTGACAAGCAGCTTTT
>DUEH01000231.1 GCA_011192195.1 Chloroflexota bacterium | reverse complement strand
TAGTTTGCTCAATGCCGTCCTGTACGTTTCTAAAGCGCGATTGAAGTAGCCGCCCTTAACCTGAGCATCTCCCAAAACTTCATACACAGAGACCTTGTCAGGGTGTTTTTTCAGATGCCCGCCAAGATACTCAATGATCTGCTCTATACCCTGCGATGCGCCAAGCATCTCTCTGGCGGCCTGCAATGCTTCATCCAGATCGCCTGCGCCCAAAGCCGCCTGCATAACAGCCAGCCTCTTTTCCATTGCGCCGGGTTCTACTGCTTCCGCTTCCGCCTTAACCGGCTCCACTTCAGCAACAGCCTCAGCTTCTTCACTTTCAACAATTTCCGCAACTTCAGGCGCGTGAACTTGCTCTAACCAGGCAGGCGCTTCAGTGGGCGCAGCCTCTTCTACTGAAATCGTTTCATCTAACCAATCAGGTACATCGGCCTGGTCGGCGGCAACAGATTTAAGCCAATCAGGTGCGTCTGCGCTTCGTTCTATCTCAACCGCTTCAGCCTCACTCTCTAACTGCAACCAATCCGGCGTTTCTGCCTCCTCCTCGGCAACTGCTTCCTCCTCCGCGGCCGTATCAGCCAACCAGGAAGCAATCTCTTCTCCCGGTTGTACCGCCTCATCAAGACTTTGCGCATCCTGCAACCAGTCCGGCAGACTCTCTATATCAACAATGCCGTCATCTTCAAGATCAAAGGATTCAGGGGCGTCCACTTCTGCAGCGGGCGCGGCCTCTTCTGGCAACTGAGGCGCTTCATCCAGCGTCTCGCCTTCCTGCAACCAGTCCGGCAGATCTTCGCTATCTATCAAGGCTTCTTCATCGAATTCAATCACGGCTTCGGGCGCTTCGGCTTTGGCTTCCGCTTCTACGTCCGCATCTGCCGCAAGCACACTTTCATCAGATAGCCAATCCGGCGTCTCCGCTTCCACATCTACCAATACGTCCGCTCGCAGCCAGTCCGGCAACTCTTCATCCGCTACAATACCATCATCTTCCAACTCCAGCGATGGCGCTTCCGCTTCCGCTGCTTTATCCGCATCTGCCGCAAATACGCTTTCATCAGACAGCCAACCTGGCGTCTCCGCTTCCGCGTCTGCCGACACGTCTGCTCGCAACCAATCCGGCAATTCTTCATCCACTACCATGCCATCGTCTTCCAACTCCAGCGATGGCGCCTCCGCTTCCGCTGCTTCGTCCGCACCTGCCGCAAACACGCTTTCATCAGACAGCCAACTTGGCGTCTCCACCTCTGCTTCTACCGGCTGATCAGATTTCAGCCAATCCGGCAGCCCATCCGCAGCTACAATGCCATCGTCTTCCAACTCCAGCGATGGCGCTTCCATTTCCGGCTTCGGCTCCGGTTCTTTGGGTTGAATAAGCTGCGCCTTGGTCTGTCGCTGGGCAGATTCGCCGGCAGTAGCGGCCATCCAGTCCTCCACCGACATACCTTCTGCCCCTTCCGGGCGTTCCTCAGCTATGTCATCCAGGTCCAGACCTTCTTCGGCCAAAATCTGCTTCCACAAATCATCACCAGTATCTTCGTCAGGTGGGAAGACATCGCTGACCGGTTGAGGTTCCGGCTCCGGTTTCGGTTTCGATTCTTTGGGTTGAACAAGATCCGACTTGGCCTGTCGCTGTGCAGATTCACCGGCGGTTGCGGCCATCCAGTCTTCCACCGACATATCTTCTGCCCCTTCCGGGCGCTCCTCAGCTATGTCATCCAGGTCCAGACCTTCTTCGGCCAAAATCTGCTTCCACAGGTCATCGGCGTCATCAACTTCTGCTGCCGCAGGCTCT
Organism: Chloroflexota bacterium; assembly: GCA_011192195.1. Lineage (GTDB taxonomy): Bacteria > Chloroflexota > Anaerolineae > 4572-78 > 4572-78 > DUEH01. Next base: position 3,540 of record DUEH01000231.1, on the reverse strand, counting down.
GAAACAGCCTCGCTTGCTTCAGGCGGTTGTTCTTCAGCCTCAGATTCATCGGCGTCAACATCTTGCAGCCAATCCGGTAACTCCTCATCATCGGCAACCTTCGGCTCTATCTTTTCCGGCGGAGGAGAAGGGGGTTCTTTAGTTTCGGAGGGGGGCGCATCATCCCCTCGAAGTTCACGCAACCAATCGGGAAGATCGTCGCCTGGTGTAGATTCTGAAGTTTGATTCTCTTGCGACATTAGTTCACCTTTTGTTGATACATATAAGAAAATTTTTCGGAAAGTTCCGAATACTTTTACTTCAAGAGCAAAAAGTACTATCAGGCACGCTTCTATTATGCCTTGATTCATAAAAATTGTCAATCGAAATATTATGTAATGAACGAATTTGCGAATTGGCGAATTGGCGAATTTGCGAATGGCGAATGGCGAATTTATGTGGTTATGTGGTAAAATGACGAATTATGTTGCGAATTCAGACGAATGGCGAATGGAGAAAGACGAAATTCCCGCCTCAATACATTCGCAAATTCGCCATTCGCAAATTCGCCATTCACTCTGGGAGTTAAGTTTTATGGCCCATAATAAAATCATTGTGCGCGGCGCGCGCGAACACAATCTCAAAAACATCACCGTTGAAATTCCCAGAGAAAAGCTGGTGATCATCACCGGATTGTCCGGCTCAGGAAAAAGCAGTCTGGCCTTTGATACCATTTACGCCGAAGGACAGCGCCGTTATGTTGAGTCACTGTCGGCTTACGCCCGCCAATTTCTGGGGCAAATGGAGAAGCCGGATGTTGACCAGATTGATGGCTTAAGTCCCGCTATTTCTATTGACCAACGCGGCGCCGGCAGCAATCCACGCTCTACCATTGGCACAGTAACCGAAATTTACGACTATCTGCGCCTGCTTTACGCGCGCATTGGCGCGCCGCATTGTCCCGGTTGCGGTAGAGAGGTCAATCAGCAGTCCGCGCAGCAAATTGTAGAGGCCATTCAGGAAAAGCCGGATGGCAGCCGGGTGATGATTTTGGCGGCGCTGGTCAGAGACCGTAAAGGCGCGCATCAAGCTGTTTTTGACGATATTCGCAAAGCCGGGTTTGTGCGGGTTCGCGTTGACGGCTACATCAGGGAAGTGGATGAAATTTTTGAACTGGACAGTAAGAAACTGCACACCATAGAAGTAGTGGTAGACCGATTGCTCATTCGCCGCAACGACGATAACGGTGACGCCGCCCGACTGGCCGATTCGGTAGAGACTGCCCTGAAGTTGGGGCAGGGCGTTATGCTGGTCAGCGATGTCACCGACCGCGACCATCCCTTTGACACCCTTTTTAGCGAACACTTCTCTTGCGTTCACTGCGGGACCAATTTGCCGGAAATAGAACCGCGCACCTTCAGTTTCAACAGCCCGCACGGCGCTTGCCCCACCTGCACCGGACTAGGGAAGCGCCCGAAACTGGACCCGGACCTGATCTTTGGTCGCCCGGAACTGACCCTTTCCAACGGCGGTCTGCGCCCCTGGTCTAAAGAAGGGCCAAACAGTTATTACAGCCAACTTCTCCGCGCCGTGTGCAAATTTTACAATATCCCTATGACCGTGGCGCTAAAAGACATATCACCCCGACACAAAGACATCCTTCTTTACGGCGGCAAAAAAAGCGAAAAAATAAAGATCACCCAGGTCTTGCCGAACAACACCGTACAGACTATCGAAACCCATTTTGAGGGCGTCATCTCCAATCTGAAACGACGCTACGCCGAAAGCAAAACCGAGGCCCTGAAGAATGAGATAAAATTCTTTATGTCTCCCGGAATTTGCCCCACTTGCCAGGGAAAACGCCTGCGCCCCGAAGCGCTGGCCGTAACGCTGAACGACAAATCTATCAGCGACGCGGCATCGCTGCCCATTGAGCGCTTGCTGGTCTGGATGAAATCGCTGCCGGACAACAATGAGCTGAGCGCGCGTCAGCAAAGCATCGCCCAACCCATTCTGAAAGAGATTATCAATCGCCTGAACTTTTTGGCAAACGTTGGCCTAACCTACCTGTCGCTGGACAGAAGCGCCAACACGCTATCCGGCGGCGAAAGCCAGCGCATTAGACTGGCAACGCAAATCGGCTCGCAGTTGATGGGCTGTCTTTACATTCTGGATGAACCGTCCATCGGCCTGCACCAGCGCGATAACGAGCGCTTGCTGCAAACCCTATGCGGCTTGAGAGATCTGGGCAACACGGTGCTGGTGGTGGAACACGACGAAGACACTATGCGCGCCGCCGACTGGATTGTAGATATGGGGCCGGGCGCGGGCGAACGCGGCGGTCAGGTAGTCTTCAGCGCCGATACGCCCACGTTTCTAAGCCAATCGTCCAGCCTTACCGCGCAATATCTGCGCGGAGAAAAACAAATTCCCATACCCAAAAAACGTCGCCCCGGCAACGGGCGTTTTTTGACGCTAAAAGGCGCCAGCCAGCACAATTTACAGCATATCACCGTCCGTTTCCCCTTGGGAACCCTCACCTGCGTCAGCGGCGTTAGCGGCAGCGGCAAAAGCAGCCTGGTCATCGATATTCTGTACAAGCGACTGGCTCAACATATCTACCGCGCCAAAGCCAAACCGGGCAAATTCGACGCCATCGAGGGGATAGACTATCTGGACAAGGTGGTTGATATTGACCAAAGTCCCATTGGACGCGCGCCGCGCTCTAATCCGGCCACTTACGTGGGCATCTTTAACCCCCTGCGCGATCTCTTTGCCAGCCTGCCCGACAGCAAATTACGCGGCTACGAGCCGGGACGCTTCAGCTTCAACGTTAAGGGCGGTCGCTGCGAAGCGTGTCAGGGCGCGGGCATCATTCAAATAAAGATGCAATTTCTGCCCGATGTCTACGTTCCCTGCGAAGTATGCGACGGCCTGCGCTATAACCACGAAACCTTGCAAATCAAGTACAAAGGCAAAACTATCGCCGACGTACTGGATATGACCGTAAGCCACGCGCTGGAATTCTTCTCCAGCATCCCGGCCATTCGCCTGAAACTGGAAACGCTGGAGCGGGTGGGGCTGGGATATTTGAAACTGGGCCAGCCCGCCACCACCCTCTCCGGCGGTGAAGCGCAGCGCATCAAGTTGAGCAAAGAACTGTCCCGCCGATCCACCGGCAAAACCGTCTACATTCTGGACGAACCGACAACCGGGCTCCACTTCGCCGACATCGAGCGGCTGCTGGGCGTACTGCACCGGCTGGTAGACCGGGGAAACACGATCATTGTCATCGAGCATAACCTGGACGTCATCAAATCCGCCGATTGGATCATTGACCTGGGGCCTGAAGGCGGCGACGGCGGCGGGCGCATTGTTGCCGTTGGCCCACCGGAAGCCATTGCCGCCGCATCGGAAAGCTATACCGGACAATGGCTGAAACGGGCGGGTGAGCAGGTGAGCAGGTGAGAAAGTGGGAAAGTGGGAAAGTGGGAAAGTGGGAAAGTGGGAAAGTGGGAAAGTGGGAAAGTGGGAAAGTGGGAAAGTGGGAAAGTGAGAAAG
>DUEH01000230.1 GCA_011192195.1 Chloroflexota bacterium | reverse complement strand
AGTGCAGAGAAGATTATCTTACCACATAAGACGCCACCAAGCAAATCAAAACGAAACTTTTTAGCCTCTCTACCAACTTGCCTGTAACCTCTTAATGCGCCTACTCGCCGCCTCTCAAGCGACAACAGAGAGCGATTATACTCACTTTCAACTCTTGCGCAAATTAGAGACTTGGGTTTTTGAATAGCGGTGTATTTTCCTTATAATCCCCTTCTGAACATACAAAAATCAAAGGATATGCCGATGTCCGAATACGCCAGACAACTTCTTACGCGAGGCGTTGCCGCTGCCAAAGCCAAAGACAAAGAAGAAGCCGAACTTTACCTGGAATGGGTGCTGCGTACCGATTCTACCCATGCCCAGAAAATTCGAGCTTGGGAATATTTAGCTCAGATAAACGAAGACCCCAAGAAGAAACGGGATTATCTGGAAGAGATCATCATGCGAGAACCGGGCAATGTGGTGGCCCGGCGCGGTCTGGCGATGCTAAAAGGGGATTTAAAGGCTGAAGAGATCATTGACCCCACCCACCAACCCACTGCCTCAAAAATCTCCCCATCCAACCAACCCGATATACAATTGACCAGCTATGGCCCCGACCAAGTTCAAGGCAAAGCCGCTCAATCAAAACGCTACGTCTGTCAACAATGCGGCGGCACAATGGCCTTCACACCAGATGGGCAATCGCTCACCTGCAACTACTGCGACCGCCAAATCTCTCTGTATCAAGCCATTGAAGAAGGCGCGATGGTTCAGGAACACGATTTTGCCGTCGCGCTGGCAACCGCCAAAGGTCACACGCACCCGGTTACTATGCAATCCTTCAGTTGTCAGGGCTGCGGAGCGCACTTTGTGCTTGGTCCAGCAGTTCACTCGATAACCTGTCCCTATTGCAGTTCCGCCTACGTCATCGAAAAACGCGAAACCCGCCGGATCATCCCGCCTGAAGGGGTTATTCCCTTTGCCTTCAATCAAAAGAAAGCGCGTCAGTTCCTGTATCAATGGCTGAAAAAGAAAAAACTCCTTGATGACTGCCAAACATCCTCCCCACTTGGACTTTACCTGCCCGTGTGGACTTTCGACATTGCCGGGCAAGTGGTGGCCCGCGTGCGGGGCTACCGTCAAGGGGGCAGCGGCATCAAAATGCCTTCGCAAACTATTGAGCGCCCTATTTTTTACAACGATATTCCGGTTTCTGCCAGTCATCGCCTGCCCGCCAAACTGGCCGAAGAAATTCACAACTACCAGCTTGATAAAACCCTGCCCTACAATCCCGGCTATCTGGCTGATTGGCCCGCCGCCACCTACCAAATTTCCGCCTCTACCGCCTCTCTCGTCGCCAGAAAACGCGCCTGGAAAGACGTCCGCACCATTGTTGGAGCGCAAATCAAAGATCAAGTTGTTGGACCATTCGGCTCATCAAATGTTGATATGACTCTCAACTCTGCCAAAATGTATGTGGAAGCCTTCAAACTCATCTTCCTGCCGATATGGCTCATTCGCTATCGCTATCAGGACAAGATTTACGACACGGTTGTGAACGGCCAAAACGGACACGTGCGCGGCGAAACGCCATCTGGCAAGCTCAAAGGCTGGTTGGGCAAAATTTGGAACGGCTAAAGCCCAAAAGTCGCCTCGCTCTTTGCCCGCAGCGACGAAATTGAATTGACCTATAGCGCTGCAATTTACTCGTATAAATGAAACTCGTCGTGGATCAGGCGCACGGCGGTATCCGCTTCGCCCTGAGCGATGACCAGCGAAATATTGTATTCGCTGCTCCCTTGAGCAATAGCAATGACATTGACCCCGGCTTTGCCTAACGCGCCGAAAACCCTGGCGCTGACACCGGGCGTCCCCTTCATCCCCGCGCCAACAACGGCCAAAATGACTACATCCGGCTGAGACGAAATCTCGTCAAGGTCGCGGCGCTCCAGTTCCCGCGATAGCTCTTCTTTCAATGCCGAAACAATCTCCAGCACATCCTTCGAGTCCACCACAAAACAAATGGACTGCTCCGATGATGATTGGCTGATCATCAGCACGCTGCTTCCCGTTTTGGCAACGGCGGAAAAAGTACGTCCGGCCACGCCCGGAATCCCCATCATCCCCGTTCCGGCGATGGTGATCAGGTTCAAATACCTGATGGCGGAAATGGCTTTGACCACGTGACCTTCGCGGTCAATCTTGTCGGTGATCAGCGTGCCGGGATTATCCGGCTCAAAGGTGTTCAACATCCTGACCGGAATATTTGCCTGCCGCGCCGGTCTAATGGCGCGGGGATGAAGCACTTTGGCCCCAAAATATGCCAATTCACCTACTTCTACAAAAGACAACTGCGGGATGGTGCGCGCGTTGGGCACAATGCGCGGGTCAGTGGTCATCACGCCATTGACGTCGGTCCAAATCCAAATTTCGTCCGCGTTCAGGGCGCGGCCCAAAATAGTGGCGGTATAATCGCTGCCGCCGCGCCCCAAAGTGGTAGGAACGCCGTCTACCGTAGCGGCAATGAAGCCGGTAACAAGCGCCACCCGCTCCGCCGATAACACCGGCTCAAGCCTGACTTGCGCTTTACTTTCCGTTTCTGTAATCAAGGGTTTTGCGCCGCCGTGATGTCCGTCGGTAACAATGAGTTCTGTGGCGTCAACCGCTTCGGCAGGAAGTTGGCGGGCATTCAAAATTGCCGCCACCTGTCGCGCGTTCATTCGCTCGCCCATCCCGCTGATCACGTCCAGCGCGCGCGGCGTCAACTCGCCCAGCACGCGAATGCCGTGACACAGCAACTCAAACTCGTCTAAAAAGCCGCGCACCTGCGTCATCACCGCTTCACGCGCCGGCGATTCGCCCAAAAAGGCCAGCGTGGTCTTGGCGTGTTTACTTTCAATTTCCAGACGCGCTTGATGCGCGACGCTCTCGTCGCCTGCTTCGGCTTGTTTGGCGGCGTTGATGAGTTTATCGGTTACGCCGCTCATTGCCGAAACAACCACTGCCAGTTGATGCCCCTGACGACGCTGCTTTTCGATGATGCCGGCTACCTTTTTTAATGCTTCGACACTTCCCACAGATGTGCCGCCGAACTTCATTGTCAATTTCATTGTTTAACTCCCATAGCTACTCAGCCCCACGTCATTGCGAGAGAAGACACGTGAGTTGCAACCGACTATAGTTCATGGTAGGGATAACATACTCTACCGTGAGGGCCTCGTCAGTCACGACGATGCGCTCGATTAACAAACGAATAACTTCCTGTTTTGAGTTGAGGATCGGCGGAACTCAATGCCCGTTGGATGTGACGGGTAAAGGTGTCAAGATCAAGGGTTCGCGTTTCAACGGGCGTTGCTTGGGTCAATTTTTTCTCTAATTCCTTCAGTTCGATGTCTATTGGATTTTGTCGCGCTACCAGGTCATCCAGAGAAATTGCGTCAATCTGGTAGGCGTCTAAAAGGCGCTGGCACTGTTTTTGTAGCAAGGCTTGACGTTGCTGCCAGTGAGAAAGTTGGGAGGGAGAGGCTTGCTGTTGCTTATGCATCGTTTTCCAGGCTTCTTCAAGTTGAAGCGGACTTTGCAGCAAGGCGCTCAACTCTTGCCACAAGAGCGGCTCAATTTGCTCGCTCGCTATAGTACAGCGATGAGGCGGCACATCGGAAGGGCGGCGAGTTCCTCCGTGAGGGCAAAAGTAAGTGATGCGTTTGTTCTGGGTGCGTCCTTGCAAGGTACGCCCACAGACGCCACAGACCAACAGCCCGCGTAACAGATAAAAACGGCGCGCGTTACGTTGGGCGTAGCGGATGTTCATTTCCAGACGAGTTTGAACCATCTGCCACCTCTCTTCCGAAACGATAGGAGGAACCGACACGCCAATCCATTCTTTTGCCGGACGGGGTATCAGACGGGGAAGACGCAAGCGTCCATATCCCTGACGACGCGCTTGTCCAACGCTGCTGTGGTCGCTCCGGCGACGGTTGTAATAGGCCGTCCCCCTGTAGGCGCTATGACGCAACAAACGCCTGACCGTTCCTTGATACCATCGTTTTCCGTCTGGCGAAGGAACACCCTGTTGGTTGAGTTGGCGGGCAATCCAGTTGATGTTGACCGATTGTTGAGTATACCAGCGGAACATCTGTTTCACAATCAGCGCTTCATCCTCAACAATTTCCCACCAACTTTTCCGACCCTCCGGCGCTTTTTGATAGCGATAGCCGTAGGGCGCTCGCGGCGGAGCGGTCTCTCCATTCTTGAGACGATGCAGTTTTCCGCGCCGCATCCTTTCGCTGATGACCACCCGTTCGTATTCGGCAAATACGCCTTGAATATCCAAAAGCAGTTTCGCCTGCGGGTCGTCTCCCAAATCCGGCAAAGCGATTTTCAATAAGGGGTAATACAGTTTGAGGGCTTTGCTTGTTTTTCAAAAATCGTTGAAAACGACGCTGATGGCTGGACGCATATTTAGCTTCACTGACGACAACCTCTCCCCATTTGTTGAAGTTGACCGTTTTAGTCACGCATAAAGCTACGACTGCCTAAGCCAAAACCTTCAATCGTCGAAAGTCACCATAATTAGCGCGGAGAATATGTTCGCAAAAGGCTGTCAGTAAGGTGCTATAGAGTTGCAGGCTATCATTCATTCTCGATCTCTCCACTTTCATTTTATGACAGTTTGCTACTCAAAGCACTTTATGTCAAATCTAAATTTTTGCTAATGTTAAATGTGTCAGCCAATCAGGGTGACAGGTCTATTCCGATGACGGAAAATCCAATTTCGCCGGAGGCAGCGACCAGCCCACATAGCCCAGTCCAGCTACGCCAACGATGGTGCTTTTGTCATTGATTTTATTTGATAGGTACTGCATTGTTTCCTCTGTGCAGGTATGCAGGTGATCGGGTGAGAAAGTGAGAAAGTGCCAACCTGCTGTTTCTATGGTGTTGATTGCAGGTTCTTCAACTGATTGATGAAGGCCTCTATATCGGCTTTGCTTCCTTCCGGGACAATTGGTAAAGCGACCTCTGCGTGAACAAGCGCCTGGTCAATTTGCCCTAATTGTTGGTACAGAATGGCCAGGTTTTTGTGGCTGTCAAAGTCATCGGGCAGCGATTCCAGGACTTTGCTATTGGCCTCGATGGCTTCCGGCAGTCGTTCGGTACGGGCGTAGATGTAACCCAGGCTGCTATAGATTTGCGCATTATTAGGTTTTTTAAGCTGTAAGGCTTTTTGGTAGGCTGCTTCTGCCTGCTCGTATTTTTCCTGTGCCAGATAAGCGTCGCCCAGTCCGGTGAGCGATTTGGCGTTGGTGTAACCTTTATCTATGGCCTGCTGGAAATATTGGTTTGCTTTTTCCAGATTGCCGGCTCTCAGATAGATATGCCCAATGGCCCACAGGGGGATGCGTTGACTTGCTGCGGAGTGATTGGCAATGTATTCTTCAAAGGCGTCAATCAGGTCATCACTGCGCTGGGAGGCGAGGTAGAAGTTAAGGCGATTGTCATAATTGGCGTCAGCAAAGCTGCTTGGGTTGAGCAAGATGGCTTCTTTGTGCGCCTCCAGAGCCTTGTCTACATCGGCTTTGGCTGCGTAAGTATCGCCAAGTTGCAGCCAGGTGGCAGGATCTTTTGAATCGACAGAAAGAGAAACCTGCAGCACGTCAATAGCCGTGTCATAGTCGCCCAATATATAATGAATTTGCGCTCGCAAATTATGATAAATTACATTTGAGGGGGCTAAGTTAGAGGCTTGTTCCAGAAAAGTCAATGCCTCTTGAAAGTGTTCTTTCTGACCAAGTTCCTGACCCAAAGTAAAATAATATTTCCCCATATTGCCATTGACAGCAGCTAATTCCCTTACAGTCTCATCTGAATTATCGCCTTGAGTGAGCGCCTGCTCAAGGTTCGATAAAGCCTGTGTGAAGTCGTTCAGAGCCTTCTCATGATTACCCAAATGGTAATAAACAACTCCCCTGTTGTGGTAGGCTTTTCCTGCTATGACCGAATTGGGTGCCAGGTTTATGGCCTTGGTGTAGTCACCAATAGCCTGCTTGTAATCATTCAAGCCTGCATAAGCTGATCCTCGATTATAGTAGGCATCAGCGTTATTAGGATCAAGTTCAATGGCCTGGGTGAAATCAGTGATGAGCTGTTCGTATTCACCTAAATTCCGAATAAATAGCTCATCTACCCCGTGAACCCTGCTATAGCTACTTCCAACTATATTTAGCACAAGAATGCAACCAGTAACGGAAACCTCTGAAGGAGACATTCCAAAAATACTCACTCGGTCACGATCAAAAGATATGGTGTTATCGTTCTTATTTATACTATAAGTTCCACTATCAGCCCCATATTTAAAAGTACCATCCTCATTTAATATTAGCAACCCTGTTGAGCCTTGTGACTTCCAAGTGCCTATAATTCCGTTTTCTATATCTTCCAATGGCTCAAATATTTCTGCCCTTTCTTCATTACTCAATCGCTCATATCGACTATCGTTTCCATTCTCATAAATAACTAATTCTCCTTTATCATTCAACGTAAGGGTAAAGTACTTTCCCTTCAAAATCCCATCTTCGTAAACAACAAGGAATTTTTCTTCCCTCCTGCCAAGTTGTGTCATTTCTGCAACATAATTAGAACCTTCTTTCTCAATGGTTACAAATGTAGTAGGGCATTGGACATCCGGCACTGCCCAAAACCCTATGAAGTCATCTTGCTTAATGCTACTGTTTCCGTTGCATGCAACAAGTAGCAAGAGCAATGCTAAAATAACGCTGTACAATAGTTGGTTTGTAAATTTTGACATTTTTTGGCCTCCCTAGCCAGCTAACGCCCAGCTTCAGGGGACGGTGGGTAACGCAGAACCCACCCCAAGAGACGCAAGGTGGAAAAACGCAGAGGCCACAAGAGAACCAAGATTAGCCGTTCCCCTGCAAGCTGATTGTTATGTGGCGTTTTGGCTTGAGATGCACATTTTGCTGGATACTTTTTGGTAACCATTTCTTGTTAAACTGCCTCAAGTGTTTGGATAGGCATAGTAGGCATAATAGATATGTGATACCCATAATCCAATAAGATGTCCGTCGCCTTTTCACTGGCAAACTCGACTAATTCCATTTCCCGTTCTTCTCCTTCGGGAATCGTGACATTCACCCACACATCATCGGGGTCTTCTGGACTTTCAGTGATGCTGATTAGTTCAATTTCTGAAAACTTTTCCTTGATTGCCTCGAAAAGCCTATCAATTAACCCTTTTTGTTGCACTGTGACCATCAATTTACCTCCTTTTCAACAGCCTCAACAAATTCTTTCGCTTTTGCCAGTTGACGAGACGCTATCTTCTTACTGGTCTGTTTTCTGGTATAGTCAGCCTGATTCCTGACGATTTGCATATCCATCAAATAGGATTTCAATTTGCCTGGATAGACTTTTCGTTTTCTGACCAACTCCTCACTAAAGGTTGCTTGAACCCATCTATGGCTATTTTTATCACTTCTTTTGCCCTTATCCGCAAGAGCAACGATTGCGGCTTGAAAGGCAACATAATAAGAACGGCTTGCACAAACGTTATAAAATCCACTATCAAGGCAACTTTGAGATGCTTCTAAATTCTCTTTTGCCTTGCTTAACAATTCTTCTCTCATCAATCAAATTATACATCCATAGCTCTACATTTTCAAATGTTGACAACCCAAAGCATTTATTCACCTAATTCTCTTATCCATTCTTCTACCATCTCGCGGTCCCATGCGTTCGGGTCAAGTTCTAAATGTCTGACCCGTCCTGATATATGTTTACAGCAAAAAGCAGTAAAGAGTAGTAAAATCAGGTAAACAATATCAGGAAAGGACAGGTCAAATGAGACAAAAAGCAGTAGTAAAAAGGGTAGTGGTGAAAGAGTAAGTGATGGGGCGACAAAGTTAAACTTTGTTGCTCCGAAGCATCACTTACCGTGTAACCACTACCGTAAAAAGGCAATACCGCAAAAGTCGCACACGAGCCGACGAAGGACGAAAGACGGAGGACGAATTACTTATGCAAGCAGCAATTTTCGTCCTTCGTCATTCGTCCAACCGTTTCAGGTGACTTTTGCGGTACTGT
>DUEH01000023.1 GCA_011192195.1 Chloroflexota bacterium | reverse complement strand
GCCCCTGTTCTATTTGATTACAGCGGCAAGCCTGAAATACTTATTGTTGCTCATCAAGGGATGGTTTGCGCTGATGAAAGCGCAAACGGGCCAACAGCGTTGGCAGCGATACACCTTTAGACAGGCCGCGATGGTCTTTTTTGGCGTTCTGCTACTTGTAACGTTGCCGAGACTGTGGAAAGACTTGCTCATTGCCTGGCGCACGCCGGAGCCGCCCTACAATCTGGCCTTTCAATACGTGGCCGAACACCGGCAATCCGATGACGCCGTATTGACAATGAACACCAGCGCCGCCGCCCTGTATCTTGACCGCGTGGATTATTTTGCCATCCAAAACAACGCCGGGCAGTTTTTGCTGGATTACCCGGAACAGCCGGTTGATCGTTGGCTGGGCGCTCCCTGGCTGGGCAGCGCGAGCGCCTTCAACAGCGTTTTGAATACAGGCGAAGCCTGGTTTGTTGTAGACACGCAACGCCTGACCACTTTTGGCTTCTATCTGGGCGACTGGCTGGCAACGCTGGATACGCAGATGGAACAAGTGTGGGCGCAGGACGGCGCGCTGGTTTATCGCACCCGCGCCAATCGAAACCCCATCCCCACCGCGCCCGAAACTATCATTAACGCGCAATTAGGCGACGCCATTCGCCTGGACGGTTACGCGCTGGATGCGGAACAATCGCCGCCGCAATTGACGTTGTTCTGGACGGCGCTAAACGCCATCGAGAGCGATTACACCATCTTCATCCACCTGCGAGACGAAGCCAACAACACCCTTGCCCAGTGGGACCGCCAACCGCTGGACGGCGCTTATCCCACCGGCCAATGGCTCCCCGGCGAAACGGTCATTGACCCTGTATCGCTGATTCTGCCGCAGAATCTTCCCCCCGGCGAGTGTCATCTGGCGCTTGGGATGTATGACCTGAACACGCTGGAACGCCTGCCCGTAGCCGAAGACGCATCGGGAGAGAATGCGGCGCTTATTCCACTGTTAAAGGGGGAGTAGGCGCTAAAATAATAGTTAGGAAAGATACATTTCAAGCGGCGTGGGAAAAGTGTTGGCTTTGTGTAGGAAATGATGATGCTACAAAAAAGCCATCTGCGGTTGGTAGGGGTTATCCGGCTCGGGGAAAATGACCTGATGCTCGCCGTTCAGCGCCCGGCGAACCAGCCAATCGCACCAGGGTTCAATAGGCTCACTCAGGGCGTCCATTTCGGCCAGCGAGAAGTAGGCGGCGGCGTCGGTTTCATACCCGTCGGGGATGGGGACGCCGTCCACGTGGCGACACAAAAAGGCAATGCCTATCCAGCCCGGTGTTTGCAGGTTTTGGTAGCCCAGCAATCCTTCCACTTTGGCCGTAACGCCGCTTTCTTCTTGCGTTTCACGTACGGCCGCCGTTTCCGGCGCTTCGTCCGGGTCAACAATGCCCCAAGGGACGCTCCACTGCCCCTCCAGCGAGTGCCCTTCGGCCTGGCGTATGAGCAATGCCCTGCCTTCTTTCAATACCACCGTTCCTACGCAGACTACCATTTTTGGCGGCCAGACGGATGAGGCTACTTGGTTTTTGTCTGTCATCAGTTTTTAACTCCCTTTCCGTGCCAGCATAACCCCGGCCAACACAATAATTCCCCCCACCGACTGCCACAACCCCAGCGCTATTTGATAGGTGTGGGGGTTTTTAGTCCCATAGAACACCAGCCTAACCTCTTTACGTATCTTTGTCAACTTTCAATTTGTACCTGCCCAACTCTATTTTTGCGCTGTTTTATGGTAAAATAGGGGGAAGGAGGAGTGATTTATGCTTGATAAACTACAACTGTTTTTAATACTCACATTAACCATCCTGCTGCTCTTGTTGCTGACCTCGCCGACGTGGGCGCAGCCGCCGGAGCAAGCATCGCTGGTGACGGGGACGGCCAGTACGGCCGGCTTCCTGCTTTTGTTACCGCTGGGGCTGATTCTCTTTCTCAGCAGCAGCTTGCCGGACGCGGAGAAAATAGCGCCCCAGGCGGCTGCCAGCGCCTTTGTGGTGTGGGGCGTGGCGGTGTTGGCCTATTTTGGGGCTGGATTTGCCTTTCAATTTGGCGGCTTGTCGGTGAGCAACCCGCACCCGGATTTTGCGGAATTATACTGGAACTGGTCGCCGCTGGATGCGTCTTTTGGTACGGGCTGGGGAATGATTGGTTTGCGCGGTTGGGCGCTGCTTGGCCCGGCAGCTACGCCGGGCGTGTACGATCTCTTCCTGCGGCACGTGGCATTATTGGGCGTTACCGTCGTTGCGCCGACCTTTATTCTGTACCGGCGCGCCAAAGTCTGGATGCTGTTAGCTTTTGGTCTGCTGTCGGGAACCTTACTCTATCCGCTGGCGGGCAATTGGCTGTGGAGCGCCGGATGGCTGGCGAATTTGGGCGTCAACCTGCAACTGGGACACGGCTTTGTAGACGCAGGTATGGCGCTGCCTTTTGTGATAGCTGGCGCGGCAACTTTGGCTGCGCTGCTGGTTTTTCGTCGAAACGAATTACGAGTTACGAATGACGAATTACGAATGACGAAAGACGAATTACGAACTACGAATGACGAAGGACAAATGACAAATGACAAACTCGTAACTCGTAACTCGTCATTCGTAACTCAAATGCCTGCCGCCCACCTGCCCTTGCTCAGCTTTTTTGGTCTGGGAATGATTTTGTGGAGTTGGGCGTTTATTGCCAGCGGACAGCACATTCCTGCCGCTGTTGAATTTGCTATGCCCAGAGCCGCGCTGAACGGCATTTTGGCCGCCTTTTCCGCTGCCGTACTGGCCGCTCTCTACAGCCGATTCACCACTGCCCAATTCAATCCCTTGATGACATCGCGGGGCGCATTGGCCGGATTAATTTTGCTCAGCGCGGCAGCGCCCTTCGTTTCGCCCTGGCAAGCGGTTGCGGCCGGCGGCGTTGCGGGATTGCTGCTTCCCTTGTTCATCTACCTGATTGACCACACCCTCAAGCTGGACGATCACACCGGCGGCGTAGCAACCTTTGGCGTGATGGGCGTGTTAGGCTGGTTGCTGGTGGGCTTGCTGGCCGATGGCTCCAGCGGCGTGGGCTGGAATAACGTGGGGATGGAAACTTATTTGAGCGTCGGCGGGCAGGGCGTGTCCGGTTTGTTGGCAGCCCCCGGATACGTCCCGGATTGGCCCGCTCAGATGAACGCGCAATTATTGGGCGCGGTCTCAATTGTAGCTTGGGCGATGCTGGTCGCCGGAGGGATGTTCAAGATTGGCGTTTGGTTGATGCGGCGCAGAGAGGAAAAAACGCCAGAAGCAGAGGAAGCATAGAATGAAGCAACCGGAGCGATTAGCGCGAACTGTCATCTATGAAAACCCCTGGGTAAATCTTTACGCGGACAAAGTTCGCTTTCCTGATGGTCGGACAATCGAAAAACACCACATTCTGGAGTTTGAGAAAGAGGCGGTAGCCGTACTGGTTGAAAACATTCGCGGCGAAATTCTTTTTGTCCACGCTTATCGCTACACAACCGGCAGCATCGAATGGGAGATACCGGCTGGCGGCGTGGATAGCGGGGAAGACATCATCCAGGCGGCCAAACGTGAGGCGCTGGAAGAAACGGGCTGTCAGACCGCCGACCACCAATTGCTCTACACCTACCACCCAATGAACGGCATTTCAAACAAAGTTTTCCACATCGTCAAGGCCAGAGCGACAACAGAGAGCGGCGAGTTTGATCGAAATGAAGTCAAGGCGGTAAAATGGCTGGCGCCGGTTGAAATTCGCCGGATGATTGCGGAACGAACAATAAGCGACGGCTTTTCGCTGACAGCGTTGCTACTATATTTTTTCAGGAACGAGAACTGACTGGGACTTGATAGATGACAACACATTACACACATATCTACAAACACCGGGCGGCAGACTACCATCGCCTGATAACGCCGGAAGATACGGACGGCAACTTGCTCCCCGCCCTACAGCGCGTGACGCCTCTGCGCGGAAAACGCATCCTTGATCTGGGAACCGGAACCGGTCGCCTGCCGCTGCTTTTACGGGATGTGGCGGCGCATCTGATTGGGCTTGACTTGCATCGGGGGATGCTGCAAGAGCATCAGGTTCAGCGAAACAAAGCGCAAGGGCGCTGGCCCCTGATTCAGGGGGATATGCGAAAGCTGCCTCTTCCCAACAACTGGGCCGATGTGGTGACGGCTGGCTGGGCCATCGGGCATTTTATTTCCTGGTTTGGCGATGATTGGACGCGGCAAGTCAGCCGTGTGTTACAAGAGATGCGCCGGATGGTCACGCCGGACGGCGCGTTGATTATCATTGAAACATTGACCACCGGCAGTTTGAACCCTGCGCCCCCCACCAGCGGACTGGCCGACTATTACGCCTGGCTGGAACGTAAATGGGGCTTCACCCGTCAGGAAATTCAAACCGACTACCAGTTTAACAGCGTTGAAGAAGCGGCAGTACGCAGCGAATTTTTCTTTGACCCCGCCATATCAGCCGCCATTCGGGAGCAAGGATGGACCAGAGTTCCCGAATGGACAGGGGTCTGGAGCAAGGCGCCTGGAGCGTAGCTTGTGCAACCCACAGACAAAGAATTTAGCCTGAAAGATACAGCGCGATTGCTTTTTCACCTGCGACAAAGTGAGGAGCAGGGGGAAGCTTCAGCAACCGAATTGCCTCCCCAAATGGCCTTGCTGCGTTCCTGGCAGTCCCGCCGACTGGCGCAGACCTACGCCGACCTGCGAGACAATCCCCGGTACAGCGCGCTTTACCGTTTTTTTCTGGAAGATATTTACGCCCCCAAAGATTTTAGCCGCCGCAATCTGGATGGCGAACGCCTTTACCGGTTCTTGCGCCGTTTCTTTTCGCCCCAGGCGCTGCGCGCTATGACCCTGACACTGGAACTCAGCGCCCTCACCGAAGAACTGGATAACGCTCTGTTGGAAGCGCTGGTGAATCAACTTGATTTTAGCAACACCCTCACCGAAACAATGTACGCCAAAGCCTACCGCCTTTGCGATAACTACGCCAAGCGTGAGAAGCAGATCGAACTGATTGTGGCCGTTGCCCGACGGGTAAACCGCTTTGCGCGAATGTCTTTTGTAGCCCCCAGTCTGCGCTTGGCGCGTGGCCCGGCCAAACAAGCCGGCCTGAGCGAACTGCACGGTTTTTTTGAACGCGGCTTGCTGGCGCTAAAAAACACGCGCGACGTTGACCCCTTTTTGCAGATTGTAGAAGAACGAGAGCGGCGTATCCTGAAAAAGATTTTTGCCGGAGAACCAGAACCTTTAACACCTTTTTGATTGCTTGAAAATTGGTAAACCCTTGTTTGAATGGTAAAATGATTGGGACGCATTTAACACAGCATTGAGTAAGCAGCTATGGATATTTCCAATTCAAACGCCTTTACGTTAACAGGCCAACACATCTTGATTGTTGATGACGACGCCGCAATTTTGAATCTGGTCAAACAGAAATTAGAGATGGCCGGCTTTGCAACAATAACAGCCTGCTCTGGCGCAGAGGCTTTGGACAAGATAAGCCGCTACGGGGTGCCTCATTTGGCTATTGTAGACATCAGTATGCCCGGAATGGACGGTTTTGAGTTCTGTGAGCGGGTGCAACGTTTCTCTGATTTACCTATTATCCTTCTCTCGGCTATTGACGAAGAAGACATTATTGTGCAGGGCATCGAGCGTTTTGCCGAAGATTATATGACCAAGCCTTTTAGCCCGCGCGAATTATTAGCCAGAGTTCAGCGCGTGCTGCGTAGAATGGGCGATTTTAGGTACGCGCTAGAGCCAATTATTCAGGTGGATGATTATTTGGGAGTAGATTTTGCCAATCAGCGCGCCTTCATTCAGGGAAAGCCGCACGCTTTAACACCTACCGAAACGAAATTGCTGTACATCTTAATGCGCAACGCCGGTCATGTGGTGACGGCTGATTTTTTACTGCATCGCTTGTGGCCTTTGGAAGAAGTGTACGAGGAAGCTTTGCGAGTGCATATCCATCGTCTGCGAGGGAAGATAGAAGCTGATCCCGGCAAACCGCAGTATATCATTACCCAGCGCGGTATAGGGTACCAATTTTCTGGAAAGAAATAGGCGTTTTGTAACACGAAATGTAATAGTTTTGAACTATGATAACCTGGTTTGTAACTACTCAGCCACAAGCGGAAACAGGTGCAACGCACTTCACGAAACGGTTTTCAAGTGCAAATTTTGACTGTATTGGACAGTTATTTGCCAGAAAAAGCAATTTGTTAAGTGCGTCGCACCTGAGCCTTGGTAGTTACTTTTAATCCAACTATTCTAATGAGGAAAACCCCAGGAGGTAGAGGAAGATGACAAAGAAAACCATCTTACTCATAACTGCCTTCGCTCTGCTCGCTGTAGGTCTATTTGCGGTTATGCCGGCTGCGGCCGACGAAGCAATGCCCGCGCAAGACCACGCTGCTGCCACGCTGCAAGACGGCGAGAGCGAAGGTTGCTTGACATGTCATGAGGGAATCGAGAATATTCGTGACCCTGAAAGCGACATGATGAAACAAATTATGGCCAAAGGGGAATGTACCGCTTGTCACGGCGGTAATCCCGATGAAACCGAAGACGCAGACGCCGCGCACACTGGCGCGCCTGCCGGTCTGCCCTTTGAAGAATTCTTTCCCGACCCGGGCAGCATCTGGGTTGCCGATCAAACCTGTGGTCAATGTCACGTGAACTACGCCCACGCCGTAGAACGCTCTTTGATGAATACCGAAGCCGGTAAAATTCAAGGTAACTTCTGGGCGTTTGGCATTCCTGACGACTACAGCGTGACTTACGGCAACTACGATGTTGAAGGCTCTGTTACCAATTTTGGCACCGACACCTACAAAGCCTACATGGAAAAAATCAAAGCCGCCTATCCCGACCAGTTCCCCACCGAACTTGTAGTTCCCCCCCTTCCCACAGTAGAAGAGATCAAGGCTGACCCCAAGTTGGCCGGTATCACCTACTCTCGGCAGCAGTGCCAACGCTGTCACGTGGGCGTAAAAGGGCGAGCCAAGCGCGGTGACTGGCGTGGTCAGGGCTGCTCCTCTTGTCACATTCCCTACAGCAACGAGGGTCTGTACGAGGGCGGCGACCCAAGCATTGACAAGGAAGAACCGGGCCACTTGTTAGTTCACTCTATACAAGGCACCAGAGAAGCGCGCGGCGGTATTCCCACCGAAAGTTGCGTCTCTTGCCACAATCGCGGTAAACGCATTGGCGTGAGCTATCAAGGTATTATGGAATTCCCCTACGGCACGCCATTCTATGACGACGGCACCAAGCAAGACGGCGGCCGACGTCTGCACACCAAACGCTATCTCTTCATTAAAGACGACCTGCACCACGAAACGATGAGCCGGGCAGAGAACCCCGAAGGCGGTATGCTCTGTCAGGACTGCCACACCAGCATTGATATGCACGGTGACGGCAACATCTTTGGCACCACGCTGGGTCAGGTTGAAATTGAGTGTGAGGACTGTCACGGTCTACCCACGGCCTATCCCTGGGACCTGCCCATTGGCTACGGCGAAGAATTTGCCGCGCTGGGCGAACTTTCCAGCGATGCGCGCGGTCTGGGCGGCCTGATGGACCTGGCTACTTTTGACGGCACGCTCTACGACGCGGAAGACGGCTACCTGCTCTCTGCTCGCGGCAACCCGCTGGGCAACGTTGTCCTTCAGTCTGATGGCAAAGTGTTGCTGCACTCTGCCACCGGCAAAGACTTCTTTGTCCCCGTTCTGAAAGATATTGCTGATACAGGAGAATGGGTAAGTCTGGACGCCGAAGTAGCCATGACCCAAATTGGCGCTCATATGGAGAAGCTGGAATGTTACGCCTGCCACTCCGACTGGGCGCCGCAGTGCTACGGATGCCACGTAAAAGCCGTCTACGGCACTGACGCCGACGGCAACGAGATCATGGACACCGACTGGATATCCACCGGCGCCGAAAAGTACAACGGGACCTACGACAACATTAAGTCTCCCGGCAAGATTATGGAAAGTCGCTCTTACCTGCGCTGGGAAGAGCCGGTGCTGGGTATCAACGGCGAAGGTCGCGTGACTCCGCTTATGCCCGGCTGTCAGGTCATCTTCACCGTCATCATCGACGGTGAAACCATTACCCACAATGAAATTGGCCGCACGCCGCCCAACACCGAAGGCGCCGGCCCCGAAGGTCAACGTGGGCTTGACATGGCTCCGGTACAACCGCACACCGCCGGTCGTGAAGCGCGCAGTTGTGAAAGCTGCCACTCCAACCCCAAAACTCTGGGCTACGGCATTGAAGGCGGACGCTTCCTGAACGGCTATGACCAGGATCGCTACGTTGACCTGGAAACCGCCGAAATGGCCGGCAACATGTCAGCCAATTCTATGATGGCTGATGCCAGCAAAGTTGTAATAGCCGCCATCCCTGACCTGCCCATGGACCTGAGCCAAATTGTTGACCCCGAAACGGGCCAGCAAATGCAAACCGTTGGCTCCCACTGGCCAGACTCCGGCCCGCTGCCTGAAGATATGCGAATCAAAATGGAACGCACCGGCGTCTGCATGGGCTGTCACCAAAATATGGCCGATGAAGCGTTCTGGACTGATCAGGTCATCGCCAACTTCGGTGAAGCGATGAGCAATGAGGATCATATCAACACTATGAACGAGGTCATCAATACAGCCGCTGCCGCACCGTCCGAAGGCGCCGCAGCGCCCGCCGAAAGTTCTGGCGGCCCCAGCCAGGCAGACCTTGACGCCGCCGAAGCCAAAGCTACCGACGCGCAAGCAGCCGCTGAAGCCGCCGAAGCCAAAGCATCCGAAGCCGAAGCCGCGCTGGCCGACGCTAAAGCGCAAGGTTCAGACGACGCCGACGCTGCTATTGCCGACGCCGAAGCCAAAACCGAAGCCGCCGAAGCCAAAGCCGCTACTGCCGAAGCCAAAGCCGCTGAAGCAGCCGCAGTTCCCGTCGCAGCGCCAGGCAGCGGCGGTAACATGACCCTCTGGACCATTGTGGCCCTGATTCTGGGTCTGGTTGTTGGCGGTGGCGCAGTGTTCTTCACTCGCAAGTCCTAAGCATCACTAAGTTAATACCCTATCCCCGGCCTGAGTCCTCTCCAGTCAGGCCGGGGAAAACAATGAAAAGTGAATAGTGAATAGTGGAAAATTACTCACTGTTCACTATTCACTTTTCACTATCTGCCAAATTCTGGAAAGACAATGAAATCAAAAACACAAAAACGCAAAAACCCCCTCCTCATCGGCCTGACGGCCGGAAGCGTCGTCTTCATTTTAGTAATGATAGTTGGCTTTTTGCTAACAAGCGGACAGCAAAAAAAACCAGCCTTGACACAGCGACAAGCCGCTGCAATAGAGCAACAGACCGATACTGACTTTCAAATTAAAGCGCTGAGGCTTTCTGCCCTGGATCAGATAGATTTGGGGCACAATGAAACCGCCGTCAAAATCCTCACCCAAGCCGTAAAAATAGCGCCGGATGAAAGCGAAAACTACTACTATCGCGCCGTTGCCTACTCTAATCTGGGCGAGTATGAAAAAGCGCTGGCAGACTTTCAAGCCGCCGCCGAGAAAAACCCGCATTGGGCGCTGCCTCTGGCCGGGCGCGGCTCGGTGAATGTAGCGCAGGGAAACCTGGACGCCGCCATAGAAGACTTTGGCGAGGCCATCTATCTGGAACCAGACCAAGGCGACCTTTACAGCAATAGAGGACAGATTTACCATCAATTAGGCAAACTGACACAGGCCAGGGATGACTACAATATGGCCGTAGAACTCAATCCGGACTCCATTGCCGCCCGCTTCAATCGCGCTGTTCTATTGTACGCATTGGGAAAAAATGAAGAAGCTGTATTTGACCTCACCTACGCTATCAAGATTGACCCCAACCACGCCCCCCTCTACTTTAACCGAGGAATCATTTTGGCCGATATGGGCCGCACAGAAGATGCCCGCGCCGATCTGGAACACTTTATTAGCATCAGCAACAATTCTGAGTGGATAAAACTGGCCGAAGAATCGCTGGCGGAATTAAAGTAGCCTCTTAAGGCGCGGTTGAGGATACTGCATTGCTTCAGATGGAAATGGAATTTTGCCCAAAAAGAATAACGTACTAAAATGTACAAAAAGAGGCAAAATCCAATGACATTACCCGCTTACATCCACAAACGCAACCAACGCACCCACCACACCGACGGCGCATTTTCTGACGCCGTCATCTTTCGTTTTCCGGCCCGGAGCCTGCGCCTGAGCGACATTGACCAGCGCGATTCTCAGATAAAACTCAAAGACATCGCCCACCTGCGCTATGTGAAGGCTTTGGAGCGGGGCGAAAGCGCCCCGCTGATCGTGGCTTTCAATCGCCTGGAGCAAGATCAACCGGCGGCGGCGGTTTTCCCCGGCCTCTCCCACACCACCGCAGCGGGCGAAACCATCCTCAGCGCCAATTCCTTCATCACCTACACTATGCGCGTTCTTTTTGAACGAGGCTGGCTGCGCTACCAAGATGGCGGCTGGCAGGTTGCCGCGCCGACAGGCGATTGGCAGCAGCGCGGTGAGGCGGTCATTTCCCTGCTGAGCGCCCAAAATCGCCTGCGTCTGGAGTCTGGCTTTGCTAATACAATGCCAAAGGAATTGGACTTCGCCGATTTCGATGTCTACAAAAATCTAATTCCGATTGATCGCTGCGCGTTTTTAAGCGACGTGGTTGCGCAACAGCGGCCGCGACTGGTTTTCAACACCGCCTTTTTTCTGCTGGAACAAGATGATTTCTTCAGCCATCATTCCGCATTGGGAGAGGCATTCAACCTCTGGGTTGCCGAAAGACAAATTCAGCGTCCTCCCTTGTACCGGCGAGGGGCTATCTTTCAACATCAGGCAGGTCATTGGGAAACAGGTTTTTTGGGAATGGATGATTTGGGTATCACCTTGCCCAACGGCCTTAAGCTGACACATCATGATGCGTCGTCTGACAAGGGAGGTATCCCCTTCACCCTCAACAAAGAAGAGCCGTCTGAAGCCACGCTTTACACCCGCTATTATGGCGTTGCCGATCAAGGGCGCGTTTTGGGTTGCACGCCATCGGCAGCGCGGCGATTTGAACTGACAGTGGTAGATCGACGAATTGTGAGTTGGCAGGTGGGAGGCGGTCTGGCGCTGCCGCAAAACGGTTTTGTGATCTCTTTTGCCCCGAAGGCGCTTTCAGTTGCAGATCAGCGCGAATTACAGCAGATACTTCAAACCCACTTCCTGCTCGATTATCACTTTGTGCGTCCAAAACATCAAGGCGTTGTTCAAGCCATCCAAAACGGGCCGATTCTACTGCAAGATGGACGCTCGCCCTTGACTGACAGCTACCTGGAAGCCAAAGAGCAGTTTTGGACCAGTCGCTTCCTTGAAGGTGAAGCTTGGCAGATTGGCGTTGTCTCCACAGATTACGCTACCAATATTGACCAAACCCGCCACGGGCGAGTCGCTCTGGGGGTGACGGAGAATGGCGATCTGATTTTGGTGATGGTCGCCGGCGTCAACCGGGGTCTGGAAGTCCCCGGCGTGGACAGCGACGGCGCAACATTGCTTGAACTGACCAATCTCTTGCGCGAGGCGGGGGCGGTTAGCGCCGTCAATCTGGATGGCGGCGGCTCCACGCAGGCGTATTATTTCGGCGGGCGCGCCCTGGTCCCCGGTGACCGTCGCGGGCTGCCCCAGATGCATTATGAACGAATGGTTCCTTCAGCGGGGATAGTATTCTGAACATAACTTTTGTCTTCACCTTGCATTTATTGTCATGACTCCGGTGTAAAAACTCAATAGTAGAGGGGCGAAAAGCTAGTAACCGGATAGAATTGTTTCAAGAAAGTTGCCAATACGCGGCTAAAAAGTGAAAGCAAAGGGGTTTTTATTCCCTTTCCTTTCGCTTTTTTTGTTGCTTCCCGTCGTTGTTCTACTTGAAACCGTTGAATGCGACGTAGATTGACCATTGCCGCCGATCCAATCACTATCTCAAAGGTCTGCTCAAAGAGGTTCTCTCCTGTCTCTCCCATATGCCTGGCCAATCGCTCCCGAAAGACGTATATCGTTCGCATACTCAAATACCCTTCGTCCAGACTGTACAATCCCAAGACCCGACGCACCTGCGCGTTGTAACAATAATTCTCGTACATCTCCTCGTCGCTCCATCCGTTCCCTGCCTTGAGTATTTCCAGGCCTACCAGTACGTTTACCGGCACGTTGGGGCGCGAGGCTATGTCTGCATACAGCACGGCATACGGCTTCTCGTCAATTCGAATGAATATCATATCGTAGAACGTACCCGCCCACGAATCCTCAAGACGTTCGTTCAGATTCTTCGGTAATTGGTTCAACCCGCTGAATAATGCTTTTTGTAGATGCCCAGTGTTTGCTCGAAACATTTCTTTGCCTCCGCCTGTGTACTCTTTTTTACACTTTCTATAACGCCTCAGAGGCCATTTAGACTCGCTTTTCTTCATACCTTTTTGCAGGGGAGTCAGTAGCAGCAAAAAAGAAAGAAGGCGTCGGGACATATTCCGACGCCTTCTTTCTTTTTACGCAGTTCCGCAAAAGTCACACAGAAAAATTGTGTACACTAATAATTTTGCATCGAATTACACCAATTTTACAAATTTTTATTGTTTAATTCGCGCAATTTGCGCAATTCGATGCCGGTTTCTTTTGCTGTTATGTGTGACTTTTGCGGAACTGCGTTTTTACAATTTTTACATCACTCACATCTCTCAATCTTCTTCGTCCTCGTCATCATCATCGCGTTCGGGCAGCTTTAAGTAGCCTATGGCGCGCTCGTTTTCGCCGTCCATGACCACTTCCATTACTTTGCCGCCACTAATGGCAGGCACGTCAATCACTTTGATGTAATCAGCCAGGGCTTCATCTCTGGGAGAAATATCTTTCAGGCTGTTGCGCAGCTCGGCAAAGAAGCGATGCTTGAAAACAGCGCCCTCGGCATCGGGATAGATGGGTAGCGGATAGATTTCAGCCTCTACTAAATCCTGAAAAAAATGCGTTCCATAAGAGACTTCAGGCGTTTCCCTACCGCGAGAGATGGCAATTTCACCCAAAATGCGGGTATTGTAAATGTCGGCGTAAGTAACCCTAACGCCCAGATCAATACTAGAACTGCCCCACCGACCCGGTCCCAGCAAGATAAAAGTTTCGTCTTCCAATGCTTTATTAATGCGACTGATGGCGCGTCCAATTTCTGCTTTGGTAGAATAATCGCTTAAGGCGCCATAAGCAGCCGGGTCTACGTAGACCACATAATTGATGTCTGAAACGCGCCCGGAGGCCATCCACTTATGCGTGCTAAAGATGATGTCGTCATCAGGGAGGTGATGGGGATAATCTACTTTTTCCAGATAGGGTTGCTCGATCAAAGGGCGGCACTGCA
Source organism: Chloroflexota bacterium (assembly GCA_011192195.1). Classification (GTDB taxonomy): domain Bacteria; phylum Chloroflexota; class Anaerolineae; order 4572-78; family 4572-78; genus DUEH01. The sequence goes on along the minus strand of DUEH01000023.1, from coordinate 2,075 downwards.
AAATGTATATTTTGAAATCCGGCTGTGGATAATCGGGGATAATTTCCACCGCAAATTCCATATCCACCGGCGTTTTATAAGCGCGTTCCAGTTTTCTCAGAATGGCTTTCATCAGGGAGGCAAAGCGGGTGTTCTTCAGCAGATTATCAAAGGTCAGCACCATTTTATCCGCTTCCAGACCGCCGCCCAGAGCCACAATATTTTGCAAATAATCTCCTTTGTCTATGGAAACCAAATTTTGTATGGCGGGGTAATTCGGGCCGATAATCTGGTTGACGGGCAGGGATTTAAGCGTATTTTCGCTTAGATCCAGTACGTCCACAAAGCGTTGCGAATAACGCTTGATCTCGCGGCGATTGGTTTCCGGGCGCAGCGTGGGGTGGCTAAGGGATACCATGCGCGGGTAGTCGCTGCCTACGCGGTCAACGGCGCGCGTACCCAGGCCCCACACCATGCGCAAAAAGCCCACCCGTCGCTTGATTTTATGGTTCCAGCGAAAGGGATTGCGGCTGAAGCCAACGCCGGCCAAAGCGGGAAAAAAGTAGTTTTTGTAGGGAATGCCCACCACTTCCTGAATCAAAATTGCCATTCGCTCATCGTAATCCAGCAATCCCCTGTTTTTTCTGTACAACAACGCTGCCGGGCCAACGGTGCTGGCGTAAACCTGTTTAATTGCTAAAAGCAACGCTTGCAGGTTCTCTTCATCCGAGCCTTGGTTGGGGCAGAAGTAGCTATCATATTTTCCGGCAAAAGATGTGCCAAAGCGATCCTCAAGTAAACTGGAGGAGCGCACAATGATGGGTTTGCCCCTTAGTTTAGCCAGCATTTTCCGCAACTGGTTGATAATTTTTGGGGAAAATCCTCCAGCCAGATAGGTCTCTCTGATGTTTTCAAATTCGGCGGTAATTTCTTCAACAGATTTGTACTTGCGATTCATATAAGCCGACAGGCCATTTTTGGCTAAAAAATCATAAAACACATCGGCGCCAATATAATGCGAAACGGGCATATACACGTGTTTACTGAGATCAAGTTTGTCATTAGGGTGCGGAGAAATAAGAATTTTATAGGCCAGATGCATGCCCGCCGCTTTGCCGCCAATTTTGCCGCGCCCCACCCTGTTAGCCAAAATGTGCTGAATATCTGAAACGCCAAGATAAAGTCTGGACACGCCAACAAAGGGGAGTTGGTCGCTGATGAGTCCTTTGATAATCACTGCCAGCATTTGCTGCAAATGATGTTCGTATTTCCTGCGCTCTGCCGGAGGAAGTTGCTCATAGTATTTGGCTTTGTCAAGAATAATGGCCCAGGGAGCCAGTTCCGGATTGAAAGAAAGGGAAGGTTCCGGGTGAGCCGGCTGCCGGTTCAAGGTGTCTCTAAGCAACTGCAAAAAGAGGTCATGAGGCAAGTTGTAGGCAAAATAGAAGTCGGTGAGATCATCTCTGATTTTCTGCAAGCGCCGTTCCCAAACCTCGGGTTCCTCCTGGCTGTAAGGGTCGGTCAGCCCCTCCCTGAATTGCGATTGGATGGCTTTTTCCTCAGCCTCTTGCTCAAATTCGCTGGGGACCATCACGCGGCGGCGATAGAGTTCTTCTCGCATCCGCTCACGAATTTCTTCAGCCAAAACGGGGTATTGAGATAACTCAAGATAAATTTCTAGAACTTTTGATGTACGTACTGAAAGTGAAGTCATGGCGAATTATGAATGGTAAATGATAAATGATAAATGATAAATGATAAATGGTAAATGATAAATGATAAATGGTAAATGATAAATGATAAATGATAAATGGTAAACATTTACCGTTCATAATTTACCATTGTATAGTCTCTGCCGGAAAGGTCAAAAACAGGAAGGGCGCTGCGTATAACGCGCAACGCCCTTTCTATTCTCGCGCAGGGTATGGGAACAAGGGATTGGCGAATGGCGAATGTTTACAATTCACCATTCACCATTCATTACCCAAGCCCATCCTCTCAAGCGAATGGCCTCGGCTACTCTGTCAATAGCAACTATGTAGGCTGCCAGACGCGGATGCACCTTTTTCTCTTGCGCCATATTGTGAACAGCGTGG
>DUEH01000229.1 GCA_011192195.1 Chloroflexota bacterium | reverse complement strand
ATAGACTTCTATACGCCACGTCTTCATATCTTCGTCTTCAAAAAGGGAAAGGACTTTTTCGAACAGGCCGGCGATTTCTTTCAATTTTCTATCGATATAATAATAGTTCCCATCCTCCATCCAACTTATTTCAGCGTAAACCGATACCAGAAACCAACTTCCCTCATCATCTTTTAGCGGGTAACCCGGAAAATATTCTGCGTTGTCTACAAAGCAGGTGATTCTGGCTTCCCGAAGTTTTTGTATTACGGCGTCAATTTTGTCCGCTTTTACGGCAAAATAATCGGTGAATTCAGACATAATTTTGCTCCATTATTTCAAGACATTTCTGTACAAGGTAAAATACTTTTTCAAGTACATAATATCCGCTCCGTCAGCCCTGACCCGATGCGTCATGCGAACTGGAATGAAATCCAACCCGATCAACAAGCGAAGCATTGCCTTGTTGTCGGCAAAGACAGCGGTATATATCGCGCTGAAGCCGGACTGTTGAGCCAGACCGACCGCATTCTCCACCAGTTTCCGGCCAATACCTTGACGGTGATGCTCTGAGCGAACGACCAATCCCAAGAGTTCGAAACCAAGAATTGGATCAATTTTTACCACGCTAATGCCAAGTATTCGTCCTCCCGCTTCGGATGCGGCGTAGTAATCCACTCCATTCTCGATATGGCTTCTGAACCAGTTGGCAACCAAATCATCATCAAAAGGCTTCAGGGTGAAGCTGAGGAATGGTGCGTAAATAACTTACCCATTTGGAGATTGGAGATTGGGAGATAAAGAGATTATTAGCCTGCAATCTCCAATCTCTAATCTCCCGGCGGATTGGGTAAGTTATTAAATTCTCATTCCTTATAATGAGGCCAGTATAACAAATGCGCGTCTACTCAGCGTCCGATTAGCGTCCGATTAGCGTTAGAATGGGAGATTGGGAGAGGGGGAGAGGGGGAGAATCTCCTGGCGAAGTGTACAAGTTATTAAATTCTCATTCACTGGAACACTCATACGCGCCTCGGTAAAGTTCGGTCTCGCGCCCGTGGATTTTGAATTTTATATTTATGAGCAGGTCATAGAGGGTGGAACTCCCGAATGAGGCTTCGATTCTACCGCGCCCCTGCGGACCGGACACGAAGGTATAGAAATGCCCCGTACTGTGTCCAAAACCGCCTTCGTAGGACGTTGTCCAGGCAAAAAAGCCCGGCGTAACGGGTTCTCCGATTGCTGCGGTCACCCGGGTATCCTGTTCAACGACGTCCATGATACACGTGTAGGCGCCGGTAAGTTTGATGGAAAATCCAAAGATGAAAAGTAAGAACGCGGGGAAAAACACAAGTTGGAGAAGAGCAAAGAGCCGGTCTGCAATACCTTTCAATGGCGATGCTGATTCGCTGATGGCTTCATTCATTTTTCATCTCCGTTGAAAATAGGGTAATGGTTAAGTTGTAAGCGATGATTGCGGAATTGAAAACTGTAGTTTTGGACTCCATCACTTACTTTTTTACCACTACCCAAAAATTTACCCCCCCTGTTTTGGAGTTTTGTCAGTCAATCAGGCTGCTACTCTCTAAAAATCAAGGGCATATAAATTGGATATAGTTCTTGCAGCAAGGCGAATTGCCCTAGACGACAGGCCGTAGCTTGAACAATTTTACTTTCTAAATTGAGGGGCAATTGAAGGCTGCCGCTGCCGGAACAGGTTGTGGGGGCGGGCAGCCAATTTTGCCGGGCTTCATCAAAATAGTAAATCCCCAATCTACTTTCATTGCTGATAACGGCGTTGGTGTAGTGGACGGTGATGGTCATTGGCTTGAGCAATGGCAGGTTGGGCAAAGGAGCTGTTCCGGCGCTGCTAAAGGCTTGCAGATGGAAAACAAGGTCGGTGAAACCCAGAGCGGGTGAAGCCAGCCACGAATCAGGAGGAGGAACCGACGCATAAGCCAGTGTTATAGATTTGCTCACTGCATTGGCGGGGATTTCAATGGTGAGCAATTGGGTGACTTTTGCGTTCAACGCGTCGGTGATGATGACGCTTCCGCCTTGTCCGGGGTCTATCGGCGTTTCGTCGCCTATGACCGTGATGATTGCTTCAGCGCCAAGAGCGCTCAACGCGCCTCCTTCGGCGCTGACGCGGTAGTTGCTGTTGGTTAGGGGAACAGAAGTGGTGACTACAAAGGTCGCTTGCATCTGCGAATAGGGAGAAATCCGGGGCAAAGTCCAATTCAATACATCGCCGGTGCGAAGGCCGCCGGTGATGTAATTGGCGCCGGGTGGAATAGTATCGGTGATGAGAAAATCAGTGAGGGTAATGGCGCTGCGATTTGCAATGGTTAAGGTGTAGGTAAGCGGCGACTGGGGAAGCGTAACCCCTAACGCGCTTTTTTTAATATCAATGGGGTAACTTTTGCCTTCGATGAGGGTGGCAAGGGTATCTTGTCCCGAAATGTACGTTTGACCATCCACAAGCAAGCCGTAATCTTTGTTGATAGCCACATTACCGGCGCTGACAGAAAAGGTGAACACCGGCGCTGCGCCATCAGGGAGCAGGCCGGGAACTTCCCACTGCACCACGCGCCCGATTCTGCTGCCGCCTTGCAGGTAACTTGCCCCCAGGGGAATGGTATCTGTGATGACCACATTGGTCAACGTCACCGGCGTTTCAACGCTTAGCGTATAAACAATGGAACTGCCGTCAGCAACAATGGACGGGGCTGCTTTACGCAAATGAACTTGATTGGGGTCAACGGCGTTGATGGTGCGTGTAAGTAAATTATTGTCAATAATCTCAACTTGTCCAACGGGGTTCGGCAGAGTAGCAGAGAGAATCAACTGACCGGCCTGGGTGATGGCAACGGTTGCGCTAAAGCTTCGGCTTTCATTAGGTTGCAATGATGGTAATGATTGCGGCGGCGTTAATTCCACTGCCTCCGCCCCGTTCCTGGCCAACAAAAACTGAAAATGCGTATCGGGCGAAACGGTTGCTCCTGCGTTGCGTACTGTAGCGGTAGCAATCATTGTTACAGGCTGCCGGTACAAAAAATCAGTAAGCGAAGACAAAGCCAGACTGGTTACTTCCAGATCAATTACGTTATCCATTTTCCACCAGTCAATGCGCTGCGACAGGATGTTATTGGCGGCGTTATCGTCGGGGGAAAGGATGCTGACGTTAATGGAGTAGGGAACGGTAGCGGTAGAGGGAGAAGTGAAGGTAAATTGCCAGGTGTGGGCTATTTGCGGCGAGGTTCCCGCATAACGCCGCTCGATAGTTCCCATATTCAAGGTGCGTTGAGAAAGGGTCAGCCCGTTAGCGGGATCAACAATTGACACCGCAGCCATTACATTGGCCGCCGAAATATTACCGCGATTCTGAATGTACGCGCTAACCGTGATGGCCCTGGATGACGCGATCAACGTGGCAGGCGGCGCAGGCTGTAAATCCACGTAGGGCGTATAATGCGCCGCAGCCATTTGCTGAAATCGCTGGCCGATGACGGTGAGGTTGCCGCCGCTGGTGAAGAGGTCGCCGCCGTATTTGAAATACCCTGCGGGCGGGGCGTGGTCGGTAGAAAACCAGCTCCACAGTTGAACCAGACGATGCCCGTCGGCGGGCAGGCCGGT
>DUEH01000228.1 GCA_011192195.1 Chloroflexota bacterium | reverse complement strand
TGGATTACGTGCCGCTTCGGGCGCGTCAGGCAGAAGTGCGCTACGCAATGGCTAACGGCTTCGGCTTCGGTGGGCAAAATGTGAGCGTAATTTTGAAAAATCTGAATTCGGGATAAGAAAAAATGCGGCAAAACAAGGCAAAAACAGTCCACAGACCTGTAGTGAGCGCAGCCGAACTATTAACACAGATGGACACGGATTTTTTATTTTTTGATTTTATCTGTGAAAATCTGTGTCCATCTGTGGACTATAAGCCTTCATCCTTTGTTCGGGGGACGGGGGCGCTGGAAGTGGAGGGCGACTCGCTGCGCTTTGTTACCACAGACGCCCGCGCAACGCAGTACAGCGATGCGCAGCTTGACGATTACCAGCCCCTTTCACGTCGAAATTTTTTGTGGCGGCCTCCCCTGCGAATGAGCGCGCGAGCGCGTTTTTCTCACCCTTCGGGCGCGTTGCGCGGCACAGCCGGATTTGGCTTTTGGAACGACCCTTTTATGATGACCGGCCCGCGAAAGCCTGCGCTGCCGCGCGCGCTGTGGTTTTTTTACGCCTCGCCGCCGTCAAATATGGCGCTGGCGCTGGACGCCCCCGGCTTCGGCTGGAAAGCGGCAACAATTGACGCGCTGAATTGGCCTTTTTTGGCCCTGCTGCCGCTATCGCCTGTCGCTGCGCCGCTGATGAACTTTCGCCGTCTCTACCGCGCGGTGTGGCCCATCGCCCAACGCGCTATCAAGGTTTCTGAAGCCATCGTCCCCGCAGAAATGACAGACTGGCGCACCTACGTCATCGAATGGGAAGCGCGGCGCGTTCGTTTTTTTGTGGACGGGCAACTTACGCTGAATTGCAGTACGTCGCCGCGCGGGCCTCTGGGCTTTGTGATGTGGCTGGATAATCAATTTATGATTGTTACGCCCTGGGGACGCTTGAAGCGCGGCTTGCTAAACGCGCCGGGTCGTCAGTGGATGGCGCTTGAGCAACTACAAATTCAGGCAATTGCGCCTGAATCCAGTTTGAGTTAAACTTAAATAAATACGAACTCACTAACATACTACCCCTGCAATTTGACAAGGTTTGCGTCCCCGTTTGACCGCCGACCGCCGACGGTTGACCGCCGAGAGGTCGATTTTGCAGCGGTCTGCGGTCTGCCGTCAGCGGTCTTTTGGCAAACGACGGGATTTTGATGCCGAAATGCCTGTCAAATCCGGAGGGTATATGTTAGTGAGAATACGAAAGCGATAAGCAAATGACCATTTCTCTGCGATGTATCTCTTGCAAAAAAGAATATCCCTCTAACGCCGTGCGCTACGTGTGCGATTGCGGCGGGCTGCTGGATGTGTGGCACAATCTGGATGAACTGCGCCCGCAAGTTTCGCGCGGCCTCTTTGACGGGCGATTGAGCGGGCCGCCCGGTCCCAAAGACGTGCCTACCACTACTTCCGGCGTGTGGCGCTACCGGGAAATCATCCTCCCCGCCAGTCCCGCCGATATTGTCAGCCGCAGAGAAGGGAACACCACCCTGTACGAGCATCCCAAATTATCTGCTTATGTGGGCGCAGCGCGTTTTTACGCCAAGCACGAAGGCGAAAACCCCACCGGCTCCTTCAAAGATCGCGGGATGACGGTGGGAACCACGCAGGCCAAACTCATCGGCGCGAGGGCGGTGGCTTGCGCTTCTACCGGCAACACCTCGGCATCGCTGGCGGCTTATGCGGCAATGGCCAATATTCCCGCGTTGGTCTTCATTCCGGCGGGGAAAATTGCCGCGGGAAAATTGGCGCAGGCATTGGCCTACGGCGCAACAACCCTGCAAATTCAGGGCGACTTTGATGATGCGATGCGCCTGGTGCGGGAAGTCTGCGATAATCTGGGCGTTTACCTGCTCAATAGTCTCAACCCTTTCAGGCCGGAAGGTCAAAAATCTATCATCTTTGAAATTTTACAGGGGTTTCAGTGGAATCCGCCCGACTGGATTGCGCTGCCGGCTGGCAATCTGGGTAACACCGCCGCCTTTGGCAAGGCGCTGTACGAAGCCAAAGAACTGGGCTTGATTGATAAAATTCCCAGACTGGCGGCTATTCAGGCCGCAGGAGCCAGCCCCTTTTACCAGAGTTATCGGGGCAACTTTGGCAAACGTAAAATAATGAAAGCCGAAACCGTTGCTACGGCTATTCGTATTGGCAACCCGGTTAGCTACTCTCGGGCTATTCGTTCGCTGGAGTGGACGGACGGGCTGGTAGAAGCGGTGACCGATGCGGAAATTATGGACGCCAAAGCGATGGTAGACCAAAGCGGCATCGGCTGCGAACCGGCATCGGCGGCGTCTGTGGCGGGAACCCGCAAGCTGGTGGCTAAAGGCATTATTCGGCCCGATCAAACAGTGGTCAGCATTTTAACCGGTAATTTACTCAAAGACCCCGGCGCTACCGTCGCCTACCACACCGGCGACTGGCCCGACGCCAGACTTGCCAATTCGCCCATCAAAGTAGAGGCAGAGCTATCGGCGGTTCAAAAAACTATTGAAAAAATATTGTAATGACATATCTTGTTTGCCTTAATTTCCCCCCTGTGCTATATTAGACAAGTTGTCTGCAAACCCCCTTTGCAGACTTTCTTTTCTACCCTTAATCAATGAGTTAAGGGTCATCAGACCAGAGAAAGGAGGAAATTCAAGATGCGAGCTTATGAGTTATTGCTCTTGATTCGTTTTAACCCGGACGAAGCCGCTATCAATCAGGTAACTGAACAGGTTACAGACCTGGTTGAAGCTAAAGGCGGACAGATACTTAAAACAAATGTCTGGGGAAAACGAAAACTGGCTTACCCCATTGACAATCAAAGCAACGGTTTTTATATCTTGCTGAATTTGGCTGTAGCGCCATCGGCATTGAAAGACATTGAGTTTGAAATGAAACTCAATGAAAATTTGTTGCGTTACCTGTTTGTCAAGGATGAGACAATTGATTTGCCCGAAAGCCAGGCGGACGCTTCAGAAGAAGCAGCATCTGAGGAACCGGTATCGGAAGAGGCAGAAGAAGAATCTGCCGCTGAAGAAGACGCGGCTTCCCCGGAAGAAGACGCTTCAGCAGAAGAATCCGCAGAGCCAACTGCCACAGATGATGAATAATTTAGTAACTTAATCAGTTTAAGGAAAAAGAGAATGGCACCCCGACATCAGAAACGACCCCAGACCCAACAGAGACGGCGACGCCCTTTTATGAACCGTAGGAAGGTTTGTTCCTTCTGCGTAGACAAAATCAAACACGTTGATTGGAAAGATGCTAACCTGAAACGCTCTGTAATGAATAACGGTTCTATTCGCGCCAGAGGGAAAACCGGCGTTTGCGCCAAGCACCAGCGTCAATTGGCTGTTGCTGTTAAACGCGCCAGATTTATGGCTTTGCTGCCCTACACCACCGAACACGCCCGCTTTTCTGGCAGCAGCCGAAGATAGTAGAAATTGCTTTGACATATATAGCCGCGCGGGCAGCCTTAACAGGCCGCCCGCGCATTTTTTTTGAGAGGATTCAGAAAATGGCAAAGAAACACCCTCCCAGAGAGGAAACACGTCGCCAGATTGCAATATCACAAAAAGAGAAAGCAGAACGCCGCCGGGTGATGATGATCATGGGCGGCATTGCTCTATTGATTGCGCTAATCTTGATTGGCGGTGGAGTCTACACTTATATTATGACTCCCAATCAAGCCCTGGCCGAAGTAAACGGGCAGAAAATTACCCGGCAAGACTATCAAAAGCGCGTTTTGTACGAGCGTTATTTGCTGGATGAACAGGCTTCTTTTGTGCAGTTACAACTTCAGCAATTGGCGCAATCTCTGCAAGATTCGCCGGAATTGTTGCAGTCGCTTGAAGGGCAGGCCAATCAGCAGCTACAGCAGATAGCCAGTCAGCGATTTGCTGTGGACAGAGACGCTTTGGACTTGTTGATTGAAAGTAAATTGGCGGAAGAAGAAGCAGCCAAACGCGGCATTAGCGTTTCTGATGCAGAAATTCAGGCAACTTACCAAGAGGTTGCCGCCGCCAGACAGGGCGGCTACACCGAAGCCTCTGCCGCCGAAACCGTAGAAGCCGGACGCAACGCCACCGCCACCGCAGCAATGTTCACCCCCACGCCCACCTTGTCTGCCACCGAAGTCACCGCGGCGGAACCTGCCACAGCCTCGCAGCCCACGCCCACCATCAACGTAGTTTCGGGCGACGCTCTGAGTCAAGCTATTGCCGACTGGGAAAAGATAATGAGCGAACAGGCCAATATGACCCCCGCAGACCTGAAAGCCTTGATTCGCGCGCAATTGCTGCGCGAAAAGTTGTATGAAGCTTTGGGAGAAGATATAGAAACAGCGGTTTTGCAGGCGCACGTGCGCCACATTTTGCTAGAGGATATTGAGGCAGCCTGGGCAGCGAAACAGCGTCTTGAAAATGGCGAAGATTTTGCGGAAGTTGCCGTCGATGTTTCTACCGATCCCAGCGTTATCAGCAACAATGGTGATTTGGGCTGGTTCCCGCGTAAAACTATGGTTCCTGAATTTGACGACGCCGCCTTCACCCTGCCTGTTGGCGAGATCAGCGAACCAATCAAAACCGATTTTGGGTTTCACATCATTGAAATATTAGCCAGAGAAGATCGCGAATTGGATGAGCAAGGTCTGTCCCGAGAAAAAGCCGGCGCTTACAACGACTGGCTGGACGCCGCCAAAGCTTCTGGCGTAGAAGATTTCTGGACACTGGATGACGCGCCGCCGGATACCAATAACCCCTTTGGGCAATAGCCGGCTAGAATTGTAAAAATAAAGACGGCGCGCGGAAGACTCCGCGCGCCGTCTTTATTTTTAGGAAAAAACGCTAATACACATCCATCTTGCCAAACGACCAGTCGGGCCCGGGGTCGGCGTTAGCGATGATTTGGCGCTGACCGCCGCCGTTACCGTTCATAATGTAAATTTCCCAACTGTCGCTGCGGGCGCTGCGGAAGATAATGCGTCCGTCGGGGGTCCAGGCGGGCAGGGTGTCCGGGCCAGGGGCGTCGGTGAGGCGTTGGACGCTGCTACCGTCTGTGTTCATCACGTAGATGTCTACATTGCCGCCTACCTCACGGTGGAAGGCAATTTTGCGTCCATTGGGAGACCAGGCGGGGAAAGAGTCGCTGCCGTCGCTGGTGATGGGGCGCGCGCCGGAATCGTCGCGGTTGGATATCCAGATGCCTTGTTTTCCGTCGCGCCCGGAACGGTAGACAATTTGATTGCTGTCGGGCGCCCAACTGCCTTGTTCGCCGGGGATTTCGATGTGGAATTGCTGGTTATCGGCGGTCCCCAGAAAATAGATGCGCCGGTCTGGCCCGCCGCGCGTGGCGTCAAAAGCAATCATATCGCCATTGGGCGCCCAGTCTGTCCAGCGGCCGGTTCCCTCACGGGCAAATTGGTCAGTTTCTACCTGGGTGATGTCGTCCGGGAAGTTGGCAACCTTTATCCACAAGATGCCGTTGGTTGCGCCAGCTACATTGTATTCCACGCCGCCCCGGTATTGCCGGTCTACGCCCTCTTCGCCGTAGAAGCTAAGGTGTTGGCCGTCATCTGACCACGATGGCCCGGCGGCGCGTTCAAAGATAAATTTTTCGCCGCCGCCGTTGGTGTTGGCAATGTAAAGGTCATGCTTGCCGCCGTCCCAGCGGGAAAAGGCCAGTTTGTAGGTTCGGGGGGCGGCGGGTTGGCTGGCGGCTGCGGTGGTGGACGTGGGCGTGGGCGTGGGGGCGGCTGCTTCGCTTTTTGGCGGCTGGTAAGTGATGTTGAAACTGTCCAGCGACCGGTCAAATACGGCTTTGATCTCAGGGTCCGTCAATTTGGCATTGTCGTCAAAAAGATTGGCTTCGGCAAAGAAGATTTGATGATAGAGAATATTGTCTTGCAGGGTGAAGAGTGCGGCGCCCTGATAAACTGTGTCGCCGCCGACAGTTGTAAATTTTAGCGCAACCAGATTGTCTTGAACTAACTTTTCGTCAGCTATGTTTACGGCTGTGGCATCCAGATCTTCAAAGAATCCTTCCAGAAAGCCTGTGGCGTAATTTTCCTGATCTTCTGAATTGGTGATGCCAATTTCGTCATTGGAGACGGCCATAGCCAAGGTGGCGGCGGTCTCAGAGGAGTTGTAGAAGTAGACCACGCTATCATTGGTGTCCATTGTCCAGGATTTGGGACCGTCTACTTCAAAATAGCCTGTCGGGTCGCTGTAAGTGAAGAAGGAGACTTCTTCTGCGACGCTTTCCGGCGTGTTGGCAGGCGTTGGTTTTGCGCTTTCAGTGGGGGTAGCGGCGGCGGATGATGTAGCGGCAATGGCCGCGGCTACGGTTGCGTCTACGTTGGGAGTAGGCGTGTTGGTGGGCTGTGGGGTGGGTGTGGGAGGAATGGGGGCATCGGTGGGGTTGGCGGCGGCGGTTTGCGCTACGGCGGCGGCTACAGTGGCGTCTACATCTACATCGGACGAGTTCCCGCTGATGCTACAGGCCAGCGTAAGAATCAAAGCGGCAATCAATAGAAAAAAAGCGCGATATTTCATTGTTTCCTCCTGGGTGGGTGTGAATTGGGAAAAAAGTTTCTCAGGTATTATAGCACAGTTATGGCTTCAATTCCAGACAACAGGAAATAAGTTTGGTTATTCCAAAATAAGGGCTTTACGCTTGCCGCCGAAGCGAGGAAATTGTATATGCGACTGCCACAGCCCCAACCCGGCGGTGTAGAGAAAGCCCAGCGCGTACATTGCCAGAAAGGGGACCAGGCCGGGGGCGTGGGTGAAGGCTGCCAGTGTTTCTATCAGGCAGTAGAGAGCCAGAGCCAATTCGCCCCAGGTTGTCCAATCGACCGGCAGATTGTAGTCGCCTGCTTGTCTTAACTGCCCGGCCCGACGACCTTCAGCGTTGAATTTGGGGGTACGCAAGAATTCCTGAGCGTTGCGTCCGCTAAGGGCTTCAGCAACGGCGCGAGTGTTGTTTAGCGTTATGCCGGCGCCCAGCAAAACCAGGAAGGGGAAGTAAGAAAATCGGCGCCCCCAGTTGGGGTAACCAGCCCACTGCGAGAGGGCAAAGAGGAAGGGCGGCGCAAAACCGGCAATGCCCAATGCGCCTAGCGGCAGCGCGCCCAGGTCTTGCAAGAGGATGACCGGTAATCCGGCCAAAATGGTCAGCAGCAACAGGGGGTGAACCAGATAGGCGCTTAAATGCAGAAAGGCTTGAAATTTCTTCCAGAGCGATATGGGCGCGGTGAACAATTGTTTACCCTGTTTGCGAAGCGTTTGAATAGCGCCTTTTGCCCAGCGAAATTGCTGCCGTTTGAAGCCGGTCAGCAGAGGCGGTACTTCTGCCGGGGCAATCACGTCCGGCAGGTAGTGCATTTTCCACCCGGCCAACTGCGCCCGGTATGAAAGGTCCAGGTCTTCGGCAATGGTGTCGGCCTGCCATCCGCCGGCGTCTTCAATGGCGGCGCGTCGCCATACGCCGCCGGAGCCGTTGAAGTTCATCATCAGTCCGTAATGGCTGCGCACCGTCTGCTCTACCACAAAATGCCCATCCAGCGCAATAGCTTGCGCGCGGGTGAAGGGATTCAACTCGGCGTTTAGATGTCCCCAGCGCGCTTGAACCATAGCAATTTTCGGGCTGGCAAAATGAGGGATGACTTGCCGCAGAAAATTGCGCGGCGGCATAAAATCGGCGTCAAAAATGGCGATGAATTCACCGGGGGCGCGCTGCAAGCCGTAGGCCAGCGCGCCGGCCTTGAAGCCGCTGCGCTGGGGGCGGCGAACGTAGGCAATGTTCGCGCCGCGTTCCTGATGGCAGGCTGCTCTGGCTCGCGCCAGCGAGACGGTTTCGTCGCTGGAGTCGTCTAAAATCTGAATGGATAGTTTGTCACGGGGGTAATCCAGAGCGACTACCGCGTCAATGAGGCGTTCTACCACGTAGCGTTCATTGAAAAGGGGCAGTTGAACGGTAACGCGGGGCCATTCTTGCGGCGTCGGCGGGGGAGCTTGCGTTTTGCGGCGACGATGCCACAAAAACAGCAGCGACATCACCAGCGTGTTAAAGCCATACAGCGCCAGTCCCAGCAGGGCAAAGACGTAGATGGCGATGAATACAGTTGAAAAAGTCATATAAAACCTCTTGGGGCAATTCGCTAACGGACACCCCCGTGATTTGACACAGATTTTGCGCCCAATGACCGTCGACCATTGACCGCCGACCGCCAAATTGCACTGAAAAAGGTGTTTTTTGCCGCGGTCTGCCGTCTACGGTCTGCGGTCAGGTCGCCAGAAAGCAATTTCGCCACCGAAACCAATGGCAACTTTAAAGGGTGTCCGTTAGCGAATAGACAAATAACAAAATTGGCCGTCAAAAAAGGCCAGCCGAGGAAGATTTTCCTCAGATGGCCTTTGGAAGCCATGCAAAAACAAAAGTATAGCACAAGCTCAAAATATGGACAAAATATTTAGAATGTGTTTCGTTTGAGGCGAGGTGTATCTTTTTCCCGCGCGGAGCGCGGGAAAAAGATACACTGATTCAATTCATTTGAGATACGTCCAAATAATTACCCACAGGGGCGGGCCTAAAACGAGCAGCCCTACCAGAACGGACATCATTGCCAGGATGAAGACGGCGCCGGCAGCAGCGTCTTTGGCGATTTTTGCCAGCGGGTGATAGTTCGGGCTGACTAAATCTATCAGGGATTCGATGACGGTGTTGAACATCTCAGCAGCAAAGACCATGCCGACGGTGACAAGCAACACCGCCCAGTGCAGAGCGCTTAGCCTCAAAAACAGACCCAAAAGGATGACTGCCAGCGTGACGCCCAAATGAATTTTGGCGTTTCGCTGGCTGCGAAGGACGTACCATATCCCTTCAAAAGCGTATTTGAAGCTGTGTAAAAGCGATGCTGAGCGCATAAATCAGTTCAAAGTTCAAAATGTAAAATTCAAAGTGAAGCTGGCACTTTGCATTTTACATTTTGAATTATTTTTCCGTAGGCTGTACGTGGCTCAAGTTGTTCAGGCGTAATATTTCTGCTTGTTTGCGCCACATTATTTCTTTTTCAGCGGGGGTGAGATGCTCGTAGCCAAGCAGGTGCAAAATGCCGTGAACGCTTAAAAGCTGGATTTCTTCAAAAAGGGTGTGCCCCATTGTTTGGGCTTGCCGGGCGGCGCCTGGCGCAGAGATGATGACGTCTCCCAGCCAGGGCGACGGTTGCTCCGGCAGCGCAAAGTCATCGGCAGGAGAGGCTTCGGCAAAGGAGAGGACATCGGTGGGAGCGTCTACGCCGCGATATTGGCGATTCAATGCTTGAATAGCCTCATCTGTGGTGATGACGATGGTCATTTCGGCGTCAGGGCGCTGGCAATGCTCCAGAGCGTCTTGAGCCAGTTCTTGCAGGCGTTTGGCATCAATATTTTGTTGAAAGGGCGGGTCAATTTGCAAAGTGATGGTCATTGGGTTGTTTAAAAATGGTAAATGGTAAACGGCGAATGGTAAAGTGTAAATTCATTGTTTGCCGTTTACAATTTACCGTTTACCATTTGCCATTCAAAATTGGTCACCGCTCGTCATTGGCGGGCGCGGGTAAAGCGCCCTGAATAGCCAGAGGCAGGGGAGGAAGCGGCCCGGTGTCCGGAATTGCTGTTTCGTTTATCTGCTCCGGGTATTTGACGCGCGGATGCGAAACGCCTTGCAAGACGTCAATAAAGGCCAGCCGAATTTGTTCCAGATCATGCATAGTTAAATCGCAGGCATCTAGCTGGCCTGATTTCATACGGTTGTCAATAGTGCGGCGAATGATCCGGTCAATTTCTTCGCTGCTTTGCGGTTCAACAGAGCGCACAGTGGCTTCGCTGGCATCGGCCAACATCAAAATGGCCGTTTCTTTGGATTGAGGGATTGGCCCCGGATAAGTGAAAGATAATTTGTCTACGCTCATCTCATCTTTGCCTGCGGCTTCTGCTGCTTTGACTGCTTTGTGATAGAAGTAGCGCACCATTTCGGTGCCGTGATGTTCCGCAATGAAGGCGCGGATAACGCTGGGCAGGCGATATTTTTTTGCCAGTTCCAGACCGTCGGTGACGTGACTGGTGATGATTTTGGCGCTGACTTCCGGTTCCAGATTGTTATGTAAGCTGAGCAACCCCGGCGGTGTGTTTTCGGTGAAGAAGTAGGGGCGGAGCATTTTGCCCACATCGTGATAATAGGCGCCAATTCTGCACAAAAAGGCGTTGGCGCCAATCCGCTCGGCGGCGTTTTCGGCCAGGTTTCCTACCAGCAGGCTGTGATGATAGGTGCCGGGCGCGCGGCGCAGCAGATCAGAGAGCAGCGGATGCGTTGGCCGGGAAAGTTCCAGAAGTTGGATGTACGTTGTTACGGTGTCGGTGAGATTTCCCAGAATAAAGAGTAGCAGCAGCGTCAGACCGGCGGACAGAACGCCGTTTAACCACCCGCTTCCCAACCGGGTTAGCAGATCAAACAGGTCAAGGCTGTTCTCAAGGAAGCGGAACATCAGGATCACAATGGTGTTGCTGATGGCAACGTACACGCCCGCCCACAGCAGGCTGTTTAGCGGGGCCAGTTTGCCTACATTCAGCGCCACAATGAAGCCGCCAAAAATGACATAAATCAGCAGTTCCAGCGAACCGCCGCCAACGTAGCTGACAATCAAGCCCATAGTCAAGGTGATCATCAAGGCTAATTGTGAATCAATGAGGGCAGCTACCATCATTGTCAGGGCGGCCGTTGGCAGGGCGTAGAATAATATTTCCTGGTTGGGAAGCACAGCGCGCGCGGCGGCTGTAAAAACCAACATTGTAACGCTTAAAAAAATTAGTTTTCTATTATCTTTTAAAACGGGAAGCTGAAATTTGACCAAATAGACGCTCAACAAAACCGTCAACAGGGTGATGTACATAAACGTTGAAGCGTAGCTTTGCCAGCGCGTTTCGGGTTCTTGCAAGCCCATTGCCTGTAAGGTTTCAATGGTTTCCCGGCTAACGCGTTCCCCTGTGCGAACAACAACCTCACCCTTTTCAAGCGTTCTGAAGACCGGCTCTACGGCGTCTCTGACAGCCTGACGTTCTTCTGCGGTTTTCTCTTCATCAACAAAGGTGTTGGGCTGTACCAGGTCTTCGACAATAGCGGTGATGACGGCGGCTTCTGCATCCGGTACATCGGAGGAGATGAGCAGGTTCAGGCGACGGCGCACGCTGATGAGTTGGCTGTCTCTGATCTCCTGGCGCATAGCAGAGTCCAGCACAGACCGAATTTCTTGCTTGGCGTCAAGCCAGGGTGATTCCGGCAAGTTGAGGATGGCGGCAGCGTCTTGTCTGGAAAGCGAGATGGCTTCGATTTGCTGTATCCAGTCCAGTTTTCCGTCGGCGGAAAGCGTTGGGTCCGGGTCGGCGCGGACAGCATCCAGAAAACTCAAAACCGAATCAGCTACCGCGCGCTGCGTGCGCGCCGCTTCCGGATTGGGACGACTGTAATAAAGCGGAACCCGATTTTCTTCAAGGTCTCTTTTGGCTTCTGTGGCTAATTCGCTTTGGTAAGAGATTGAATTTGGGGCAATGATGTCTTGCGGAGCAATGTCGCCCACCTTTAGTTGCGACAAGGCGCTGGGAAAAAGCTGTATTTCCAAAATGGTAACGGCGGCGGCAATGAAGGCGGCGGCAAAAGCCAGCAGCTTCAAAATTTCTCGTTTGCTGAATGTTCTGTTGGCTCGCGAAGCGCGCCAGGCAGGCCTCAGGGACATTTTTTGCCTCGATTTTGCGCTATTTGCTGCTCAACAATTCCCGCACAATTTGGCTGATGCGTTTGCCGTCCGCTCTTCCTTTTAACTCGCCGGTCAGATGCTTCATCACCAGACCTATTCCCTGCATATTGTTTACGCCCAATTCAGCAATGGCGGTTTCAACCCGCGCCCTGATCTCGTCGTCAGAGAGTTGTTGGGGAAGATAGACTTCAATGATTGCCAGCTCTTGTTGCTCCCGCTCAACCAGATCGCCGCGATTGGCTTTTTGATATTGCTCGATGGAGTCTCGCCGTTGTTTGCCTTGCTTGTTGATGATGGCCAGGATTTCTTCGTTGCTCAAGTCACGTCTGGAGTCAATTTCTGCGTTGCGAATGGCGCCTCTAAGCGCCCGCACGGTGTCTTTTTTGACTTGATCACCGCTTTTCATTGCCTCTTTTAAATCGTTTGTCAGCTTATCTTTTAAATTCATAGCGTGTTTGTCCTTATACAAAATTATTAACAGCCGCAACCAACTCTGTCCAGTCAAAAGGTTTCAATAAAAAAGCGTCAGCCCCCGCATCCAGAGCAACGCTGTTTCTATCTATGCCAGAGGTTATGATGACTGGAATATCTCTGGCCCACGTCTGCGCCTTTAGCAATTGTAGTATTTCCAGGCTGTGCGTTGCGCCCAAATGATAATCCATCAGGATCAAGTCGGGTTTCTCATTTTTAGCTGTTTCCAAGACTTTTTTGTGGTTAGTTACAATAGCTGTTGCAAAGCCGTTTATCCCTAAAATTTTTGAAATCAGATCACAGGTAAGCGGTTCGTCATCAACCACCAGGATTTTTTTTGTTTTCATAGACGATGATAGTGAAAAGTTAAAAATGCGGTAATGGTTAAGTTGTAAGTGATGGAGCGACAAAGTTCAACTTTGTTGCTCCGAAGCATCACTTACCGTGTAACCACTGCCGCAGATTATACCATAGCGCGGCTGTGCTGCAAAGGGTTTGTAATCCCAAATTTAGGCGCGTTTTAGCGTCTTAAGGCTTTTCTATCGACAAAAAATTGTCGATCTTGCAAAATTTATTTGCATCCGGTCAATTTACGATTTCAGATTTACGATTGACGATTAAGGCTGCTCGCCAAAACCAGTCGTAAATCCAAAATCGTAAATCGTAAATTGATATAGCTACTGTACAGATATTTCTCCGATTACCACAGCGTCGCCGCCCGCCTGTAACGGCAGGCGATCAAGGGTTTGCCAATCATACAGGCCCACTTGAATCTGATAATTCCCCGGCGGCAAGGGCGGCGACAGGGTATGATTGCCAAGTACGGTCTGCCCCGCTTCCCAGCGTGAAGTTGGCAGCGGGAATAGCCACTCCGGCTGCGCGTCAATCTGGGCAACCGCGTTGCCATTGGCGTCAAGAAAATGGATGAAGATGGTGTAATCCAGAGGAAGTGGGGCGGCGGTCTGCCAACTCAATACGATATTTGTCCCTTTGGCTGCACTCAGGACAGGCGTCTGCCCTTCGTCGTTCGTCATTCGTCGCTCGTCGCTCGTCGCTCGTAATTCGTAATTCGTAATTCGCGCGCCGGTTAGTTTTAGGCCGCCTTGAAACGCAATGTCCAGCGGCGCAAGCGATTTCAGCGGCAGGGTGGGCGGCAAAGCGTCAAGCTCCCATTTTTTGCGCTGAAAACTGGCGACGGTGGCCCAGGTATTTTGCTCGTGTGGATGGACGGCGCTGCTCAAGGGCAGACGGCGGTTGAATTCGGCGGGATTTTCGCCGTGAATGACGGCGACAGCCAGATGGAAGGTCTCGCCCAGGTTGGCGGGCAGGGTTTGCGTGGCGATAATCTCATCGCTTTGCCAGGCAGACGGCGGATACCACAGCGTTTCGATGGACGGCTGCGTCAGAGGATTGCTCAGGGATTGACCGTCATCGTTGTAGAATTGCGGCCAAAGCCGCAGGTCGGCGGGTAAGTCTGCTTGCAAGGCTTGCCAGTACAGCCGAAGCGCTGTTTGTTGGTGGAAAGGATCGTCCAGCAGATCGAAGCCAAGCAGCCGAATCTTATCGCCAAACGTTATGTCTAGCGGATATTCGGGGCAGGTGGGCAGGTGAGCAGGTGAGCGGGTGAGCGGGTGAGAAAAAAGCCCACCTGCCCACCTGCCCACCTGTCCACCTGCCTGGTCAGGCGCGCGGGCAAAATCATAAAATTCATTGGGCAAAATTTGCGGCTTACTCACCGGCGATTTTTGCAGCAGGATGAAGCCGTCCGCGGCGTCCAGAAGCCGCCATTGACCGCCGGTCAGCAGGCTTTCTATCTGACTGCGAACATCATTGGGATGAACGCCGGGAACGTCTGTTACGTCAATCAGGATGTATTTGGCTTCTTGCGTGACGGGGAAAGTGTAGGCCACGGCTCGATGCGCCAGATGCGGATGCACCGCCCCGCTGGCCGAAATGGGGACGTCCCTGGGGATTTGCGTCAGAAAGCGCGGCAGCATCTGCGCGTGCGCCGTAACGGCGTAGACTTCGGCGCGGCGGGAAAAGGGCGTCCAGCCGTAGTGATATTGGTAGAGCAGCGCAATGAGCAGGGCGGCAGAAAGAATAAGGAGATTTAAGATTTTGGATTTTGGATTTACGATTGATAGATTTCTGCCAATCGTAAATCCAAAATCCAAAATCTTAAATCCACCGTAGATAGCGGCAATCATCAGCGCGGCAACCAGCGGCGCGGAATAGTGTTGTTCGCCGGAAAATTGGCCGGGGAAGTTGCTGAAGGTGTTGGCGATGAAGATGGGCAGGCCCAACAGCAAGTACTGGGGAGCCAGCAGCGCCAACCCTCCGGTGGTCGCCAGCAGGCCAAGCAGGTATTTCAGGCGGGCTGGTTCGCGCAGCAAATGAAACCATTCAACAGGGTTGCTCGAAAACCGGCTGGACAGGTAGACCGGCCCCGCGCTGCCAAAATATTCGCGGGCCAGCGGCGCGACAATGCCAAAGGTAGCGATGAGGAACCAGACTGTCCCGACGATGATGAGACCCAGACCGTGGGCGAATTGCGAATTGCGAATTGCGAATTGCGAATGTTGATCGCCGGCCACTGACCGCTGACGAATGACGAATGACCAATGACAAATGACCAAATACAACCCCAACATCACCGCCAGCGTGGGCATATTTTCTTTAACGGACATCACCACAATGGCCCAAAACCACATCCAGCCCCAGCGACGCTGCGCAGCGTACCAGAAAGCAAAGAGAAAGGGCGCCACCACAAAAGGATCGGCGTGAAAGTCGGCAACGGCGGCGGCCTGGAGGGGCGGGCTGAGGAG
>DUEH01000227.1 GCA_011192195.1 Chloroflexota bacterium | reverse complement strand
TTCCCCTGCGCTGGCGCGAAAGCAATTTGCCCGTATCGGCGCAATACCAATTGGACGGTATTCAATATTTCAAATTCGATGAAGAAGCGTCTAAAGAAAAGTTTGATAAGTTGACCGGCGTTTTGAATAAGCTGCTGGGCGGCGCTTCAATGGCTGAAGCCGCGCCGGGCGAAGCCGTATTTCAAGCTGAAGGCGTAGAAGCCAAATCTGTATCGCCCTCCCCCAGCCGCCGCGCCGCCAGAAGACGACGCGATACAGCGCAAAAAGAAGGCATCATTGCCGCCGGAAAGCTGGTGATGACTAAAGTTGTTTCTCACCTGAATGACTTTACGCCAGAAGAACAAAACGCCATCAATCAGGAACTAAAATGGCTCTTCAACGCCGCCGAACACTTCAGCAAAATCAGACGCGGCGCAGTTGACGCCGCCGCGCCGGTTCTTGTTCCTATCCCCCCGGAAGCAGAATGCGCCCCCGAAGCCAACAACGCCCTTTTACCCGATGTAGACGGCTTCACCCTGCAACTCATCGAAGGGGAAATCAACAGTCTGGTCAAGCAAATTATCATTTACAGCAGAAATTTGACCATCGAGTTAAATAAACAGGCTATGTTAGGCGGCGAAGCAGCTTCAAACATCGCCCTGGGCAATTCCATCAAAGCGCAGCAACGGGGAATGATTGAACGCGCGCGAGACCTGGCCAACAATATGCAGCAGGTTTACGGCGTACTGGTTTACGGGCCTGCGGATGTACTGGATACATTAGTATAGAAACCCTAATTACTCAACCAAATAGCCAAAAGGAGATCAACGATGATCATAGGCATACCCAAAGAGATCAAAGACAATGAATACCGTATTTCGATGACGCCGGGCGGGGTTCACCTGCTGGTAGAGGCAGGACACACTGTGCTGGTAGGAGAGGCGGCGGGCGAAGGGAGTCGTTTCACCAATGACGACTACATTCAGGCCGGCGCAAAAATTGTATCCGCCGATGACGCCTGGAACCAGGCCGAAATGGTGGTCAAAGTAAAAGAACCGCTCCCCGCCGAGTACCAATACTTGCGCCCGAACCTGCTTCTCTTCACCTACCTGCATCTGGCCGCCGCCGAAACCTTGACCCAAAGTATGCTGGAAAGCGGCGTCACCGGCGTAGCCTACGAAACGGTTGAGCTGTCCAACGGCAGCCTGCCCCTGCTCACCCCAATGAGTGAAGTTGCCGGGCGTATGGCCGCGCAGGTGGGCGCGCAATATCTGGAGCGCTCCAAGGGCGGACGCGGCAAGCTGCTGGGCGGCATTCCCGGCGTAAAACCGGCCAGCGTGGTCATCATCGGCGGCGGCGTGGTGGGGACTAACTCGGCCCAAATTGCTCTGGGGATGGGGGCCAGGGTTACAATGCTTGACGTCAACGTTGACCGCCTGCGCCAGTTAAGCGAAGTGCTGCACGGCAACTTTGAAACCTGGGCCTCTAATCCGCTGCATATTGCCCGCGCCGTTGAACGGGCCGATCTGGTCATCGGCGCGGTGCTGGTGAAGGGCGCCAAAGCGCCTACATTGGTCAGCCGCGAGATGATTTCGACGATGAAGCCAGGCGCCGTGATTGTGGACGTGGCTGTAGACCAAGGCGGCTGCGTGGAAACCACCCACGCTACCACCCACTCAGACCCCATCTACTTTGTGGATGGCGTACTGCACTACGGCGTAGCCAATATGCCCGGCGCGGTTCCCCGCACCAGCACGCATGGACTTTCCAATGCTACGCTTCCTTATGTATTGAAGCTGGCTAAACTGGGACTTGAAGAGGCGGTAAAAGCGGATAAATCGCTGACGCTGGGGGTGAACACCTACAAAGGCAAGCTCACTTATCCCGCCGTTGCCGAAGCTTTTGAGATGGCTTACACGCCGCTGGATAAGTTGCTTTAAACAAAGGATGAAGGCGGAAGGATGAAGGATGAAATTTTTCCGTCTTTTTCATCCTTCTGCCTTTATTTCAGCAGGTCCAGCATCTTTTGCGGATCATTGCTTGGTAGCTTACAGAAGTAATTTTGGCAGACATAAACGGTAACACGATCATTCAGTGTGGTGTAGAATTTTGTGTACTCGGCCAATTCTACAATGGAGGCGTCTTCCCCCGGCGGACGCAGGAGGACAATTTTATTAGGGACAAACTGCCCGCGCAGGGCGGCGAGCATTGTTTGCGTGTCTTTGGCATCCGGCTCACCAACAATAATGACCTCATAAGATGGCCCCAGGCCAAAGTCTACGGCGCTGAGCAGTTGCGTGAAGGCGGTGGGGTATTGTCGCACAGGGTATCTGTTTAAGACGGGACACTTGTAGGACAAACTGTTAGTTTGTCCGGCGGTGGGACAAGCTAACAGCTTGTCCTACAAAGTCTCTGTCCCGCCTTAAGTGGATGCCCTTGTCGCACATTTCCGGCAAAGGCGCGGCCCAGTTCGGCGGCGCGTTGTTCATGGCGACTGTTGGCAGTGATGCGCCCCAGACGCAATAAATTCAGCATCATAACCGAATTTCCGGAAGGGATAGCGCCGTCTTCACCTTTTTTCTGGCGCGCCAGCAGGGCTTCGCCATCGTCCGGGGTGAAGTAGAAGCCGCCACTCTCCGCGTCCCAATAGTGAATCAACGCATCATCGGTGAGGCTAAGGGCAGCTTCCAAATAGCGGGTGTCAAAGGTGGCTTCATAAAGTTCCAGCAATCCCCAAACAAAAAAAGCGTAATAACTACTTACCCCCCTCAATGCCCGGTAAAGCGGGGCAGGCTCTCCCCCCGTCAACGGGGGGAAGTTTAAAAGCCTCCCCTTGATTTCGGGGGGAGGTTGGAGGGGGGTGAATAATTACTCAGCACTTGCCTCACTGTGGGCTACGCCGATGTTTTCCCCGCCACTCAAAGCGGGCGGCTCATCGCTTCGATGGCTATGATCATCGGCCCGGCTTTAGCCAACAACTTGCTTGATCCCCCCGGCAGAGAAAAGCCCTCCACCGCCCGCAGTCAAGAGACAATGATCAAGCGGCTTGACGGGATATTGGCCGCGCTGGAAAAATGAAAGAATGTCATTGCGAGGGCGCAGCCCGAAGCAATCTCCGGCTTGCAATGTGGGGATTGCTTCGGGCTGCGCCCTCGCAATAACAGGATGGAATGCAAATAAAAAGCCACCAATCCCAAATGAATTGGCGGCTTTTCTTGTCTATAAAATTTTCAACGCAAAACAACTAGACCAGTCGCGTTAAATCTTCAGCGGCGCGTCTCATATCAAGGAAAATCAGGCCTAGTTTAGCGTCCCTGCGGGCTAAAGCGGTCAACACGGCTTCCTCGCCAACCGACATCAAAATAATATAGCCATCAGACCCTTTGATATACACCTGATCCAGATACCCTCGGCTTAATTCCTGAGCAATTCGTTCACCCAAAGAGAGCATTGCCGCCGACATTGCGGAAACGCGGTCTTCTTCAATATCAGCCGGCAGGGATGAGGCCATGATCAACCCATCTACGCTCACTACAGCCGAAGCTTCAATGTCAGCAGTGCCAGCCTGTAAGTCCCTTAAACGGGCCACCATTTGTTCTGTGCGTGATGCCATTTTGACGAGTACTCCTTTCGCCCGGTATTTTTTAGTTGCTAATAGTACATAATAACCACCGTCATCATAGCACAACAATTTAACTATGTCAATGTGAATACCGGCTTATAGCGGCGTTAAGTCAATCAGTTTCAGGTCAGGATTATCGCAGGCGCTACGACCCGTTTTAGCCATATCTACCCATTCTCCTTGCAATCGAACTCTGACCACATCGGCGGTAAAATCAGTATTGGTTCCCAGATAGCCATCGTTGCTCATTAGACTGGAGCCAACGCCGTAGATATCTACCGGTACGTTCAATTCTTCAAAGAGATCGATCTTCGCCGGATTGAAGCCGCCGCTGACCACAATTTTGACCTCTTTACAGTACTCGACGGCCCTTTCCTGCCATTCGACGGGTAAATTCCAATCTTGCCAGGCTTTACCAAGCGCTTGCCGAACTGTCCATACCAGACGCGGATTTACGCCGTTGTCCAGCTTTTTATCACCCAAAGGAGCCAAGCTCACATCGCGCATATTGCTGGAAGTATCCAGACGAACCCCAAAAAGGCGATATTTCCCGGCTTCTGCTGTATTATTGACGTCCATTGCGCTTCGATACCGTTCGAACATCGCTTTGAGAACGGCCAAACTTGTGCCCACCGAATCATTATTGAAATCAACCAGGGCCACTCTGGGGATGTTCACCGCTTGTGTGGCGGCAAAGGCCAGCATCACTTCAACGGTATCGCCCAGAAAACTGGCAATAGCGGCGTGCGCTACGGTTCCGCCCCCCAGCCCGCCCCACCAGTCGCCCTGGGCGTCGGTAGAGACAAAGGAAGCTACGTTACCGCCGGAATCTAAATTAAAACGGTTCACGCCAATGTCGTAGGCGTAGCCATCTATGGCTTGTACTTCGTGGGCGTCAAAGCGAGCGGGGAAGAACATCACCGGCTTGCCACACGCTGCCAGCAAGGTGTTGTAGACGTTAGTAGCAATTCTGCTGCCGCGCGTCAAAGCGCCCAGCATAGGTGTTTCCAGGATGGCAAAGTCTCTGTAGCGCCCTCTGACTTTGATGATCGGCTGCACCCGATTGACGTCGCCGTTGTAGCGGGTTGTCATTCCATCTTGCACGGCTTCCACTTCAAGACGCTGCCAGGTTTCCACAAAACGACCGGTTTCATCAAAATAGCCGGTACAATGCCGCAGCATACTCAAGGCTTTGTCAACGCCGGCAATTACCGCCATCGGCTTGCGGCGGGTGAATAATTGCATTTCAACCCACACATCGCCGGTTTTCAGGTGCCGCGGTTCCAGTTCCAGAGCATCCAGATGCGACGTTTTCCCTTGAAATTGATAATTCTGCGCCGCCAGTTTAGCCAGAGTGCTGGCTGCGTTGATGAAATACTTGTCAGAGTACCACCCTTTACGCATCCGCTCGATGTCAAGTTTGAAGATGTCGTTAGTCAATCGTTGTTTATTGAAAATTGACATTCAGGTTGTCCTTTGTCATTTGTCACGCTTCGCGGTCATTGGTCATTTGTCATTTGTCACGCTTCGCGGTCATTGGTCATTCGTCATTCGTCACGCTTCGCGGTCATTCGTCATTCGTCATTTGTCGCTTGTCGTTGGCCCATTGTTAATTGCTCATTGATAATTGTTAATTGATTTTGGCTACTACTTCAACGCCGTTGAGCGCCATATTGTAGAGGAAGATCAGGTGCATCAGGTCGCCGTTGTGGGGCATTGCGCCGATTTCCTGAGCTATGTCAACGGGCAGGTCATAGGTGTCTACGCAATCAACGGGAAGAATGACGCGCGTTTTGCGGTTGGCGGCGTTGCCGCGCAATTTAAGGTGCATAGCCAGTTGATAGGTGCAAAGGTCAGTGCAGTCGCCAACGGTGATAAAGGTATCAACCACAGGATGCTGGTTCAGCCAGTCATCCAGGCGCGTGCCGATAGCTGAATTAAGAGAGTGTTTGGGCATGACTTCAAAGAGATTCCAGAAGGGCAGGCTGGTGAAGGCAGCTACCGTTTTGCTCTCCGAGGTCCCCCGAATACAGTGCGGGGGATAGCTCTCAAATTCAAGCGCATCAGGGACATGGGCATCCTGAGTGACAATGAAGTTCCTCACCCCCACGCCATAAGCGCGTTTGAAGAGCTTGCTGATGGGTTCTACCAGCGCCGCCACTCTGGGGCTTGCCAGCGGGCCTTCGTAACAGAAGCCGTTGATGATGTCTACGGAGATAAGGGCAACGCTGCCCGGCTGCCCGTGAACAATATTGTCAATAGCCAAAGCTGGCAGCGACGATTGCCAATCTACGGCATAGCCTAAAAAAGGAGTAGCCTTTTCAATCAAGGTATTCAGTTTCATTTTTTCCTCTGGCAATTTTGCTTGTAGTAAAACAGTAAGTGTAGTTTATACACCAAGTGTAGCCCAAAAAAACAACTTGTCAAATGTACAGATACGTTAATCCAGCCATCCGGCGTCGTATTCTACAAAAAATCGTTTTACCGCTTCTACGCCTTGTTTGGCCGCTTCTTCCCACATTTCTCTAAATTCTATGGCCAGGCGTCTGGCTTCTTCTTCGCCGTGTTGGTATACGTAGAATTTTCTATGATTTTTGGTTTTTGTGTTGCCGTATCTGTTGATTGAGTAAAAAGCGCCCCAATAGTATTGTTTGGTCTCTTTTTTATAGTCCCGGCGCCCGTAGTCATGGGTGCGGAATACGCCTGTTACGCCGCTGGTGTTGCTTGCAAACAGGTCGCCTTCATGAAAGCCGTGCGGCCATTGTTCCTTATCTGCTTCGGGGTTCTTTTTCAGGTAATCGTCCAGGTACTCTTCGGCGGCAACCAAGGCTTTACCTTTACTGCCGTAGACGTTATCGCTAAAGAGTTTTGAGTGATAGCCTTTGTGCGGGCCAACTCGCACTTGCCAGCCGTGCGTACCTTTTTTTGAATTTTTTGGTTTATCCAGTCTGATAATTGAAGACATCTTTCTAACCTCCAGGTTTAGCTTGCAGGTTCAATGCGGCTCTGAGGGGTAGGGAAAACGGGTCTCTATGGCTTTGCGGGGCGACAATATGTGAGACGTAAAGCGCGAGATGCAACCAAAGTAATTCACGCATCACGTTTTACGGGCAAATCCCGCGAAATCCCGAATATCCCGCTGCCTTCCCTCTTTAAATCCGCGTTGAAGCGCTTTGTATAACATAGTTAGTAAGCCGCCGTAGCATTATTCTTTTTCAACTACGGAAATAATCGTCTGGCTTTTACTTCGGCCACGGCGTCGTCTTTGAAGCGATAGAGGCGGGCAGGCCGTCCACCGGTCTGCCGGTATAATTTTACCGCTTCTACCACCTTCGATTTTCTGAGTTTGCTCCTGAAGTTTCCCTTATCCAGCGTTTCGTCCAGCACAATTTCATAAGCTTGTTGAAGTTCGCGCAGGGTAAACAGTTCCGGGAGCAGTTGAAAGCCAACCGCGCTGTATTCCAGTTTATAACGCAAGCGCGTAACAGCATGCTTCAAAATGTGGTGATGGTCAAATGCTAATCTGGGCGGCTTGTAAGCGGAAAACCAGCCGACATCGGCGGCGTCATCGCCGGCCCGGGGGTTTTGCAGCTTGTCGGCGCCTACCAACGCCACGTAGGCCACGGTGATAACGCGGGTGCGCGGATCGCGGTCTGGTTTGCCAAAGGTGCGCAACTGCTCCAGATAAACATCCGCGCGGTCTACGTTGGTTTCTTCTTTCAGTTCTCTAT
Source organism: Chloroflexota bacterium (assembly GCA_011192195.1). Lineage (GTDB taxonomy): Bacteria > Chloroflexota > Anaerolineae > 4572-78 > 4572-78 > DUEH01. The sequence continues at coordinate 8,594 of DUEH01000227.1, read as the reverse complement.
AAGCCGCATCTTCCAGCGATTCTGTCATCTCCACAAACCCGCCGGGAATGGCCCAGTAGCCTTCATAAGGCCAAAGTTTGCGTTTTATCAGCAGCGCCTTTAGTTGGGCGTCCAAGAGAGAGAAAATGACAATATCAACTGTCACAGAGGGACGGTCATAATCGGCGGGGTTGTAAGCGTCTGCCGGAGAATTCACCAGATATATTTCTCCCAGATGTTGCGTGTTTCCAGACTGGTCACGTAAGCCATTGCAAAGTATTTGGGGCGCGCAGGTTTGGCTAAAAGAGGCATATTGGCCTCTTTTGGCGTCTTACTTCCTTTTCTGCTGTTGCAGCGTTTGCAGGCGATCGCCACATTTTGCCAGGTAGTTTTGCCGCCCCTTGAACGAGGCAACACATGGTCTACGGTTAAGTCCTGTTTCCCCGGCTGCGCGCCGCAATACTGGCAAGTGTAAAGATCACGCGCCAAAAGCGCCCGCCGGGACACCGGCAAGGAGATTCGACGCGGAATGCGCACGTAATAAACCAGCCGAATGACCAGCGGAATTTGCAAGGTCAGATACTCGGATCGAATGACGGCTTTGGTTGCTTCTATTACCTCTGCCTTTTCCTTGAGCAAGAGTACAATGGCGCGCTTCACTGAAACGACGCTCAAGGGTTCATAAGAGGCATTCAACACCAGAACATTGTTCACAATGCGTCTCCTGCACAAAAAACCCTTTTGCTAAACGGGAAAATTATAGCAAAGCCATTTTCTTAGGGCAAATTAGCCTTATGCTCACTCTCCCAGCAGGTAGCGCAGCACCAGACCGTGAACAACCTGCTCTACCGGCGCTTTGTCGTCGGTGAAGGGGGACGGGCAGGAAGGGGGAAGGGCAGCAGGCAGGTCGCCGACGCCGGGGAGAAAGGGGGCGTCGGCCTGACAGGTGACTTGCCAGAGCCGCGTTTCAAAGGCGCGGACGGCCATTTCTTGCAAAAATTGATTATCCAGCAGGGCGGCATTGGCAAAGAAATCTTCCAGCCGAGTGGGCTGTCTGGTAGCCACAATCAGGCTGTTGCCTAAATCGCCGCCAAAGTCCGGGGCGTCAATGACGTAGACGCTGGGAAAAACTGCCTTCATTCCGCTGGCCAAGGCCAACACCAGCGAATAATCGGTGTGGGTGCGCCCGGCATTGATAGCCATTACGCCGTCTTCGTTCAGGTGGTCATAAATTTCCTGAAAAAATTCTTCGGTGGTCAGTTGAAAGGGGATGTAGGGCGGGCGATAGGCGTCAACGGCAATCACATCGTAGCGATTGGGGGCGTTGCTCAGAAAATAGCGGCCATCTTGATTGACGGTTCTCAAATTCGGCTCGTTCATGGCAAAAAAACGCCGTCCGGCTTCGCTGATGCCGGGGTCAATTTCCACGCCGTCAATGGGGATGGGACCGTAAATTGCCGTAAATTGCCTGGATGTCGTTCCCGCCGCCGCGCCGATGAGGAGTAGACTGTTCACTTCTTGCTGGGTGTAGGGAGCGGGGTTAAAGTAGGGCGCAATCAAAAAATAGTCCCATATCCCGCCGACCAGAGTCAAATTTGGGTTGTAAACGGAATGAATGCCCTCTCCTTCGTTGAGATACAAGAGGATGTCATCGCCTTCCTGGGTAACCTGAATGTAGTTGTAGCGCGATTCGCTTTCGTAGATAGCGTTGGGATTGGCTTTAATGGGCCCGACTGAAATGAAGAAAGTCATCGCCAGCAACAGAAGCAGCAAGCCCAGGTACAGAAAGCCTTTTTTACGCGAATACTGAAACAGGCCGATGATTGCCACCAGCATCAAAAACGCCGCAAAGCTCAGAAAAGTTCGCCGCGTGCCGATGTTGGGAATGAGGACTAACACGGGCAAAAAAGTCCCAAAGATGCTGCCCAGTGTGCTGAGCGCGTAGATGGAACCGGCCACTTTGCCCGATTCGCCCACGTTGTTCACCGCCAATCGAATGGCGAAGGGGGAAGTCATTGCCAATAAGGTCATTGGCAGGCTGAAAAGAATCAGCACGCCCAGCAGAGAGCCAATCAGGATGCCGGCGTTAAAGGTGGCAAAACCGCGCGCGCTCAAGCGTAAAACAGGCGTAGCAACCAGCGGGATGACGCCCACCAAAAACGCGCCCCAGGCGATGATCTGAAACAGGGTTGCGCCGCGCGGATCTGCATCGGCCCAGCGACCGCCAACCCAGTAGCCCAGACTCAAATAGATGAGTACCAACCCAATCAGGTTGGCCCAGATGATGATCGAATTGCCAAAAAAGGGGTCAAGCAGGCGGCTGGCGGAAAGTTCTACGCCCAGAATGGTCATTCCAGACACAAATACGGTGAAGAGAAGATAGCGATTTTTTAGCATTTGCGAGCTATTATGTAAGCCATTTATCTTCCTGTCAAGTTACGGCGCTGCGTTTTTGTTCCCAAATCATCCCCGCCGCCACAATGATGAGGGTGAGACAGGTGAGTCCCACGCCCAGCTTAAAGGAAAGCGGCTCATAGCTAAATTCAACAAGATGCCTACCTGCCTCCACCTGAACAGCGCGAAAGAGATAATTGGCTCTGTAAATTTCTGCCGGTTGACCGTCTATGTACGCTTTCCAGCCAGGGTAGAAGACATCGGACAAAAACAAAAAACCTGTATCGGCCATATCAACTTCAATGAGCGCTTTGTTGTGCTTACGCCGGATGAATGTCACCGTGGAAGGCGCAGCCGGCTCAAGGGGGGGCAAGGGTTGCGCGGGCGGTTTTTCCAGTATGACGGTGGTTTCAGGGTTGAATGACGAATCCGCCAACCGATCCAGAATGGCGGTTTTGTCATTCAGCGCTTCAACCTGATAAAGCGCAAAGGCCCGAGGCAGGACTTGCGTATTTTGGTAAATTTTTTGATTTTTGCCAACAAAGACAAGCTGCAAATCAGGCGTATCGCTCAAGTCCCATTCAGTGATCACGTATTTTACATTGGCAACGCTCAACATCTGCAAACCGCCTTGTTGACCAACGGCGCGCATCATATAATCCGTATGCCGTTTGAGCGGTAAGGTGGCTTCTCCTTCAATGGACTCAATGCCGTAGAGAGAGGGGATGTTGAAGTGAAGCGTATCCAAAACGGTGTGTAGATTATGCGGGTAGGGAACGCGCCGAATGGTAGGGAAGATGCGGTAGGCTTCGGCGGTTTCGGTTTGCTTTAAAAATCGAACGGTATCCGGCGTTTTCAAAAAGTAAGAAGCGTCTGTGTAGGGGTTGAGGGTGAGTCCGCCATAAGTCAGCAAGTCGCCTAAAATAATTAGCGCTGCCGCCAGATAAAACAGGCTGCCGCTTAGCCAGCCATTTTGCTTAAGCAAAACAAGACTCACTCCCAACAACAGCATCAACAAAAAAAGCCCTGTAGACTGTCGCATATCTGCGTAAGCCCGTTTAACGCGCTGCTGAAAAGCTGCTTCTTCCGCTTCATCCCCTGCTGCGCTGACGACAATTTCGTAATCACGCGCTTCTGGTTGCTGCGCTGCCAGCGAATTGTATTTGGCGTAAACGTCGGGTTGGGAAAACAAGCTGTCGGCGTTCCACAGCGCTAAGGCGCCCCCAATTACCAGCAGGGCAACAACAACTACCGCCCCCATCGCCCGCCGTCGTTTCAAGAGAGGCCAAGCTCCCCTTGTTTCTCCCAGTGATTGCAGGCCATAAGCCGCTAAAATAGCCAGTGAAAACGCAAGCAGCAGCAACCAGCGCGCAGGGACACGAAAATAGTTGAACAGGGGAACGTAGGGGAGCGGGTTGTAAAGGGGGGTGTACTTACCAAAACTGAGCAAAAGTGAAATAAACGCCAGGGAGCCAAAGAACCAAACCCGCCAATCTTTGGCCTTGAACCAGGCAAAAGGAAGCAGCAGCAATGGCAAGATACCAACATAAGCGTGCATCTCAGGATAGTTTCCGCGACCAACGTAATTCTTGAACGATCCCCAAAAATTGGGGATGAAAAATTTTATCAGGTAATCCGGCGGATAAGATAAAAAGGTCATAACCTGATACGTAACGCCTTCAGAACGATTAGAGCGCTGAATCAATTCAAAGGCGTACAACAGCAGATAAGCTGAAAATCCGGCGCTGATGGCAAAAACTGCGGACAAAATCCATAAGGGTCTCAAAGAATAAGTCCCTTTTCCCTTGCGAAAATTTACAATTACCGCAAAGAGCGCATAAAGCGCCAAAATTCCCGCTGTATAAAGCGCAATCTGCGGATGCGATTTTGATAGTTGCGCGCTCATTGCCAGACTGGCGGCAACTACGTAAATGATTTTTGCTTTATCCAGGGCGAGGATGTACAAAAGCAGAACAAGAGGCATCCAGGCAAGCGTTGCCACCAAAGTGAAGTTGGTCAACTGGGCAATCATTGAGCCATTGAAGGCAAAGATCAATCCGGCAACAAGCGCGGGCGCCGATTTCAGGCGCAATGCAAATCTGCTTAACAGATAAGTAAAAACGCCTGCCAGCGCGTAATGGACCACAATGTACCAGGTGTTGGTTGTTGTTAGCGGCAGAGGGAGCAGTAATATCAGATTCAAGGGATACAATGGCGCTGATTCAGTCTGGGCGGCAAAGGGGAAGCCGCCGTCAAGGTAGGGATTCCAGAGGGGAAGTTCGCCTTTTAGCAGGGTTTGGGTGTTGAAAATATTCAGAGGGGTGTAATCAATGGAAATATCATGCAAATAAAAAGTTTGCCCGCCAAATACCGCAGGAGCAAAATAGAAAAGAGGCAGCAAACACAGGAACAAGATCGCCAGCCAATCATTCCGCTTCAATTTCATACCGGTTCTACCGTTCAGCCTAATAAAACATCTCCAACCCTGCATTGACCAAAACTGCCATAACCGCGCCAAGCAGCAACCCAACCAGCACATCGCTCAAATAGTGAACGCCAACAAGCACTCTGGCGGCGGCAATCATCACCGCTGCAACGCTTAAGGCGATACCCAATGGCGGGTTGAAAAACAAAACGGCTACAGCCAGCGAAGCCATTCGCGCGGAGTGACCGGAGGGGAAGCTGTATTTGTCGTACTGAATGGTGACAAAGCCGCTTGGGTCGCGGGGGCGTTCCCGGCGCAGGGTGTATTTGATGATGATGACTACCAGAGCGACAGCAATGATGCTGAGCAAAACAGCAAAGACCGCGTTTTGCAAGGATGGCCTGTTGAATTGCCACCCCCGCCAGTAAACCAGCGCCAGACCGCCAAAGACCAATGTTCCATCGCCCAGATGGGCAATTTTAGCGGCCCATCGCCATTTTTGGTTGCCTTGAGGCAAGGCCAATTGAGCGCTCCAGACGGCATCAAGAGTCTTCAGCTTGTTCACGCCTGTTTTTCCTCAAGTATTTCTTTTACCAGCAGGTATTGGTGCAGCTTGTCCACATCCATTGCCACTTCTGCGCGCGGGTACTCAAGGGCGCGGCCCGTAGCGCCGGCTACTTTTGATGCGCGCGCGGCGGCTTCGTGGATATCCATCATTTTAAATATAAATTTAAAAATGAAGGTGAAGCCAATCATCCGAGCCTGGGCAAAAAAGTTTTTGCGCTGTCCGGTCAGTCCGCGTAAAAATTCCTGATTCGCTTTGGCAATTTCTCTATCAGAAAAGAAGATGTCGCCGCCCGCGTAGCGTCCGCCCTTCATTGGGGTGAAGGTGCGGTTAGAGCCGGGGAATCGCGCTTCCATGACCTTTTCTTCCACCAGGGGATAATAAACATCGGCGTATTCCTGTTGCTGAAAAGTTTCCACAAATTCATCTACCAGCGAAGGGGTCAACAGGGGAATATCGGATGAGCAGACGATGAATTTTTTGTAATCCGGCTCTACTTCCTCGATGGCGGCCATACCTGCCAGCCCATTGTCAATGATGTTGCCCCGATCTTCTACATAACGCACCGGTATATTGGCGTCGTCAAAACTGCCCGGCTTTAAGCCAACAATGACCAGACCGTCGACGTATTTGGACCCCATTAACGCATCGACCACCCATTGGATCATCGGTTTGTTGCCAATGGGGAGCAACGCTTTTTTAGAGATACCTGTTTCAATGAAGAGAGCTTTATCAGCTTTAATTCTGCCACCGGCGATGATGAGCGCTTGCATAAGTTGCCTCCTGTGTAGTTTGCAATTTGCAACAACCTAGTTTACCATCACCTGCATTGGGACGCAACACGCAACACGCAACTGAGGTCAACTTGAAAAACAAACACATTCTCATCATAATTGGTATTGCTTTGCTGATTGGCGCTTGCCTGTTTGTAGTTGTTAGTTCCGGGGGAATTCTGTGGATGCTCTCCAGCCAACCCCTGGCCGTAACGCCAACGGCAGCGCTTCCGCCCACGCCGGTATCTTATGTTACACCGGAAGCAACGGCAACAGCGACTCTTCCGCCGCCGCCCACCTTTACTCCCACCTTCACGCCCCTGCCCACGGAGACGCCAACGCTGGTTGTTCCAAGCCCCACCCCTGCGCCAGGCAACACGCCAACAGCCGCGCCGTCGCCCCTGCCTCCAACCGATACGCCTGTCCCTGCGCTGCCAACGCCAACGCCACCGCCCACAGAAACGCCCGCGCCCGCCTTCTCTTTTGAAGCGGCAGAAGTGGATACCTTCCCCACTAACCACCTGGATTTTGATGTTTATATTGCCGTTGTTGACGCCAATAATACGCCCTTGAACGGTTATAAGGTGGTCGGCGTTCATAACAGCGGCCTGCGAGCGGAAAGCGCCCCAAGCGCCGGCGACTGGACGGAAAACAGCGGCGCTATGTACTACAAAGCGGGCAACATCAAATATCAGGTCGCAAACTCGCCCGGCGGGGTATGGCAATTGCAATTGGTGGATGGCGCGGGCGTCGCTGTGGCCGCGCCTCTGGATTTTCCCTTTGCTCAAGACGATCTGAAGTGGTATTTTGTGTTGTACAAGCGGGTGAACTGAAGGGGAGAAGCAGATGATAAAAACAATTGAGCAGGCTGTAAAAGCCCACGACAAATACCAGGTTGAAATAAAACTCGACTATCAACTGCTGCCGGGAACCAAAACCCACTACCGGATTTCGACCTATTTTTTCATCCCCCAAAGCCTGGGCGTCAACCGCCATACCTATTCAAAAAAGATGTTCTATCGAGACGCGCAGAATTACATCCGCCTGAAGACGCCTGCTTTGATCTTGAGGGATTTCGTTGAAAATCCCGCCTCGCCCTTGCTCATCATCGAGGCTGTCACCGCTACCGAAAACTGGGCTAAGGGCCCTGAATGTAACGCTCGCTTGCTCGATAGCTTCAAGTTCCTGAGCGCGATGCTCAAAAGCGCCATCAGAGATCATTTCATTTTGATCCAAAAGCGGATAGCCGAAGCCCCGCCCAGTAGCAAGATCAACTTGATGATCCACAACCTGGTCGAAGAATTCCTGGTTGAAACCCAAAGGATCACCGACAAATATCGTTCCTTCTACGCGATCTTTAATTTGCCCAATGTTGATGAGCCGATTTTCACCGCTTACCAGTTGACCGACGAGTCGATCAGCTTGTTGATCGAAGAACACGCGGTGGAACTATTCCAAATTGTCGGGGAATACCTGAAAAAGGGCGATAAAGCCGACTTCAAGCACAAATTGAGTCGGCGCGTTCAGTCAGAATTCAAGCATCGGAAGGCGCACGGCTATCGCTCTATCTTGAAGGAGGGCGATGACAATGAGGAATACACCTACCGGCTTTCGGTCTTGAAGCGGCGCGCCTCGAGTATTCTGTTCTTGTCAACCAGTATTCGCCGCGAGGGGACGGCGCTGGAGCAAATTGTGTACGCCATCGCAGCCGGGCTTTCGATGATATTTGCCACCATTGTTGCCTTTTACTTTCAATACAAATTTGGAAATTTCACCTTTCCCTTTTTCATTGCCCTGGTGGTTGGCTATATGTTCAAAGACAGAATCAAAGAATCAATCCGAAATATCTTCTCTAAATATCTTCTGAACGCGCTGTACGATCGGCGGATTGTCATCAAATCGCTGGATGGGCGGCATAGATTGGGGATTTTGAAGGAGAAGGTTTCCTTTGTGCGCGAAGATGATATTCCAGGAGCGGTGTTAATAGCCAGAAATCGGGACCATATCACCGAGTTGGATAACGATGGGCAGGGCGAAAATATCATTTGTTATTCCAAAGACATTATCCTCTTTACCGACGCTTTCAAACAAGTCTTTATGGATATGCCGGAAATCACCGGCATTAACGACATTATGCGCTATGATATTCGCGCCTATTTGAATAAGATGGGCGTACCCGTTCACGAGCGGGCTTACCTGGACGACGGCCAATTGATACCCGTTCTATGCCACAAGGTATATCATCTCAACCTGGTCTCTCAATATACCGCTGTGGCTTCCCAAAAAGAAAAAGTGTATAAGCGCAGCCGGCTGGTGTTGAATCAGAAGGGAATCAAAAGGGTGGAGATTGATGTGCCGGTGAAAACAAGATTGAAGCAATCTATCGCCGGGTGATTGGGATCAACCGGCCGCTGCCAAAGGCTTTGGGGCTGACTTTCAAGACAAGGCCCATCTGCCA
>DUEH01000226.1 GCA_011192195.1 Chloroflexota bacterium | reverse complement strand
GGTTCTAAAAGCCAATGACCGCACCTGGGGCAAGGGCGTGATGCTGGCCGATGACGAGGAAGCAGCTTTTGCCGCGCTCAAACGCGCCAGAGAAGAATATAGCGTGATGCAGTCTCAGCAATACATACCCGAAGCGGCGGGGCAGGATATTCGCGTGTTTGTAGTGGGGGAAGAAGTTGCAGGCGCAATGCGTCGCCGCGCCCGGTCCGGCGATTTTCGAGCCAACGCCCATCTGGGCGGCAGCGCAGAGGGAATTAACGATTTACCCAATGCTTATGCCCGCCTTGCTCTCGCCGCCGCTAAAGCGTTGCGTCTGGACATCGCCGGGGTTGATTTGCTGGAATCCGCCGCCGGGCCATTGATTCTGGAAGTCAATTCCAGCCCCGGCCTGAAGATGATCGAAAGCGTTACAGGGATAGATATCGCCGGACGCATAGTTAAAAACAGTGAACAGTGAACAATGAATAATGAAAAGTTGGACTAAGAAAAGAAACCAACTTCAATTTGCAATCCCCATTATTCATTATTCATTATTCATTGTTTAAATCGGGTCTGTTGGCGGGAGAGGGAAGTTTCCTTTCTCTGCCCAGACGTAACGCGCCTCTGCCGCGCAAAAGAGAGAACCGGCAACGCAGATCAAATCGCGCTCCTCGGCCTTTGCCAGCGCCATATCCAGGGCCTGGGCAACGGTAGGGGCGGTTTCAATCATACGGTCCATTGTTTGCGCTACAGCGGCCAAAATTTCGGGTGAGGTGGAGCGGGGGTGGTTAGCTTGCGTGGCTATAACGCGGTCGGCGTAAGGAAGCAATTCTTTTAACATTGCCGAATAGTGATGATCGCCGGATGAGCCGAAGATCAAGATCAGGTTTCGGCCCGGAAAATAATCGCTTAGTGTTTGGCGCAATTTACGGGCAGAATCGCCGTTCATTGCGCTGTCTACAATGAACATTGGGTTTTTGTTCAAAATCTCCAGCCGACCGGGCCAGCGCACAGCGGCCAGTCCCTCTTTTTTTGCCTCATCTGAAAAACGCAGGTCTGTTTTAGACTGCAAGGCTTCCACGGCTGTCAGAGCGGTAATGGCATTTACCGCTTGATGTCGCCCCAACAAAGGGATGGCGTAAGCCTGACCGTTTCGGTAGACAATTTGCTCATCCAGCGAAACGCGCCCCACGCGCCAGGAAACTTCATCGCCCACAACAATGAGACGCGCGTCTTTTTCCCGGCATACCGCCTCTATTTCGGTCATTGCCTCCGGGTATTGAGGAGCGCTGACCACCAGCCCCTGTTGCTTGATAATTCCCGCCTTTTCGCGGGCAATAAGGGGGAAGGTGTTACCCAACAAGTGGGTGTGATCATAGCTAATAGAAGTAATCACCGATACGGACGGCTTAGAGACATTGGTGGCGTCCAATCGCCCGCCCAAGCCCACTTCCAGTACGGCAAGATCAACCCCGGCTCTGGCAAAGGCCAAAAAGGCCAGCGCGGTCATAATTTCCCAGGCGGTAATGCCCGCAATGGGGTCAACGTAAGGGCGCATTTGCCTGACCAATTCCACCACATCCGCTTCTGAAATCAATTCTCCATCCATCTTAATTCGTTCTCTGAAACTGTGCAGGTGCGGCGAAGTGTACAGTCCGGTTTTGTAACCTGCCGCGCGAATGATGCTGTCGCTCATAGCTGCGGTAGAGCCTTTGCCCTTTGTTCCGGCAATGAGCAGCGCCGGATACTGATGGTGCGGGTTGTCCAGTTTCTCTAACAACGTTGTCACCCGCGATAAATCCAGCGTGGTCATATCGTATTTGGGCATCTGTTTGCGTTCAAAATTAGTGTGGCTGTAAATGTAGTTGAGCGCTTGTTTGTAGGCGCTAATGGGTTGCATTATGGTTTCTGGTTCCTTGTTTCTGGTTTTTGGTTTCTGGTTTTTGGTTTCTGGTTACAAATAACGAATGAAGTCTCGTTCCCAAACAGAGTTCGGGAACGAGACTTTCATCCTTCTGCCTTCATCCTTCATCCTTTATAAATATCCCAACTCACCCGCCGACTTGGTCAACGCTTCCCGGAACTTGGGATGGGCGATGTTGATCAGCTCTTTGGCGCGTTGGCGGATGGTTTTACCGTGTAATAAGGCCACGCCGTATTCCGTGACCACGTAATGCACGTCGTTGCGAGTGGTCACCACGCCGGCGCCTTCCTTGAGCATCGGCGTAATGCGACTGATGCTATCGTTTTTGGCCGTAGAGAGGAAGGCGACAATGGGCAATCCCCCTTTGGAGTGGGCCGCCCCGCGAATGAAATCCACTTGTCCCCCCACGCCGCTGTAGATGCGCGGGCCGATGGAGTCGGCGCACACCTGACCGGTCAGGTCAATTTCGATGGCCGAGTTGATGGCGACCATCTTGTCATTTTTGGCGATATTGAAGGGGTCGTTGACGTAATCGGTGGGATGCAGTTCGATGATGGGGTTGTTGTTGGCAAAGTCGTACAAGCGCTTTGAGCCAAAGAGGAATCCGGCCACAATTTTGCCGGGATGGAAGGTCTTCTTGGCGCAGGTGATCACGCCCTGCTCCACCATATCAATTACACCGTCGGAGAAAAGCTCGGTGTGGACGCCCAAGTCTTTATGATTGCCCAGATTTTTCAACACGGCGTCGGGGATGCTGCCGATGCCCATTTGCAGCGTCGCTTCATCGGGAATCATTTCGGCAATGCGCTGTCCGATGCGCAAATGCAGATCGGAACTGCCCCCTTGCGGCGCTTCCGGCAGCGGATAATCCACTTCCACAACGTGGTCCAGACGGCTGATGTGGATGAAGCTGTCGCCCAGAGTGCGAGGCATTTGCCGGTTCACTTCGGCGATGATGAGCCGCGCCGAGTCGGCGGCCGGCTTGCTGGTTCCTACCTCCACGCCAAAGCTGCAAAAGCCGTGGGGGTCGGGCGGCGATACGGAGATCAAGGCTGCGTCAATGGGCAGCGCGCCATCGCGGAAGAGGTCGGGGATTTCTGACAGGAAGATGGGCGTAAAGTCGGCCCGGCCGGCTTGCACCGCTTCACGCACCGAAGGGCCGATGAAGAGGGCGTTATGGCGGAAGGATGCCTGATATTCGGGAGCCACGTAGGGCGCGTCGGCAAAGATGAGGACGTGGACAATTTCTACATCTCGCAAAGAGGGAGCGTATTCGGTGAGGGTGTTGACCAGAGTGATGGGAACGCCGGACCCGCCGCCAATATAAACCCGGTCGCCCGATTTGATGTGGGCCAGGGCGCTTTTGGCGTCGGTGACTTTGCCCCGATAAATTGCGCTGCCGGTCATAGCGCACCTCCGGAGAGGATATTGCCTTCAAATGCTCGTCCCAGCGAATCGGCCACATCCGGGTTGACCAGCTTGCCCTGGTATAGATTTACGCCTCGTACCAGAGACGGGTTGCAGTCAAAAGCTTCCGGCAGGCCGCATTCCGCCACGCCAAGCAGGTAGGGGAGGGCGGCGTTGGTGAGGGCGTAGCTGGCCGTGCGAGCCACCAACGCGGTGACATTAGGCACGCAGTAATGAATGACCTCTTCGGCCACGTAGGTCTGGTCGCGCAGGGTAGTGGGGCGGCTGGTTTCAGCGCTGCCGCCGCTGTCAATGGCAAAGTCAATGAAGACGGAGCCGGGGCGCATACTGCGGATCATCTCTCGCGTGATCAAAATCGGCGCGCGGTGGCCGGTGATAGAAACGCTGCCCACCAGCACATCGGCGAATTTAGCCACGCGCTTCAGGTTGTATTCATTGGAAAACATCGTCGTTACCCGGCAGCCGAGGAGTTCGTCCAGATATTGCAGCCGCTTGGGGTCGGTATCCAGTACTGTCACCTGCGCGCCCAGTCCCGAAAAGGCGCGGGCCGCATTGGCGCCCAAGTCGCCGCCGCCCACAATAACCGCCGCCGCCGGGGGAACGCCGGGGATGCCGCTGAGCAGCACGCCCCGCCCTCCCCTGCGGCTCATCAACAATTTACCGGCGATGATTGGAGCCAGACGACCGGCTGTTTCGCTGGTAGGGGCCATCACCGGATGCGCGCCATCCTCTTCCCGGATCATTTCGTAAGCGACGGCGGTTATCTGGCGGCTCATCAGGGCTTCCAGCAGGTCGGGCGAGGCGGTTTGAAGCGAGAAGAAAGAGCATAAGACCTGCCCCTCTCGAAACAGGGTATGCTCCTGGGCCGCCGGGCGAGTCACTTTCACCACTACATCGGCCCGACCATAAGCCTCTGCCGCCGAATAGACCGTTTGCGCGCCGGCCTCTCGGTAGGCGGCGTCTTTAAAGCCGGCGCCAGCGCCAGCCTTTTTTTCCACGTAAACCGTATGTCCGGCCTTCACCAGCGCCGACACGCCGGGCGGAGTCAATCCCACCCGCATTTCAAGGTCTCGCACTTCTTTGGGAACGCCAAATTCCATAGTCTGTTTGCTCCTGTAAAGGATGAGGGATGAAATTCATCCCTCATCCTTCATCCTTCTGCCTTTATTACATTGTCTGTTCAACAATGAACTGCGCTAAAAAGTCGGTGACGCTAATGATGCCAACAAGCGTTTTTCCTTCTACCACCGGCAGCGCGCCAAATTTATGCAGACCTAAAATTTCGGCGGCCTGGTAGGCGGGGTCGTTCGGGGCAACGGTGAAAGGCTTGTCTGTCATAATTCCCAAAGCGGTATTGCTTGCCAGCAAGTGTTCATCCTCTTTGCGTTCGTGCAGCACGTAGGGGGAATTCATTGCCAGCCGCAGATCTCTGTCGGTGATAATGCCTGTCAATTCACCCTGCCGATTTATTACCGGCAAGTGACGATGGTCTTCCACTTTCATCAATTTCCACACCTTTTTGAGGGAAGTATCTTGGCTGACAGCTACGGGATTGGGGGTCATCAGGTCTTGTACTTTTAGCATTATCGGTCTCCTGTGTAAATGGGCTTGTAGTTAGGTACGTAACGTAGTGGAGCGCCGCCGTGAAACGCCACTTCGCTGTCGCTGCGAGGCTCACTACGAGCCGTTTACATCTGGTGCGTGTGAAGCCCACTTCACAGGTGGCTTCTGTGAAATAAAGGATGAAAACGTCCTGCTGTACAGGTAAGCTCTTCATTCTTCATTCTTCATTCTTCATTAACATTGTACCCTACCTGCTTCTACTTTTCTAGTGACAGATGTCACTGATTTTTACGATAAGTCTCGCTCTTTTTGTCTCTGGTTGAACTGCCAGACAATCACAATTGGCGTCAAGGCCAGCAACGCGGTAATAAAAGCCAGCGCCAAGCCCAATACGCCAAAAGCAAACAAGGCCTCTTCAAAATAAGAAGCCGCCGCTGCAAACAAAGCGCCCAGAAAAAAGATGATTGCCAGACCGCCGATGAGCAAGCTCAATCGCTGCGCCCGCTTCATCGAGGCTCGCCGCGCGCCGCCTGGACGCCCTGTTTGGCCGTGGATGAGGATGGGTTGGGGCGTGTCCTGGTCATCCAGATAGTAGGTAGCGTAGACCGGCAGCAGCAGTTGAGTCCAGTTCTGGTCTTGATAGTCCGCGCGCCATCGAAACTCGCGGATGTACTCGGCTTTGGCGGCGCGGCGACACTCGTCGCTGGCGGCGTTTTGCAGAGCGGGAAGGGCTTCGGGCCAGGCGTCGTTGGGGGATAGGTCCGGCAAGCGCAGCAGCGACTCGGCAATAGCGTCGGGGGCGTAGGGTTCTGCATCGTCCAGACTATACGCGCCCAAACGCTGTTCCAGAGCGGGATGCGCTTCCAGAGCCGGAAGGGGGATGTTGTGGTAGGCGCGAATCAGTCGCCCCAGTCGCGGTTCCCAGCGAATTCGCGTTTCGGTAGTCTTTTCAGAAAGCCATTCTCTGCTGTTCTGGTCATAACGCTCTTGATGGCTGACTACATCGTAATCAAAGCCCGTTTCGGCTTGCCAGGTCGCTTGCACAGCGCTATCCAGCAGCCACATTGGCAGGTACACGCGCTGCAAACGCGACTGTAAGTTGGCTGCTTTCAAATCGGCGGGAGCAAAGGGGATGCCGTTGGCAAAATCACTGACGGCCCGGGCTAATTTTTCTGAGGAAACCTGAAAGGGGATGAGCAATTCCGGTGGAGAAGGGAAAGCGTTCACGGCGGTCGGTGGTCGGCGGTCGGCGGTCATATTTTCAAGAGGCGTGAGTTCGGCCTGCCGACAGTGAGGGCATTGACGGGGTAAGCTGTTTTGAGGCAAAAGGTATCGCCAGTCGCAGGCTTCGCAGACAGCTGGTTGCAAGGTCGTTCCCCAGGCGATCGCATTCATAGCTGCGCCGCTGTAGCCATTAAGCGTCTGAATTTCGCTATTCATTCTTGTCTGAAGCCGCTTGTCGCAGCAAGCTATTGAATGTTTCCAAATCAGTTTTTGCGCTAAACCAGGCGTCTGGTAATCGCTGGAGAAGGATGCGCAGTCGCTCAGCATCTAAATTAAACGTGTATAAATTGCGGACACGGTGTCGAAATGCGAGAAATTCATCCAACTTGCCTATTGTTTCAGTAGACAAAACGGCAGGTCTTACACCAGGGATTTCCTGTCCCATCTGTTTTAGTAAATCGCTGTGCCACCGTTCTCCAGACGGAAAAACAGGATCAAAGCGTCGGCTAATCGCCTCAAAAATGCGCTCCAATCCGTGATAAAAGCCGTGAAAATTCAGAGCAAGTGAATCAAGGAAATGCCTTTGCTCATCTGGATAACGTCGCGCCCCTTGCCAAGCTTTGTCAGCTAGACGAACTATCCGTTCTAAATCGTCAAGCTCATTTTCAATACGGTGATGCAAATCAAGCAATCCCTTGTTCAGAGGTCAACTCCTTCACGTTCAACAATATCCCAAATAGCCGAAGGGCAAGTTTCCGGATCAACCAGATCAATTATGAATTCGCTGTCGAAAAATAACACGTCGGCCAAAGCGTCCCAGTAGTTAGCCATCGTCAACCCTTCTACTGCCAAATCTACATCTGAATCGGCGTGAAATTGATCTGGATGAAGCAATGAGCCAAAAAGGCGCACCCGATTTACATCATAATTTTCTTTTAGAAGCCGCGCAACCTGATGAGCAGTTTTTTTAGCGCGCGATAATCTATCTTCAAGAATTGGCGATGTGCGCGTTAATGAATGACGCAACCATTTCATATGCTTTTCACGGCGAGTTTGTTGCTGCAACATTGTTGCTTTTCCTTGTCTAAACGATGATGGACATTACTCAAACTATAGATTGATTGTATGATAGCCATTCAGGTTTGTCAATACAATGTAATTTTGATAACAAAAATTTTAGCCCTCCCCCAACT
>DUEH01000225.1 GCA_011192195.1 Chloroflexota bacterium | reverse complement strand
TTTTTCAATAGTAACTGTCGCTTGAATTGCCGCGTTTTTTGATTCGGCGGGCGGAGCTTTCTGCATCAGAACCAAACTGGCTAAGAGTAGAATAGCCAGCGCTATGACAATTATAATTGTTTTTGTTTTGGAAAAGGTCACGGTATTCTCCTTACATCCCTTCGGCTTTGCTCAAGGCAGAGTCTTCATCCCTCATCTGCAATCTTTGCTTTGAAAGGGAAAGAAAATTTCATCAGGCATCCCCCAACCAATACCCAACGCCTCGAACTGTTTTGAGATATTGCTGTTGACTGGCGCACTTCTTTAGCTTTTTTCTAAGCCATGAGATGTGGACGTCTAAAGTTCGGGTGTCGCCCAGATAGTCGGTTTCCCAAACTGCTTTCATCAGAAAGGCGCGGGTCAATACTTTACCAGGGTGGCGCATAAATGCGCTTAATAATTTTATTTCCATCCGGTTTAAGTGGCATTGACCGTTTGGGCCTTTTAACTGCCCATTATCTAAATCTAGTATAACTTTTCCAATGTTTAAGATGTTATCTGTCATAAGTATGTCCCGTAAGTACTTTTTTACTACTTAGAAGGATACTTGAAATCTGATTTTTTGTCATTATACAGGCGATAATGTTTATTTCAACAAAATGAGGCCGCATCAGGGCGGTCTGCCTCAACATACGTTGAATTGTTGGTTGTGGATACTAATAGTTGCGTGTGGCTATTGGTCTAATAGCTCTCGCACCGCGCGGGACAGGGAGACCACTGTAAATGGTTTGTTAATGAAGCTGGAATCTATCCCGTGTATAGCTTGTCTTTCGACAATGTTAATCGAATAGCCGGACATCAATAGAACTTTAGTTTCCGGATGGATGGCCTTGAGTTGAGAAGCTAAGGCTATTCCTCCTGTTTTGGGCATCACAACATCGCTAAGCAGTAAGTGAATTGCTTCAGGGTGTTGTTGAGCAATGGAAAGCGCCTCGCTGCCATCACCGGCTTGTAGTACTGTGTAGCCGTGTCCTGTTAAAATTGTATAAGCCAGATCTCTGACTATCTCTTCATCTTCAACCAGGAGAATTGTCTCTGTCCCTCTACAGGATTTCGCTTTGGCCTGACTGGATTTTGCGTTTGTGAATATCTTTTTGATTTGCGGGAGGTAAATTTTGAAGGTTGCGCCATAGTTCGGTTCGCTATAAACTTTAATATGTCCCTTGCTCTGTTTGACAATGCCGTGTACGGTGGCCAGTCCCAATCCTGTTCCTTTCCCTTCACTTTTGGTGGTGAAAAAAGGCTCAAAGATATGAGATTGCGTTTTTGCGTCTATGCCAATGCCGGTATCGCTTACGGTCAATTCAACATACGAGCCGGCCTCTACATCAATGTGCTGGCGAACGTAGGCTTCATCCAGATAGGTGTTGCCTGTTTCTATAATCAATTTGCCGCCCTGCGGCATAGCGTCGCGGGCATTGATAGCTAAATTTAGAATAACCTGCTCAATTTGCCCGGGGTCCGCTTCTGCCTGCCCTAATTCCGGTTCCAGAATAGTGAGCAGTTCAATATTTTCGTTGAGCAAACGTTGTAACATTTTTTCAACGTTGGTGACAATGTGATTAAGGCTGATTATCTGCGGTTGAAGCGGCTGCTTGCGGCTAAAGGTTAAAAGTTGGCGGGTCAGCGCGGCGGCCCGCTCTCCGGCCTGCTTGATCATTTCTGCATCTTGACGCAAGGGGCTATTCTTATCGAGATCGTTTATCAGGAATTGGCTGTAGCCCAGGATGGCCGTTAAGAGATTGTTGAAGTCATGGGCTATTCCGCCGGCCAGACGGCCAATGGCTTCCATTTTTTTAGAATGGTGAAGTTGATCTTCCAGTTGTTTGGCTTCGGTAATGTCTTGAATTGTGCCAATCATCTGAACAGGCTGACCTGCTTCAGTAAAGGTAATTTCGGCTTGAGCGTGAACCATCCGCTGCTCGCCACTGGGTCTTGGAATACGACATTCGATATTATAAGGCTGTTTTTCATTCAAGGCGGCGTCAATTGATTTTTCTACAAAATCTCTGTCATCGGGATGAATACTCTGGATGAATGTTTGGTAGGTGGCGTCAAATTCCTGGGGCGATACTCCAAAGATGCGATAAACTTCATCAGACCAATGCAATTTGCCGGTGGGTATATTCCACTCCCAATTCCCCAAATGGGCAATGCGCTGCGCTTCAGCGAGTCTGGCTTCGCTTTTTCTTAGCGATGTTTCTATTTTCTTGCGCTCGACGATTTCTTGCTGCGCCTGCTCGTATAGACTTGTAAGTTGCTGGTTGCTCTCTTCCAACTGCGCCATTTTGTCTTCCAGTTTGCGGATGAGCGCTTCATTGTACTCTTTGAGATAGATCGTTTCTTCTTGTTGCACTTCCGGGGGCGGGGTCAACCTGCCCGTTTGATGATTTTTGAGTACGTCTCTAATCACTTCGATGAACAAGTCCGGCTCCATTGGCTTGATAATAAAGCGCGTCGCTCCCAGACTTAGGGCAAAATCCTCGTCTTTGGCATCGGTGTAGGTAGCGGTGTAGAAGACAAAGGGGATGTCTTTCAGTTGGCTGTCCGCCATCCATTGACGGCACAGGGTAAAACCATCCATCACCGGCATTAGAATATCGGCGATGATCATATCGGGGGGGCGACGCCGGGCCTGTTCCAGGGCTTCGGCCCCGTTGGCAGCGGAGACAGCTTCACAGCCGTGTCCTCGTAGCAGGACTTGCAGCATATAAAGATTTTGCTCATTGTCGTCAACGATCAGGATTTGTTGGGCCATTATTCAATCCCTCATTGCTGCTCAGGCTTCGATTTGACTGGCGCTGCGTATATCCAGCACCTTGAGTTTCAATCGGCCTTCTATTTCTTCCCGCACCAGTTTATCGCTGCGAGCGACTGCGGCGGGGACCTTGGCGTCGGGGCCAAAGACCAGTCCCAGATGAACATAGACGCCCTCCGGGTAGCGTTTTACTACGGCGCGCGCGTCGCGCACCTCGTCCAGATCAAGAAGTTTCTCTTCCAGTTGCCGGGCAATATCCTGGGGGTCGGGGGCGTTTTCTCCCGTCGCCAGTTGGAGCGTCTCCGTTGATGATACTATCCGCTGCGCTTTGTTCGATCCGGGATAGGGCGCGCCTCCCACTTTGTGTTGAATGTCCAGCAAATGCACCCCCAATCGCCCTTCCACTTCTTCCCGAATGACGGCGTTGATGTCGGCCACTGCTTGCGGCACGTTGAAGGCATCGCGTAAATCATAAACCAGATGAACAATAACGCCCGCCTCGTAGCCTGTCACGCGCAATTTGAGATGGCGCAGCGTTTCCAGTCCGTCCAGACGACGGGCCACGGCCTGCTCCACCGTTTTCACCTCTAGTTCGGCTTGTCCGCGCCCAACCCGCTGAATGACAACCTTATCAGGAGCGCGGAGAAAGAGAACCAGACCCAGCCAGAGGGCGCAGAGCAAGAAGAGTCCCCCCGCTGCGGGAATAGCCCGGTTTTGGTTGACCAGGAGGTAGATGCGCCCGTAGGCAACCAGGGCCTGGGCCGCATCGAAGAAGGACGGCGGCGAGAGCATAAAAGCCAGCAGAAGGGCCATTATCGCCAGCAGCCCAATGCTGACCGCAACCCGGTTGAGTGTGTTCATCCTGCTTCTCCCGTGTAAATGAGTTTGTAGTTAGGTACGTAACGTTGGAGTACCGTAGTTTGACCTTCGGCCGTCGTAAAACGCCACTCCACTACGTTGCGTGGCTAACTACGAGCCATTGTCCCCCGTCTACTGTCTACTGTCTACCTTCGTTCCAAACACCCGATAAGCCGTGATGGTCTTTCTTTTTCCCTTGACCGGAATGGTCTGCCCCTCATCGGCTTGCACTTTGTCTTTGACCTGTTGATAGGTTGTATCGCTGATCAAAACCTGACCCGGAAGGGCGGCGCTGGTGATGTGAAAAGCCAGATTAACCGAATCGCCAACCGCGCTGTAATCGTAGCGCTGCTCAAAGCCCACGTTGCCCACCACTACCGAGCCGGTGCAAATTCCCACGCCGAAACTAACCTGGGGCAGCTTTGCGCCGCGCGGCGAAGCCTGAAAATCGGCCAAATCGCTTTGAATAGCCAGCCCGGCCTGCACGGCTTGCAGCGCGTGGTCCGGCTGGGCCAGCGGCGCGTTGAAGATAGCCATAATCAGGTCGCCGGCGTATTGGTTGAGCGTTCCCTGATGGCGGATCAGGGCCAGACCAACAATGCGTAGATATTCATTTACGGTCAGCAGCATTTGGCGAGGGGGCATGTCAGCCACCAGTTGAGTGTAGCCCCGAATGTCGGCAAAAAGGATGGTGACTTCCTGCTGCTCGCCGTCCATGCGCAGCGTGCCTT
Organism: Chloroflexota bacterium; assembly: GCA_011192195.1. Taxonomy (GTDB): domain Bacteria; phylum Chloroflexota; class Anaerolineae; order 4572-78; family 4572-78; genus DUEH01. The sequence goes on along the minus strand of DUEH01000225.1, from coordinate 1,336 downwards.
CTTCCGCCGCCGCAATGATCTGCTGCACTACCTGGGGCGTGGCCTTGCTATTGAAGAGGCGAATGATTTGCCGCTTTTCACGCTCCTCAAAGATGACGCGGTAGCCCAGCCCGGCTATCAAGGTCAGGGGGATAGCCAGATAGGGGTAGAGCATATCCAGCAGCAAGCCGTAAAAATCGAAAGCGAGCGTGGCCGCCAGAAAATACGCGAATCCCGCTAATACGGCCAACAGAACTCCCGGCAAGGGGCGAGTATGCGTCCAAAGCAAACCGCCCGCCAGAGACAGCGCCATAACGACTAATGCGGCGCTCAGGCGTTCCTGATAGCGCAAGAATCGGCCTTGCAGCAAGGTTTCGATGGCGTTGGCGTGAATTTCCACGCCGTACATCGCTTGCCCCTCGCCAGTGGGCGCGCCGTATTGGTCCGGTTCGCCGGTAGCCATTACCCCCACCAGCGCAATTTTATCGGCCAGAACCTCTGGGTTAATCCGCCCCTCTAACACGTCGCGGTAAGATAAAAGGGTGAAAGTGGACGGCTGGTCGCTGGTTGGGGAGAGGGTGGATGGCAGCCCGGCGTAGTTGATCAACATCCCTCCCTCTGCGTCAACCGGCGCATCCCAACCTGGTTTCAAGGCCAAATGTCTCTTTTGAGGGGATGGCTCCGGCAAGGGAAGGCGCAAAAATTCAATCATCGCTTGCAGCGACAAGGCATAGTAATGGTGATCATCCCCCTCAATCAACAAAGGTACGCGGCGAACGAGCGTATCCTGATCGCTCAAGATGTTGGCGTGAGCCAAAGCCTGCGCCGCCTCTGCCAGATTTTGAGACGGCTGCAATATTTGCCGGTAGCCGGTCAGTCCAGTAGCAGAAGGGATGGGCTGACCTTGACCCAATACCGGGAGGATCACATTGCCCGCCCGCTCAATGGTTTCGGCCAGAATGGGATCGTCGTCGGCTGCGTCGGCAAAAACAATATCAAAGATGATGACCCGCGTCCCGGCGAGGCGCAATTCTTCGATCAGGGCGGCGTGGCGGGCGCGGGGCCAGTCTCCCAGGCGGCCGTAGGCGTCCAGCGTTTGGTCGTCAATAGCCACAATGATTGTGTGTCCGCTGACCGGATAGGGGCTGTAGAGCAGGTTGCGGTTTTGATGCCCCCATTGCGCCAGAAAGAAGGGGTCAAGCCACAGCAGAGCGCTCACAAGCAATCCCAAAGCCAGGCCCAGCAGCAACCCGGCTACGAGACGCCGCCGCTGTTTTTTGGACTTTATCATCACGACCCTCTGGGCGGAACAAGCAATATCTGACCGGGACTGATCCAGTGAGGATCGTCAATGGCA
>DUEH01000224.1 GCA_011192195.1 Chloroflexota bacterium | reverse complement strand
GCGCGGTAGGGGGTGTCAATGACCTTAAGCGCAACGCGACGATTCAAGCGCGCATCCACGCCCTGATAAACCGCCGCCATTCCGCCTTTGCCCAGGAGTTCTTCCAGGCGATATTCATCCAGTTGCAACCCAATCAGGTTATCATCCCGATTCACCGTTGCAGGGGCAGCGGAATGTGAGGGCGAGGCATTTTGCAGCGCCGCTTCCAGAGCGCCTATCAGCGCTGCGCCACTTTGGTAGCGCTCGGTGGGGGATTTGCTTAAGGCTTTCAGCAGAACAGATTCAATCTCCTGATTGAGACCAGGGTTGACATCTCTGGGCGGAGGAGGCGGTTGAGTAAGATGCTGCAAAGCGACAGCGGTAGGAGAAGGGTCGTCAAAGGGAACTACACCGGTCAGCATTTGGTAGAGAACAACGCCCAATGAATAAAGGTCCGATTGGGGGACGGCATCGGCGGAGCGACGCGCCTGTTCCGGAGCAATATAGTGAGAGGAACCAAAAACTTCTCCCAGCGTTCCTTCCGCCACAATTAACGCCAGACCAAAATCACTCAGAACTACTTGCCCTTCCTTGGAAATGAGGATGTTGGCCGGTTTTACATCGCGGTGAATAACGCCTTTTTGATGCGCGTAATCCAGCGCGTTAGCCACGCTTCTGCCAATGCGCAACGCTTCTGAATGAGCTAAAAATTCACCCTGTTTGGCGACAGCGGCCATTTTTTTGCTCAGGTCTTCGCCGTCAATGTACTCCATCACAAAATAGTACAGGCCGTCTTCATCATCGGCGTAGTAAATCTGCACAATATTTTCGTGTCGCCAGCCCGATACGGACTGGGCTTCACGCACAAAGCGTTGCGCGTAAGCGGGATTATCCCGAAAACGCGCGTCGATGACCTTAATAGCTACCGGACGATTCAGTTTGACATCACGCCCAACATAAACCGTCGCCATTCCGCCCTGCCCAATAAGGCTTTCTATTTTAAAGTTATTAAGTTGACGCCCAATGAGGGATTCGTCAGCCATAGTTGAAGACTCCAAAGGATGATGAATAATGAGTTGTGAATAAAATTGGAAAAGAACAAAAAAAGAGGATGTTAGCTGTCGGAGGGCTGACCGGCGAGGGTAATGCGGTATAATTCCTGAATATACTTATTCAAGCCAAAAGTATAGGCGTTGAGATAATCTTGCGTTATCCGCGAAGCCAACTCTCCATAGCCTAATTCTACCAGCATTATTACATGCGGGCGAAAATCACGCAAGGATATGCGCATCACGCCCTGAGCATCGGTGAGGATGCCCCAGGCCAGGATTTTCTTTTCATTGTCATCTTTGGCGGTAATGAAGCGGGTTAAGGTGCTGGTAGAGGCTACCTTCCCCACATTAGAGAAGATTTCGCGGCCTTTGATCAGGTCGTTCAGCAGGTCAAATTGGCCCGGCACGCTATCTAGCAGGCGTTGCAGGGGGGTGGGCAGGTGGGCTAAAAGCTTCACGGTTCCCACACTCGCCGCTTCGCCGGCAATGGCAATCTCTTTGGCGCGACTCATTACTGCGCCAAATCCGGCCAGCATTGCCAGATACCGGCGCTGCACCCGGTCAAATTGGGCGTAGTCCGCGCTGCCGATTTTATATGCCTTCAAAAATTGAATGGACTGCTGGTGGAGGGTCAGCAAATCCAACTCTTCCAGAGGAACTTCAAAGTTCATAGGATAAAGCCGGTCGCGGGGAGAGCGCTGGCTGGCGTCCACGGGGATGAGAATGGCCGGGTTGCGCTGATTTTCAGGCGAAATGGCTTTTAAGGCGACTGACGCAGCCGCCGATTTTGGACCGCCATCATTAGCCAGCGCTTGCAGTTCGGTCAGGATGTCCGCCGAAGGGCGATAGGTACAGGCGTGGATGGCGCGGTACAGCGACAATAGATCATTGACGGTAAATTGCAGCAGATCGTTACGGCGTTTGAAAAGTTTGCGCAGAGATTGAATAGCTTTCAGGTTGACGGCATCACTTTCGGCAACGGCCTCTGCCTGTCGATGGGGTAAATTCAACTGCTCCGGCTGAAAATTCAAGGTCAAGGGTCTTGGCGCGGGTTGGGCCGGTTGGGGCGGGGGAAGCGTGTTGAGATAAACGGCCCACTCAGCCGCTTCATTGGTCATAATTTCGGACAAAGCGGCTCCGCCAACGCCGTCAAAAAAGATATGCGATTGGTCAAAGACAAAAGTCTGTCCGGCATCAAGAATGGTCAAAGGGTGACTACCAATTCCGCGCTCTGCGCCTTGCCTAAGCTGCGCCAGAGGCAGCGATTGAGAGAGCGTATCGCAATTGATGAGGATAGGCGCTTGCTGCAAAGCATCCAGCGCTTGCCGAAAGGCGGCGTCTGATTTTTCTTGCAGGTCAGGCAAGTGAGCGCGCGGCGTTTCTGCCAGGGGGATGAGGGAGACAGCGGGCAATTCCGGCTTGCGCTGCATTAGCGCGGCAAGTTGCGCTCGTACAGCGGAGACATCAGGCATTTGGGTTGTACCGGGCGCGCAAAGCGGAAGCAAATAATAACGCCCCCGATGAATAATGCCCACTTGCGCATTACCCAAAGGGATAGGGACGATGCTTTCGCCGTAGGGCCCGGGGTCTAAACGCGCCAGGATGCTCATCTGGCGTTGGTAAGCGGGCAGAGAGGCGGCTTTAGCCTTTTGAGCCGCTTCTAACCAGCGCCTGCGCAGCGAATTTGGTAGTTCTACCAACGCTTCTTCCAAAAAGCGATCAAATTCCACCCGGCGATAGATGGCGTAATCCTGGTCGCTTGGGGCATTGGCCGGACGCTTATAGGGTCGCTGCCCTTCCCACCGGCGATAGAGTCCGGCGCATTGTTGAGCGTAGGGGGTGTCTTGCGTCGCTTCACGCAAAAGGTAGGTGTAAACCCGCTCTCGCCACTCATTTCTGAGCAGAGAATTGTAGCGATGCAGGGTATGGATGGCGGTCATTGTCCAGGCCGCGCAGCGATCAATGGGGTCTGGTTGAATCTGATGTTGAG
>DUEH01000223.1 GCA_011192195.1 Chloroflexota bacterium | reverse complement strand
ATTTAGACTCGCTTTTCTTCATACCTTTTTGCAGGGGAGTCAACTGATGGGTATCAAAATAGCTGTGTTTGACCAAATTTTCGGCGACGGCAAACATCGATAGCCCATCAGTGCTGTGGAGAGTGCCATCAAAGTTGAAGATATAGATGCCAAAGAGAAGCAGGGCTAAGAATGCAGCCAAGGGCGCATCGCGGCTGGTAAGGCGCGAGGGGGAATCCACGTTCATTGAATCGTCGCTCCCGGTACAATTATTGCGTTTTGTCCGCTGACATCGTTTTCAACCGGCAGCCGTTCTCCGGTATCCCAACGGTACATTCCTATACGCAACTGATATTCGCTGGGGGGGGCGTTTGCGGCAACTGTTAATGTATGAGGGTCGGCAATAACTTCGCCCGCCGTCCACTGGGTAACGGGAATTTGACTGTTGGCTGGCTGAGAATCGTGTTGAGCGTACACTGTTCCATCAGATGAAATTAAATGAACAAAAACCGTATAATCAAAATCGGCAGGCTCTAAAGAGCGCCAATACAATACAATGTTCACTGTGTCTCCGGGGTTGATTTCTTTCGGGCTAATTTCATACCCGGCAAGGGCAATTTCAGAACCCAGTACGGTTGGCGGCAATTCTGTAGCTGAAGCCGGCAAAGACGCAACGCGCACCGGTATTTCGCCAAAGGGGTATTTTGCCAATAAAAGACCGTCTTTGTCAAAGACCTCTACCTGGAAGCGCCCGTTAAAACGGGGGGCGTTGGGAGAAATTTTTAGATTATAGACGCCTTCTACACCTGATCTGGCGGCAGGGTCTAAGACAGAAGATAAGGCAGACTCGCCCCACACCTCCCCTGACTCGTCAATTAAACTGAGTTTTGCTGGATAATCTTTCATATCCTCGTTCAAAACCCGCCAAATCAAGGTTACGTCAACCGCATCGCCCGGTTCAATTAGAGTTTGGGCAAGGGTGTATCCCATTAGTTCTAAATCATCTCCAACAAGCGCGTTGCGCACTCTTGCCAAAGAGGATTCTTGATGCAGCCATAGATAATCAACGCCATAAAGTTGTAATTTATATGCCGGCTCTCTAACCTTATAATACAACCAGTATTCTGGATATGGATATCCATTTTGAATTTGTCTGATATAATTTAAAACATAGTCTGATGTTACGCTATGATGGTGTTTTACAGTTGAGCCGAGAAAATAAGGCGAAAAATTTTGGGCGTAGCTAGTTGCCACCCGTAATTGTTCAGCGTTGGCTTGTTTGTTCAAGTAGTAGGCGGCTTCTTCCATCCCTTCGCCCCAACCCACTTTTGTCAGTTTGGGCGCAAGCCACGGCCCGCCAATAAGCGGATTATAATACGCTAAATAGTAGGGATGATAGAGCAGACTAAATGCCAACAGCAATATGCCAAACCCTAAAACGGCAGCCGGACGAAGTTTGGGTTTTAGCAGTTCGTAAAATTTTACCAGCCCAACGGCAACCAACAATGACAATGCAAAATAAATGGGCAGCAAATACCGGGCGTCTCGTTTTTCTCCTAAAGTCAAAAAGATGCTGAATAGCGCAATCCATATCAAAAGCCAGTTAGACCACCATTTAATTCTTGTTGTCTCCGTATCTTGAGCGGCGTTAATTCTCCACCAAACAAAAGCGCCCAAACCAATAAGGGTAAGGGGGGTGGTTCTAAGTAGCCAGTTGATGGGATAGAACAAGAAGCCCAGATTAACAACCCTGTTGTTTGTCCATTGAAATGAGACCGTGGTTGACACGCTTTCAACAGCCGCCGAATCGCCTACCCAACCAAAAATTTGGTTAAAAACAGCGCCGGGGTCTACCCACAACGCGGGTAAAAACAGAGAAAAAGTAACAATGGCAGAAATAATCCAGACCCAACCTACTTGTATTGCCTGGAAAATCCAGTAAAGGGCGGGTTTCGCCGGAGATGAAGGGTTAGAGCGAATAACTTGAATAAGTTGAAGCAACAGCATCAAAGCCACAAAGGGGAGCATAATATAAGATGTAGATTTGCTAAGAAAAGCAAATCCGGCGGCTATTCCCGAGGCAAGCGGCAGCCCCCAATCGCGCCAATGCCCGCTCTTTTGTAAGCCGATATGGGTTTGAGCGGTAGAAAATTGCGGCTGCAATCTGATAAATAAAATGAGCAATGACAGATTAATAAAAATTGAGGCTAAGGCATCGTGGTGTAACACGCGAGAGTGCGCTAAAAATAGCGGGTGCAAGCTTAATAGCATTGTCCCTGTCAGGGCTATTTTGAAGCCTAATGCGCTTCTGGTTAATAAAAACATTAGTCCCAGATAGAATAGGGACATCAAGGCTGTGGGTATTCTAACCCAATGCATTATTTCAGGCGTCACCTTTAGCGGATCAACAGGCAAGTTTTGGATGTAGGTTAAAAAATGCGCTTCATTTGTATACTTAAACAAATAGTTTAGAACTAATCCCGCGCTGCCAGACCACATTGTTGTTACGCCCGGGTGTCCCGTTTGCAAAGTTTGAGACAAGTTGCCTGTTAATAAACCTTGTATGAACAGCGCGCTTCTGGTAGCCCAAAGCGGTTCATCCGAGGTTATAAACTTGCCCAATGTAAACAGGTGGGTAAATAGCATAAGGGCTGCAATAGCAATTAAAGCCAATGGCGTTTGTAAACGTTTCAATTTCCATCCTCAACAAGATTATCTACCAACAACCAACCGTCTTCTTCTTTTTGCCATTCAAAACGAGCAAAACGTTCATCAGAATCGGCTGCCTTTAAGCCTGCATCCAGGCGATAAAGTCCAGGCGCTATGTTATTTGGCAGGCTTAATGTTCCTTGCCATTCAATAAGGGCGTTTGCTTGCCAGACGTTGCTTAGTATAGTTATATTTTTCCAGTCGCCAACAACGTTACCGTCGGGTAATTTCAAACGAACATCAAGGGTCTCGTTCGGGGGGAGTTCGCCTAATGTTTTAAGATAGAGCGTGATTGGAATTTTGTCGCCGACAGGAATTTTATCTGGGGTGGTGTAGCCCATTAATTGCGCTCTGCCTTCGATTTTAGTCTTGCCGCCAGCCTGATACGCCATTTTTGGCGCGGGATATACCCATGCCCACTCAACCCCTTTATTTTTTACCGTAAATGCCGGTTCCTGATTTTGGAAGTAGGTTATCAAGCCTAAGTCGGGCTGTTGGCGCTGAACTTGATTAATGTAAAACACAACATAATCGGATGTCAATTGAGATTTGCCGCTGGAAGAAAAACTGACTTTTTGACCGTCAAAATAAGGAAAGAAAATATCGCTGTACCATGCAGAAACCAGCAAATTACCGGCGTTGGGTTGGGCGTTTAACCAATTGGCTGTTTGTTCCAAGCCTTCTCCCCAACCAACCGGAACCTTTTTGGCGGCTTGTTCAATGCCGCCTAATAAGGGATTATAATAGTTCAAATAATAGGGCGCGTAGGGTATTACAAAAAAGACGCCCAAAATAAATGTAAGAGATACTCCCAAACCAATTTTTAAGCCTTTTTTTGCGCTAAACATTGAAAAATTAAATAGTTGAGCGTAACCGATTGCGGCTAAAACATCCAGCGCGGGAACAATTGCCATTACATAACGGTCTGCTTTTTTGGGGCTTACGCCGCCAAACAAATAAATGAAAATAATATAGATACTCAAAATCGAGATAAGGTAGCGATGTTCTTTGCCGCCGGGCAAAAAGAAAGCCAGAGGCAATAGTATTAGTCCCAAAATTACAATAGGCGTTAAACGAAATCCAATTGCCCAAAGATAAAAACTCCAGCCCGGGTCGGTAGATATTTCGCCTTGAAAGAAGCTAAGGTGCCCTTCGCCTATTTCGCCGACATCAAAAGAATCTTGAAACATCATTTGAAATGTGTTAATTGGCGTTACCCACATAGAGGGGAAAAGCAAGATAAAAGTGATTGCAACAATGCCAGACCAAACAAGCAGATATTTAAGCCAGGAAATGGTTTTTTTCTTGTCTTGACGGTCTTTAAACCATTCGATGAAGGATACAAGACCAATAAAAGGCGCCAAAACAGGCGCCGGAAGTTTGGTCAACAGCGCTAACCCGCCCATTATGGCAGACAAAATGAGCATACCGCGCCCTTTTGTTTGAGCAAAACGCAAAAAAGCCAACACAGATAAAAGCATAAAACCGGCGGCTATTGCATCGCCATTTACAATGCGCGAATGGGCTAATAAAAACGGATTCAGGGCAATAAACGCGCCGGCTAAAGCGGCGCTCCAGTCTCCTGACAAACGTCGTCCAATTAAGTAGACGCCAGGCGCAAAAAAGCTGCTTAAAACAGCGCCGGAAAGCCGAAAGAGGAAGATATTTTGCTCTGGATGGCTTACTACCGCATTTACATAATCGGGCATATTTTCTTTAGCGCCCAATAATAGCCAACTTAGCCATAAAACAATTACTTCTCCCCACGTTGTGGTTACGCCGGGGAAAAAATGCCAATAGGTTTGCGCCAAGTCGCCGGAGTGTAAAGCCAGCAAGAATTGCCCCGCTCCTTTTGTCCATTTGATCTCATCAATGGTTAAAAATCCCCCTAAGTCAAATATCCGGGGCGTTAAGGCTAACAAAAAAAGCCCTAAAGAAAGCAAAAGGGGCAGAGAAGATTTATTTAAGCGGATACGTTGACGTAAACTTGATGTCATCTTAGTCCTCGCTGTGGTTGGCAAATCAATTCACATTGAAGTAGGGCAATAAAATTGCGTTTTCGCCGCTGACATCATTTTGAATGGGTAAACGCTCCATCGTGTCCAGGCTATACATCCCCAAGGCTAATCGGTACTGACCGGCGGGTAAATCAGACGGCAATTGGAATTTCACCACATCTTTTAGCACAGAGCCGGCGCGCCACTTTGAAGTTGGGGCGGCGCCTTCAAAGGGTTGATGGTCTGCGCTCAGATAGGTTGTATTATCCTGGTCTCGCAGTTGAGTGAAAATTGTATAATCAACATCGCCGGAGTCTAATGCTTCCCAATACAGAACCAGCGTTAGCGCTTGATTTGGTCGAATAGCTGCTGGATACAAACTATATCCCAAAAAACGAATTTTATCGCCTAAATTTACAGACAGCGGATAATCGGGATCGATGATTGTATTGCTTCGGGCAACGTACAATAAATCGCCATCATCATCGCTATAGCGAAAACTGCCCAGATAATTTTGTTGTACCCATTCTTTGTAAGCGGGCGTATACCGCGCTACCCGACTGGAGGTTGCGGCTATCTGGCAATCATATTTATCGCTGACCACAATTAGTCTTTCCAGGGTAAGATGACCGGATTTAAAGCGATTGCTGGAAACTTCCGCCAATTCCGGCGGAACCAGGCGTTGACTCCAATAGGCCAATCTCATATTATCGGTTAAAAGACATTCATCCTCTGTTGTTACTTTATCAATGTAGGCTGCCGCGTCTTGTTTAGATTGTGATGGTCCCGTATTCAAGGGTCCGCTCCGCGCTCCTTCAATAAATATAGGCGTTAGCCAAAGTAAATAGGCTGCGCTTAAAAAGACGCCGGCAACGGTTAAACCCTTATTCAACACTGAAGGAAAGGGGGAGGCGGGGGGATACCCCCCAAGCCCCCCTGCCTGCGGCGCTTTTTCTTTTACCCATAAAGAGATTTGTTTAATTATATATGATAGGGCTATGCCGCCCCAAATTGCCAAAACAGGAAGAAAAACGGCAAAATGTTTTTCCCTTAATGGACGGTTGGAAAGCAATGTTAAAGAAGCCAGAGCAAACCATATAATTAACGTGAAACGATATTTAGTTTTGAATATAACTGATTGGATTAAGCCTAACAGAGCTAAAAAGAGTAAAAACAAGTTCCCCTCAACAAATTCTATTAAACGTTTAAGGCTGGAAATCCAATAACCATCTTCATCCATATAAATGGCTCTGGCAGATATGTGTTGCAGAATCCCCGGTTCAAGGAAAGCGTTAAAATCATAAAAGAGAAAAAAGGATAGCAACGTAATAAAAAATATGCTAAGCCAAAGAAGCGCGTCTAAAAGCAATACGCGCCAGTGTAAACGCCATAGTTGCAAATATTTAACCAGCGGCTCTCCGCCAAAAAAACGAGCGCCAATAATAAGCGCTATCAACGCCGGAGCAAACGGAGACTGCAACTTGGTCATAAAACTTAAGGTCATACTTACGGCAGAAAGAATTAGCCAATGTCTTTTGCCTTCGCTTTGATATGTCAGCGCAAAAAAGATTGCCCACAAAGACCATGCAATAGAGGGCTTCTCCGCCAGTATGCCAACGGGAAAAAATGCGACGGTCAGAAAGACGCCGGCGGCAATTCCGGCTATGGCGCCGCGTATTTTTCCGGCAAGTAAAGCAACAGCTACCACTCCCGTAAATGTGTGAACAAATGACAACCAGCTAATACCAAGTAAACCTGGCGCTATTTTCCAACTTAAGGCCAGAAAAATGGGGAAAAATGGCGGATACGTTATATAAATTTCTGTGTAGGGAATATAACCGTGGTTAATTAAACGCAACCACATTAAAAGAGCTGCTTCATCTACGGCCAAAGAAGCGGCATCCGCAAATAGCCATTGGATGCAGATTCCAAGCAACAGAACCAAAGCCATCCCCAGCCCAAACATTCTTGCTTGCGACGCTTTTTTACTCATTGGCATCATCCAGAGGAAGCACAACGCTATGGTCTTCTGTTTGGGGCGAAGATATTTTAAATCTGTCGCCGTTATTTGTATCATACAAACCAATACGCAAAGCGGCGACTTGCAAATCGTCGCTGCTTAAAGGCGATATGGGCAATGGGACGCTATATTGAATCAGGACGCCGGGCAACCACACAGATGGCGGATATTGTCCGTCTAAAATTCGATGGTCTGCCTGAGCGATTTTATTCCCGGCAGCGTCAAGGAGGTGAACAAAGACAGTTGGTTCCGTTGCCAAGGGTTCGCCCGGCAGCCAAAACAGGTTAAGGAGCGTTTGACCGGTATTTTGGTCTACTGAGATAGTATAATCAATCAGTTGAATGTTATTGTCTTCCCACACCACTACGGGGTCTTTGTCCGCCACGACCTGATTAAGTTCAGCTTGTTCAAAAGCAAGCGGGTAACAGCCTTCGTCACCGCCGCAAACTTCACCGTTGACCCAGTTGAATTGATAAATCCCGGCATCTAAAGACATTGGAAAGGTTCTAATCTGTTGCGGTTGCGTAACCAGAACGCGTTGCACGGGTAAATCATTACCCTCAAGCACCAGCACAGTAGGCCCTTGCGTTGGCCTTACATTTAACGCCCAGTTAGCTTGTATGGGACGAGGGGTGAAAAGGTAAACATGCCGGGGCGAGTTTGATTCCGGGAAAAGACCGTCAGCCGTCCAATTAGACGCTCTAGCAAAAACAAGGGGGTGGTCCAGAGCGTTGCCAGGGGGTACATTATAAACGCTGATCAATTCATCATCATAAATAGGAGGCGGGAGCAAGTTATTGATGAAATCAACCTGAATTTCGTCAATTTCTCTATCAACCATATCTTTATGAAGGATAATTGTTGTAATATTCAAAGCGCGTAGACCAGCCAGGCGTTCTTCAACAGTGGGCGCTTTGAAAGCGCCCACATCAGTAGCGGGTTGAAGGAGCAAATCAACAAAATGTTGTTCTCTTTCCATGCCTTTAAAACGACGATGAATGTAACCGCCTACTATCGGGCGGCGGTGATAGGTCTGGCTAAACATCGCCCGATTCACCTCTAATTTATTACGCAAAGGCAAATCTAACACTCTACCGGACGCCGGAAGCGCTTCTGCTTGCGCTTGAACGTAATAAGGGCTGACAGAATGTGTGGCGGGCGTAAAAGGAAAGACAACCATCGATTCT
>DUEH01000222.1 GCA_011192195.1 Chloroflexota bacterium | reverse complement strand
GCTTGCCGAAATTCTTCCAGTTGGGGGTATTGTTTCGTTTCCATACCCCCTGTTATGCCACAAATTTACTTTTTTGGCATATCAGCGTGTGGCTTTTGGCTACATTTTTTCCAAAGTCCAATCTGTAAAAGGGGGTAGTGTAATTGTCGGGGGCGCAAAAACACCTTACGGCTACGATATTGAAATTGTAGACGGTAAGCGCCAGTTGGCGGTAAATGAAGACGAAGCCGCCACAATTCGCCTTATCTTTGACCTGTACACAAGGCAAGGCAAGACCATTTACGGCGTAAAGCAATACCTTGACGCCCATAGTATTAGCAAGAAACAAAAGGGCAATCTTAACAAGGCACGTGTACAGCAGACAGCGAGCCGCCTTAAAGCCGCCAAAAAACCTTCTGACTGGATAGCCGCCAGTATAAGCAAGGTTTTAGGCAATGAAACTTATGCCGGGCGCTGGCACTATCGCAAAACAAAACGCATCAAAAACCCCAAAACCGGCAAGTATAAACAGATTCCGCGCCCGCGCAGTGAATGGATGATGATAGAAGTACCGGCGATTGTAGACGAAGCCACTTTTGCCGAGGCGCAGCGATTGAAAAACGCAAACAAGCGTATCAGAAAAAGCAAAAGCCGTCGCACCTACTTCTTAGGTGGTATGATGCGCTGCGCGTATTGCGGGCAAAGCGTTACGGGTGTAGCTGTAAAAAAGGGGGGAAAGGAATATCGGTATTATAAATGTGCAGCGTTCCATACAATGCAGCGCTACAAAACGAAATGCACTGAAAGCAAATCGCATCATACACGCAAAATTGACACGCTTGTCTGGAATTGGTTGAAAGACATTCTACTTGACCCGTCAACCCTGCAACGCAGCCTTGACGAATATCAAGAAGCGCAAGAGGACGTACAGAACCCGATTCTGCGAATGATTGAAGCAAGCGAAAGTAAACTTACCGACCTTGAAACGCAACTTAAACGCCTGATAGACGCCTACAGCGCTGGCGTGCTATCTCTTGCCGACCTGGCTAAAAGCAAGGCCGATTTGGACAAGCAAATAACGGATACGCGCAAGGCTATTGAAGCCCTGCAAGCCGACCTTGACCCGGAAACGCTTACAGAAGATGACATTGAATTGATTCACCAATTCGCCGCCGCTTTCCGTGAGAATGTAAACCTGATAGACGCTGACCTTGAGGCGCGCCGGGAAATAGCGAAGTTGTTGCAAGTCAAGGTGGTTATGGCGCGTGATTATGTAGATATTAGCTGTGTTTTGGGCAAAACTATCAGCAATGTACCATTTGACACACCAAGGGCTTTCTGTTACCATGCCGCTTTACCTGAAACCGACAGAAAATCCACAATGGAACCCCAATGCAAGTAACTCGCCAGCGAATTATTGACCTGCTAAGAAAACAAGGGCAGGCAACAGTTGAAGATTTGGCCGAATGGGTTGAGTTGACGCAAATGGCCGTGCGCCACCATTTGAAGGTGCTACAAGCGGAAGATCTGATCGAGGTATCGCACACCAAACGGCAGCGCAAGCCGGGGCGTCCGGTTCAGATTTACGGACTCACCAACAAGGCGCGTAAACTCTACCCCCAGGAATACTTCCAGTTGACAGACCTGCTGGTGCAAGAAGTTACTAATCGCATTGGGCAGGGTGGCATAATTGATATTTTCAATAGTTTAGCTGCCCGTCTGGTGGAAGACGCGCCCGCAGCCAAAACAACGCAATCCATTGAAGAGCGTTTGGATGATGTAACAGGTTTTCTACGTAAAAAAGGCTACGTTGTTGAATGGGAAAGGGTGAACGGACAGTACATGGTCTACCACATGGACTGCCCCTACCGCCAATTTGCCCAACGTCACCAGGAAATCTGCCTGATGGACGCCAAAATCCTTGAAGATACCCTGAACGTCATTCCTCAACGAATTTCCTGCATTGCCTGCCATGACGACAAATGCACTTATATCATTCCAGCAACGAACAACGAGTTACGAGTTACGAAAGCTGAACGCTGAAAGCCATGCCACTCATTTTTTTTACAAACCGTTATGCCAAACCAACACACCGAAAGGAACTCCGTCAATGAAAGACTCCTTTGGCCGAGAAATAAACTATCTTCGCCTCTCCATCACTGATCGCTGCAACCTGCGATGCGTTTATTGCATGCCAATGCGGGGACTGAGTTTTGTTCCCGGCGACGAACTTCTCAGCCCGCTGGAAATCGAGGCGGTTGTTCGCGCCGCCGCCGAAACCGGCTTCAGAAAAATCAGGCTTACCGGCGGTGAACCCACGCTGCGCAATGACATTGTTCACATCATCGAACGCATCAAAAGCGTAGAGGGCATCAAAGAGTTGACTATGACCACCAATGGCTATCTGCTCCCTAAATTAGCCAAACCAATGGCCGATGCCGGGCTGGACAGGGTCAACATTCACATTGACGCCGTAAATCATGACCAACTGCTGAAAACAATGCGTCTGGCCGAACCTTCAAAGGCGTGGGCAGCCCTTGCCGCCGCCGAAGAAGCCGGGCTGACCCCCATTAAACTCAACGCTGTCGTTACGCGCGGCTACAATGAAGACGATGTTCACGAACTGGCAAGACTGACCCTTGACCATCCCTGGCACGTGCGCTTCATCGAGTTGATGCCCCTGGGCGCGCCCGCCGGTATTGCGCTGGACAACCTTGTCTCAACCGCAGAAACCATCGCCCTGATCGAAGCCCAACTTGGCCCCATCTTCCCGCTCAATGGCGGCGCGCTGGACGGCGAAGCGCGGCTCTATCGCCTGCCCGGCGCAGAAGGGACGCTGGGCTTCATCAGCCCCGTCAGCGCCCCCTACTGCGACGACTGCAACAGGATGCGCGTTACCGCAGACGGCAAAATTCGCCTCTGTCTCCTCTCTGATCAGGAAATTGACTTTAAAAACACCTTGCGCAGCGGCGCTTCGCATAAAGATTTAATCGCCCTATTCCAAAAAGCTGTCACCCATAAACCCTGGGGTCACAAACTAAAAGAGGGCGTTCACCCGAAATTACGCACTATGAGCCAGATTGGGGGGTAAAAAGACAGTGAATAGTGAATAATGAATAGTGAAAAATGGGGTTGCGGAGCAAAAAGCTTTACGGGTACAAGTTGCATTATTCATTATTCATTATTCGTTATTCGTTATTCACTATTCACTAAATTCGCCATGTATCCCGAAGACCGCGTTCTTGTTGCCATTATGAATAACCCGCACGACTGGGAAGTCGTGCAAACAGAAGGCTGGTATCGCATTCCGGTGAAAAAAGCGCCGGAGGACACGCCCAATATTGACTACCTGGCCTTCTACTTCACCGCTAAATTCGGCAGCGACAAGTGGGCTATCCACTACTACGCCTCTATCGAAGGTCACGAATTGCTCACCCGCGCCGAACTCTTTCCCCACCAGCCCAACCACCCCCGCAGCGGTAATTGGTACTATAAATTGATGCTCGGCCCGCTGCGACACAAACTCCCGCCCATTGTCAGCAAAAAATGGAAACGCATCACCTTCATCCTCTCCACCGGTGACCGCTTTGAGAACGCTCTGGAAATCAGCGACCTCTTCCAATGCGAATCGCCGTTGGGCAGGCAATACGTCACGTTAAAAGAAGGATGAGGCAAGAGCAATTCCCGGTTTGGATAAACGTTTTAGGCCGTCAGGCAGAAATAGAACACGGATGACACAGATTGAACGGATTGACACGGATAAAAATCAATAAAAATCAGCGAAAATCCGTGCGATCTGTCGATCCGTGTTCTGTCATCCACCTGGTAGCAAGTTCATAGCGGGAATCGCTGATGAGACAAGAGCGTCTCTAAATTCTCCAGCCGGATCAAGATGAGATAATGGACAAAGATACCCTCCCCTTCAGGCCGGAACACCTGAAAAAATTTACCCGACAACATCCTACTCCCTTCTACCTCTACGATGAAAGCGGTATCCGGGAAACGGCGCGCAGGCTGAAAGCGGCTTTTGCCTGGAATCAGGGTTTCAAGGAATACTTTGCCGTCAAAGCGACGCCCAACCCTCACTTGCTCAAAATTCTCAAAAGCGAAGGCTTTGGCGCGGATTGCAGTTCGCTGCCGGAATTACTGCTGGCAAAACAAGCGGGCATTACCGGCGAAGAGATTATGTTCACTTCCAACAACACTCCCGCCGCAGAGTTTCAAAAAGCCGCCGAACTGGGCGCCATCATCAATCTGGACGACATTGGGCATCTACCCTATCTGGAAGAACACGTCGGGCTGCCGCCGGTTCTTTCCTTTCGTTACAACCCCGGCGCGCTCAAAAAGGGCAACGCCATCATCGGTCGTCCGCAAGAATCAAAATTCGGCGTAACACGGCAGCAACTTTTTGCAAGCTATAAAATGGCCCGCAACAAAGGCGTGTCGCGTTTTGGGGTCCATACAATGGTTGCCTCAAATGAGTTGAACCCGGCCTACTTCATCGAAACGGCGGAAATACTTTTTCAGCTCATTGTAGAAATTTCGCGGGAGGTAGGAATTAGCTTTGAATTTGCCAATCTGGGCGGCGGAATTGGTATCCCTTACCAACCGAAAGAGCAAGCCGTTGATTTACAGCAAGTGGGGCGCGGTATTCAAAAAGCTTATCAAGACATCATTCAAGCCAACAAACTGCCGCCTTTGAAGCTGTTTATGGAAAACGGACGCCTGCTCACCGGACCACACGGCTACCTGATAACGCGCGTGCAACACGTAAAACGCAGCTACAAAACCTTCATTGGCGTAGACGCCAATATGGCTAACTTAATGCGCCCCGCTCTGTACGGCGCGTATCATCACATCACCGCGCCAGGTAAAGCGGATTTGGATGCGCCAAAAGTGTTGGTGGATGTTGCGGGTTCGCTATGCGAAAATAGCGACAAATTTGCCATCAATCGCCCCCTGCCCCCGCTGGAACCCGGCGACCTGCTGGTCATCCACGATGTCGGGGCGCACGGTCATTCAATGGGTTTCAACTACAACGGAAAACTCCGCTCCGCCGAACTGCTTCTGCAAGAAAACGGATCCGCGCGCCAAATTCGGCGCGCAGAGACGGTGGAAGATTATTTTGCCACACTAATATGACCGAAGACTGCCGGCCATTGACCGCCGAAACAGGTTTTATAGCGGTCAACGGTCCAGCCGTCGGCAGTCATTCACGGAGGTAACGCTATGATTTTTGACATCAGCCGCAGCCTGAGTCCCGTCATTGCTGTGTGGCCGGGCGACACCTCTTTCTCCCTTAAACATGACCTGAAACGCAGTCAAGGCGATCTGACGAACTTGAGTACACTGACCTTAAGCGCCCACACCGGCGCGCACATTGACGCACCCTGCCACTTTAGCGATGATGTTCCCGCCATCGACAAACTCCCGCTGAGTACCTTTTGGGGAGTCGCCCGGATTGTCACCGTTAACAAAGCGGATGGGCCGCTCACCCCCGATGATTTTGCAGGCGTAGATTTTTCGCTGGCGCCGCGCCTGTTAATCCACTCCCCCGCCAGCGAGAGCGATCCCGCTCGCTTCCCGGAGAAATTTATCTACCCTGCCCCGGAATTGGCCGATTTTCTGGGCGCGCAAGGCATTATCCTCTTGGGCGTAGACGCGCCATCGGTTGATCCCGTAGAGAGTAAAACGCTGACCGGACATCACGCGCTGCTCAAGAATAATATTGCAATTTTAGAAGGGTTGATACTGCGTGGCGTTCCCGATGGCATATACGAACTGGTCGCCCTGCCACTGAAAATTGTCGGGGGAGATGGCAGCCCGGTGCGCGCGGCGCTGCGCGTAAAATGACTGGTCACAACAGCATCCCCTCAAGTTTGACAGGGCTTTTGCCTCTGGACGTTATACGCTCCCGACCTGACCGCAGACCGCAGACGGTAGACCGCCGGCATTTCACGCATTTCGGCAGTCAATGGTCAGCGGTCTGCGGTCTTGATGTCTAAAACCTCTGTCAAGTCGAGGGGGTATACGCTACCGAGATGACTGGATGCCCTGCAATGGGTTGAACGTTGGCAATGCGTAGTGTTTGCGTACACCTGGCATCAAGTAAAGCTGAAGAAAACAAGTTATAATTGACTCAAGCATTAAGAAAACTCCTTTTCTCCTCCTTTTGATGAAGCGCCGCAAAAAAGCGGCGCTTTTTCTTTTGGGTTTTCCCCCTCACGAGGGGGGAGAGCCTTAAACTTCCCCCCGTAAGCGGGGGGATTGAGGGGGGTATGAACGTTTATATGTTAGCGGGTTATTTTTTACGCTTTGACAAACTGAGCGCAACCACACCGGCAATGCCCGCCAAAACAATCAAACTGCCGAAACAGAGCAAGCCGCCGCCAATGATGGGCAGTGTTTTATCCAAAACAGGGGGCGGCGTGGGGGTGAAGGTTGGGCGCGGTGTAGCGGTAAACGCAGGCTCAGGCGTTGCTGTAGGCGAGGCTGTGGCGGTAGCCGTAGGGAGCGGCGTATCGGTGGGAATGGGGGTGACGGTAGGCTCCGGCGTGAAGGTTGCTGCGGGGGTAGGCGTGTCGGTGGGTGGAACCGGGGTGTCGGTGAGAGGAAGATCGGTGGCGGTGGGTGGTGGAACCGGCGTATGGGTGGGCGGAAGGGGCGTGTTGGTGGGCGCTTCGGCCTGACCAATTTTGATCATTCCAATTTCATCCAGCCAAAATTCATAGCGGGCAGTGGGGAATCGCGCAGTATTGTCAATACGCACAAACAGGGTCATTGTATCTCCCTGCGCGGTTGCTTTCACTTGCAATTCCGGAAAGACCATCTGGTGATGATGATCAAAGACCCACACTTCTGAACTCCAGATAACATTGGGAGAGGATGGGTCAACGCCGCCAGCGGGATCTAAACCAATTTTTCTGCCAACAGCGCCATCTTGTTTGTCGCTCATATTGTATAGTATCAATTGCGCGTTAGCATCGTAAATACCACCGGGCGTCACCGGAATTTGTTGGTACAGTCCTCCCACAAACCCTCCTGCCGAAGTGATAAACACGCAGGGATGATTCATTGTATGACAGTATTCAGCGCCGGATCCGGTCATAATATCAAAGGTTCCGCCTTCTAAAAAAGTTGTCCAATAGTTTATGCCTTCATCGAAGCCGCAGTTTTTGACCAGATTATCGGGGTATTCAAGGCAATAACGGGGAAAATCGCCCTGTCCTTGAGAGTAAACACTCCTGAAAAGAAAGAGGAGTACCAAAATAAAAAATGAAAGTATGATTCGACGCTTCAATGACAATCTCCTGCGCAGTATGAAATGAGGGCGCATGATAGCATAACGCAAACAGGCTGCAAAACCTGACCGCCGACGGCAGACCGCAGACCGCCAAAATATTTTGCGGCGGTCAACCGTCTGCGGTCTGCGGTCATTCGGGAAGAACAACGGCGACTGCGCAAGTCTGACGCAGCCGAAAAAGACGACCTGCCATTTGACAAATTCTTTAGTATGAATACAATTCTGTCTGCGTTTCAACTGTATATGCGGGCGTAGTTCAGTGGTAGAACATCTCCTTGCCAAGGAGAAGGTCACGAGTTCGAATCTCGTCGCCCGCTCTAAAAAAGGCATCGCTTAAAAGCGATGCCTTTTTTTGTTGCCTTTAAACTGCGGGTAAAGTAAAGTAAAAGCGGCTTCCCTGTTCCACTGTACTTTCGACGCCAATTTGACCGCCGTGCGCTTGTACCAGTTGCCGGGCAATAGCCAGCCCCAACCCTGTGCCACCCCCTTCCCGCGAGCGCGATTTGTCGGCGCGCCAGAAGCGGTCAAAGACGTGGGGAAGGGCATCAGGGGGGATACCGGGGCCGGTATCGCTAATGGAGATGCGCAGGAAGCTGCGGCCCTGACTTTGGGCGCGCGCAATGGAAAGGAAAATCTGCCCGCCTTCCGGCGTGTGTCGCAGGGCGTTGCCCAATAAATTGTGCAGTACCTGACGGGCGCGGTCAGCGTCGGCCTGGACAAGGGGAAGGTCGGCGGGGGCGTTGAAAGTAAAACGAATACCTCTCTCTTGCGCCAGGCCCTCAAAGAGGCTGGCAGTGTTTTTTGCCAACGCAACAAGGTCGGTGGCTTCCAGATTCAAGCTTAACTGCCCCGCTTCGGCCTGAGCCAGTTCGTGCAAATCGTTAATCAAGCGATGCAGCATCACGCTTTCTTCGTAAATGTCTTCAATTTCGGTTTTCTCCAGCGGGTAAACATCGTCAATAATGGCTTGCAAATTCCCCTGAATAACGCTGAGGGGGGTACGCAGCTCGTGGGCAATATCGCTGATCATATTGCGTCTAAGCATTTCTGCTTCTTCAAGGTGATCGGCCATTTCATTGAAAGAAGCGGCCAAATCACGCAGTTCGTCCACGCCGGTGAGGGGAACGCGCCGGCTGGTTTGGCCGCGCGTAATGCGTCTGGCAACATCAGCCAGACGGCTAAGGGGCGCAGAGAGATTGCGCGCCAGAATAACCCCCATCAGCAGCCCCAAGACAATGGCAACCATCCCGGCTTGTACCAAGGCCAGATTAACCTGTTCTAAAAAGGCCTGATCGCGGCCCGATAGTTGTACGTTATTCGCTTCGCTGACCAATAAGTAGCCGATGGTCTGCGTCTGGCAAGTGAGCGGCAGAGCGGCAATTTTTTCTTGTTTGCTGAGGGACTGCTTCAATCGCCGATTTGATTGGTCATATACAATTTTCCCGTCGGTATCGGCCAAAATAAGGTTGGGCGTACCGTATTGCATCCCCTGCCCTTGCCCGCGTCCCTTGCCTCCGGGGGTATGGAGGGTGTCAACAATGGTTTCCACGCCCTCCCAACTGCCGTTTTCAGCGTAGTAAGCCACCAGCGGCATTGCCAGTTCGGTGGATAGCGTTTGGTTGCGCGCTACAAAATATCTAAATTGCGCGCTGACCTGACGATTGATCAGCAGGACGGCCAAAACAATACCGATGGTGGTGATAATACCTATTGCCAGTGTCAGGCGAACCCAGAGTTTGTTCATAATTTTTGTTTCGGGTTTCGGGTTTCGGGTTTCAGGTTTCGGGTTGAAAAAACTTGAAACCTGAAACCAAAAACCCGAAACTAATTTCCCCCCAGCCGGTAGCCAATGCCGTGAACGGTTTGAATGAATTGCGGCTTGCCGGGATTGCCTTCTATTTTCTTGCGTAGATTTTTTATGTGCGTGTCAACGCTGCGCTCCGGGCCGGTGTAGGTGTAGCCCAAGGCTTGCTCCACCAACTCTGCGCGAGAAAAAACGCGGCCCGGGTTTTTTATCAGGATGCTCAACAGGTCGAATTCAGTGGGAGTAAGGTCAACAGGCTGACCGTTAAGCGTTACCCGATGGCTCTCCACATTCAGTTCCAGGGCGCCAAAGCGATATACTGGCGATGGAACCGCGCCGCCGCCTGCGCGTCGCAGCACGCTTTTTACGCGCGCCACTACCTCGCGGGGGTTGAAGGGTTTGGTAATGTAATCATCCGCGCCTAGCTCAAGACCGATGATCTTGTCCGCGTCCTCAATACGCGCAGTGAGCATAATGATGGGCAATTGCGCCAAAGAGGGATCGCTGCGCACCAGGCGCGTAATGTCCCAGCCGTCGTGATCGGGCAGCATTAGGTCAAGCAGCGCCAAATCCGGCTTCTCGCGTCTGATGGTGTGCAAGGCGGTTTCGCCATCGTAGGCGGCAAGAACGGTGAAGCCGGCCTGCTCCAGATAAGCTTTTATCAGGCGAACAATTTTCTTGTCATCGTCTACAACTAAAATTCGGGGCATTGTTGTTCACTCCATGGCAGGTACTGTACTCAAGTTTACCTTGCTTTACGCAAAACGAAAAATAGCGCATTAAAAACTTTCTTCACAAAACCTTCACACCTTACCCATAAAATCCCCACAACTGCCTGCTAAACTATCAGCATAAGTTCAATGAGGGCAAACGCCCTCTATAAAATCACTAAAAAACTGAAAGGAACCTAAAAAATGAACAGTAAATGGATTAGAATGATTGGCATTGCAACAGTAGTGGCAGTTGTTGGTGTGATGATTGTTAGCGCAGTAGCTTTTGCGCAAGGGCCGGTTAATGGAACCTCCACCGACCAGTACAGCAATTTTGTAGATCTGGACGGCGACGGCGTATGCGACACCTGCGGCAATGTTCCCGGCAGCGGACAGATGATGCGCGGTCAGAGACAGAAAGGCGCAATGGATAGCAATTTCGTTGACTTGGACGGCGACGGTGTGTGCGATACCTGTGGCAACGTTCCCGGCAGCGGACAGATGATGCGCGGTCAGGGGCAACAAGGCGCAATGGGCAGCAACTTTGTTGACGCCGATGGCGACGGAACCTGCGATAATTACGGCGCAATGTCGCAAGGGCAGCGCGGCGGTCAAGGTCATAGCGGGCAAGGCCGTAGCAAGTAGAGTAAGCGCCAACACCTGAATAATTGAAGCAAAAGGGGCGAAGTCTGTGGTGATGACTTCGCCCCTTTTTTTGCGGAAACGTTACAGATGCGTTTCAAAATTTAAACACGTCCTGAGTTTGACGAAGGATACTCCCAAAGCAGCAATTCCCGCTTTGGATAGGCCTTTTGTAGCGCCGGTAAAAATGGGACACGGATTTTACGGATTAAAACGGATTGACGCTAATATTAGAAAAAACAATGAAAACCAGTGTCAATTCGTGTCATCTGCGTCATCCGTGTCCCATTATTCATTTCATACCGGGAATTGCTGCCCCCAAAGCTTTAATGCCCACGTAGTGCGTAGCTTCCCAGACCCTTGCGGCAAGAAACGCCCCTTGTACGCTCGTAAATAACTGATAAGATAGAGGTCAAAATTGACATATAGAGAGTCTTGAAAAAGTAAACTACCTCAACTAAATATCAAAAAACGCAATACCGCAAAAGTCACCCGGGATTTCGGCTAGATGGTAGCTGTAGCCACCGTTCCTTCAAATCTTGAAGTTGTTTTTTGGAGCGATTGACGGAACGAGTGTGGAAGCGAAAACGGTCTCGATG
>DUEH01000221.1 GCA_011192195.1 Chloroflexota bacterium | reverse complement strand
GAGGCGGCGCTGGCGGCGTCTGGAATGGGCGCGCAAACCCTGCTGCTGAGTACGCATCTGGATTTGATGGGCTGGATGAGCTGCAATCCCAGCATCGGCGGCTCTGCCAAAGGGCAGTTGACGCGGGAGATTGACGCTCTGGGCGGGGCAATGGGCAAACTCATTGACCAAACCTTCATTCAAATCAGATTGCTGAACGAAAGCAAAGGCCCCGCTGTTCACGCCCTGCGCGCTCAGGCCGACAAAAAACGCTACGCCGCGCTGGTTCAGCGCACTCTGGAAAACGCGCCCAATCTGCGCGTAAAACAAGCGCTGGTTGACGGCCTCTTGGCCACAGGCGACCGTATTAAAGGCGCGCAAACCGCTACCGGTTTCAAATATTTTGCCAAAACCGTTGTGCTGACCACCGGCACGTTTTTGGGCGGACGCATCATCATTGGCGACTACATCATTCAGGGCGGCAGAGGCGGCGAACAAGCGGCAATGGAGCTGCCAAAATCGCTCAAAGAACTGGGCTTTGAACTGGGGCGATTGAAAACCGGCACGCCGCCGCGCATTGACGCCCGAACCATTGATTTCAGTAAAACCGAAGCCCAGTACGGCCACCCGAAGCCAATCTTCTTCAGCTTTGAGCCGCCGGAAGAGCCGATCCCCGCCTGGCTGAAAGAGCCGCTGCACCCCGCTTACCCCGTTGAAGCCGCTAAACAAAGCGACTGGCGGCCTCAAATTCCCTGCTATCTCATCCACACCGAGCCGGAAACCCACGAAGTGATTCGTCTCAATCTGGATCGCGCGCCCCTCTTTACCGGCGTCATTGACAGCGTAGGGCCGCGTTACTGCCCCAGCATCGAGGACAAAATCGTTCGCTTTGCCGACAAAGCCAGTCATCAACTTTTTCTGGAACCGGAAGGCTGGGACACCGTCGAAGTCTATATTCAGGGCTTCAATACCAGCCTGCCGGAAGACACCCAATGGGAAATGGTGCGCAGTATGCCCGCCCTGCGCAACGCCGAGATCATTCGTCTGGGCTACGCCATCGAGTACGATTACGCGCCGCCGCATCAGCTTCACGCCTGGCTGGAAACCAAAGGTATCGAAGGCTTGTTCCACGCCGGGCAAATCAACGGAACCACCGGCTATGAAGAAGCCGCCGCGCAAGGGCTGATAGCCGGAATTAACGCCGCGCTCAAAGTACAGGGCAAAGCGCCGCTGATCTTGAAGCGCGATCAGGCGCACATTGGCGTGTTGATTGACGATTTGGTGACAATGGAACACCGCGAACCCTATCGTCAAATGACTTCGCGCGCCGAATATCGCCTGCTGTTGCGTCACGACAACGCAGACCTGCGCCTGACTCGTTTTGGCTATGACGTTGGTCTGATCAGCCGCCAACGCTTTGAGCGCGTACAGCGTAAGCAAGTCCAAATTATTGCCGAACTGGATCGTCTGGGTAAAACCAATCTTTCTCCTAAAAACGGCACCGCTGAAACACTGGCTCAGTTCAATCTGCCGCCTATCAAAACCGGCATCAACGCCCGCAAATTTCTGCGTCGCCCCGAAGTGAATTATGACATTCTGGCTGCGCTGATCCCGCCGTTGGAAGCGCTATCGCCGGACGTGATTGAGCAGGTCACAATTGAAACCAAATTTGAAGGCTATCTGGCCAAGCAGCAAGGTCAAATAGCGCGTATGAAACGTCTGGACAGCCGCAGCATCCCCGCCAATTTCAATTACACGCGCCTGTCTGGCCTGCGCATTGAGGCCGGCGAAAAACTGATGAAATTTCAGCCCGCCACCGTAGGACAGGCCAGCCGCATTGCCGGCGTCAACCCGGCGGATATTTCGATTCTGTTGGTGCATTTGGAAAGGATGAGAGCGGAAGGATGAAGGCGGAAAAAACCTCGTTCCCACGCTCTGCGTGGGAACGAGGTTTTTTCATTCGTCACGCTTCGCGCCCATTCGCCCATTCGCCCATCCGCAAATTCGCCCATTCACCCATTCCTCAGTATAATTTCTGCCTGCCTTCCACCTTTTTCCTGACGAGGAGTTTTTTTATGCCCGACATTCAAATTCCCGGCATTGTGGTCAATATTTTGCAGGTAATCATTGCTTTTTTTGCCGCTTTTGCAGTGGCGCTCTGGATCAGTATGATTGTGTGGACATTCAGAGACGCCAAAGCGCGTTCCCGCGACCCCTTTGCCATTTTGCTGGCTACCTTGATGACCGTAATTTTTGGGCCTTTGGGCCTGCTGCTATACTTTCTGCTGCGCCCCAAAGTGACGCTGGCGGAACTGTACGAGCGTTCACTTGAAGAAGAGGCGCTGTTGCAAGACCTGGAAGAGCGCCCTCGCTGCCCTGGGTGTTCCAGAGTAGTTGAAAATGAGTGGGTGTTTTGCCCGGATTGTCACACCCAACTCAAGCGAAGTTGTCTCAACTGCGGACACGGCTTGCATTTGCGCTGGAATATCTGCCCCTATTGCGGCACCGGCGTTCATCAAAGCGGATTGGGAGCGCAGCGCGCCCACACGCGCCCAACCGACCCGACTCCAGCGCCGATCGAGACGACACCTGCCCAGGAAATCAAACCGGTGGAGCCAATCGAATTCCTTCAGTCTTCAGAAGCAAGTCCTGAAGCGGAATTTCTGTCGGAAGCCGATGAAGGTGAGTTTTTGTCAGAGGTGGATTCGGTCTGAACTTTATCTAGAAAGGCCACAGCAAAGGCACAGCCAGCGCGGTTACGATCAGCATAATCAACATCATCGGTGCGCCTGCTTTGATGTAGTCGCTAAAGCGATAATTTCCCGCGCCCATCACCAGGGTATTCACCGGCGAAGCTACCGGCGAGGCAAAAGCCATTGAGGCCGCAATAGCCACAGCCATCATAAAGGCGTAAGGTTGTACGCCCAACTGTTGAGCCGTGGCCAGCGCAATCGGCGCAACCAGGACCGTGGTCGCCGTGTTCGAAAGAACCTGGGTGAAGAGCGATGTTAGAATGAATAGACCGGCCAGCACCACCAGCGGCCCAAAGCTTCCCACACTGTTGGTCAGCCCTTCAGCGGCCAGATTGACCAAGCCCACTTTTTCCAGAGCAATGGCCATTGGCAGCATACCGGCAATCAGCACAATGCTTTTCCAATTAACGGCTTCGTAGGCGTCGTCCATACTCAGACAGCCGGTCAAAATAACAGCCAGGGCGGCCAACATACTGGCCGTGACCACCGGCAGTATGTTGGTGACCATTATCGCCAGCATACCCAGCAGAATGAGCAGGGCGATGGGCGCTTTGTTACGGGCCGGCGCGCCGAGCATTGTTTCCGGTTGCCCCATTACCACAAAATCGCGGCGTCGTTTTCTTAGCCCCAGTATATTTTTCCAAGGGCCTTGAACCAGCAATGTATCGCCGAACTCGAGCGTAGTGTCCTTCAGCCCCAGTTTTTCATCGGCTCCTGGCCGGTTGATCCCCAAAACGGTCAGGTGATAAGTCGAACCAAATCGCGTTTCAACCACCGTCTTGCCCAGCAGCGAGGAGCGCGGAGGTAGTAAAATCTCGGCCAGACCGGCTTCTTCAGTATTGAGAATAGGCTTGTCGTTGCCGCCGCTTGGCTGGACGCCCAGATTCCAGCGCGCCGCAGCGTGGGCTGCGTCGTTTCCATCCCCTTGAACAAGCAAAATATCATCCAGGCCAAAGACGGTGTCTGCCGTTGGTTGGATAGATTCCAAGGTACGGGATTGCAGGACAAGTTGTTGCCGACCTACTTTGACAACGGGCCGCGGCTCGGCGGGACGTAAAATTTCCAGGATTGACATACCAAAATTTTGTCCCAGGCGAGAAGCCGCCACCGTTTGCCCCACCAACTCTGAACCGCGCCGAACGCGCAGGCGGAACAGGCTTTCGGGGAGGCGGTAGATGTCCATTAACTCATCCGGCGTCTCGACGCGTTGTAAATCCTGTTTGGGTTTGTTGTCCGGTAAGAGTTTTCGCCCTACAAAGACCATAAACACAACGCCGGCAGTGAGAAGCAAAACGCCAATGGGCGTGTAATCAAAGAAGGCAAAGGGTCTCAAGCCTTCTTCCCGCAACAGATCGCTGACGATGATGTTTGGCGGCGTGCCAATCAAGGTCATTGCGCCCCCCAACAGCGAGCCAAAAGCCAGGGGTATCAGCAATTTCGAGGGGCTGACTTTGGCGCTTTTGGCCAGGCTGATGATGGCCGGGAGCAGCACGGCTACGGTGCCGGTATCGCTCATAAAGCCGGAGAGAAGCGCTACTGCCAGCATAATGACCACTGTTAGACGCACTTCGCTGGTGCCGGCAATGGCCAGAATACGCCGTCCGATCAAGCCGGCCAAGCCGGTGTTCAAAACCGCGCCGCCCACCACAAATAGCGCGGCAATGGTCAATACCGCCGAATTCGAAAAGCCGGACAGCGCCTCTGATGCGCTCAGCAGGCCGGTCAACATCAATGCCACTACTACGCCAATGGCTACCACATCTACTCGCAGCCATTCAGTGATAAACAGGATGATGGCTGCTGTCAGAATGGCCAGAGCATACCACATTTCTAAAGTCATAGTCGTTCCTCTGAAAATAGCTGGAAATGAAGAAGACAACAAAGCGCGATAAGTATATTCCAAGTGTGATAAATCGCAAGTAAACTGTAGGCGCTAAGTGTCAATAAGGCTCAATAAATGTACGAGTTCAGTAAAACCGGCGTATGCGCCAGAAATACAACATCGAATTGCCGAAACCAACGAATAAAACCTGGCCCATTCGTTCCTTTCATCCATTCGCTGTAGTGTTTGGGCGGATTTACTGAACCTGTACCAATAAATTTTTATCCTTGACTAATCTTGTAATCCTGTTTTTGATAGAAACTGTTCGTGAAATTTGTTCATTTGCGCCATTCGTGATAAAAACTTTATGTGTATTTATTAAAGTCCAACAAGGTGGGTGAACAAATATCCCATGCAAGCG
>DUEH01000220.1 GCA_011192195.1 Chloroflexota bacterium | reverse complement strand
GGCAATGATGGCTCGGTCTGGATTTACGATCTGACCACGGACGCCGAATGGCCGCTTCTGGGTGAAACTAAACAGGTCAAGTCGCCCACCTGGTCGGCGGATGGATCTCAACTGGCGGTCAGCTATCAGAACGGTGGTCGCCCGGAGATCGAGCAGCATTGCGGCAAAAGAGGCGAGCGGCCTCCTCCCGGCGCTTACGACATCAACATTGGCTCAACCAGCGGTAATATTTGCTACAAACTCCCCGCCGATCCGCACTGGCAATTACGCCTGATTGACGCAGCTACCGGAGCGTATGAAGACCTGCCCTCTGAAACCTACGCGATGGCCCCTGCCTGGGATCCGGCCAACGATTGGCGCGTCGTTTTCGCCGGCAGCGCCGGCTTGCAACAGCTCGACCTGAACCGGGGCGAATACTTCCCCTTCAGCGACGATTTACGAGACCGCGGCCCGGTTTTCTCGCCGGACGGCAGTCAGGTAGCGGTCAGCTACAAGCAAGATAATCATTGGGAAATCTACACCATTGACGCCGCAACCGGAACCCGCGTCCGCCTGACCGAATCGCCGTTGTTTGCCGATACCGCCGTCAACAGCGCCGCCCCAGCCTGGTCGCCCGATGGCTCGCAAATCGCCTACGTCAGCGACCAAAACGGTCAGTGGGAATTCTGGCTAATGAACAGCGATGGCAGCAATCCTCACCCCCTCCTGCCCGATGACGCAGCCGCGCAGCTCGATGTGCAGTACAACGGCGTGGATGAGCGATTGATAAGCTGGGCAGGTGAGCAGGTGAGCAGGTGAGCAGGTGAGCAGGTGAGCAGGTGGGCATTGCAGCCTGACGAAGTGGCGCGTGGCCGAGAGAAATGGCATTGCTGCCGCCCGAAGTGGCATTGCAGTTAATACGTATCATCTTGTATACTGGACGAACTTGAGACATCAAAACACGCAACACGCGCAAAGGACAAATGACCAATGACCAATGACAAAGAACAAATGACAAACATAATCCAAATCACCGATATGACCAAAATATACCAGATGGGCGAAATGCAAGTTCACGCCCTGCGCGGGGTATCGCTGGACATTGAGAAGGGCGAATACGTAGCCATTATGGGCGCCAGCGGTTCTGGCAAAAGCACGCTGATGAATATGATTGGCCTGCTGGATCGCCCCACCGGCGGCAGCTACAAAATTCGGGGTAAGGAAGCGAGTCAATTGGGCAAAAGTAAATTGGCCGACCTGAGAAATCAGGAAATCGGCTTTGTCTTTCAGCAATTCAATCTGCTGGCGCGGGTGAGCGCCCGCCGCCAGGTAGAACTGCCCCTCTTCTACGCCGGAACCTCGCGCCGCAAAGGGCGACAGATGGCCGACGAGGCTCTGGCGCTGGTCGGGCTGGCGGACCGGGCCAGTCACCGTCCGGATGAGCTTTCCGGCGGGCAGCAGCAGCGAGTCGCCATTGCCCGCGCCCTGGTCAACCATCCCAGCATCCTCCTGGCCGACGAGCCGACCGGCGCTCTGGACAGCAAAACCGGGGCGGAAGTGATGAACCTCTTCGACGACCTCCACTCCCAGGGCATCACCGTGATAATGGTCACGCACGACCCTTTGGTAGCCAGACGCGCCAAGCGGGTCATCACCCTGAGCGACGGCGAAATCAAGGCCGATGAGAAAAACGGCCATAAATTGGCATCGGGACAGCATTATGGAATTGGAAGACAATGACGAATAGGCGAATGGCGAATTTGCGAATGACGAATGGCGAATTTGCGAATGGCGAATTTGCGAATGGCGAATTTGCGAATGACTTGTGAAGGTAACATTTTTCGTCCATCGTTCTTCGTCGTCTTGCGCGCGACTTTTGGGAAATTGCAAAACAACAAATGACAAGGGACAAATGACCAATGACTAAAATATTCAAATACTTTCAAGTAGCCCTGGAAAGCATTGTGGCCCACAAAATGCGGGCGCTTTTGACAATGTTGGGTATCATCATCGGAGTGGCTGCCGTGCTGGTGACAATGGGCATTGGGGCAGGCGCCTCAGCCAGCATTACCGAAAGTATCACCAGTCAGGGAACCAACCTGTTGACCATT
Organism: Chloroflexota bacterium; assembly: GCA_011192195.1. Classification (GTDB taxonomy): domain Bacteria; phylum Chloroflexota; class Anaerolineae; order 4572-78; family 4572-78; genus DUEH01. The sequence goes on along the minus strand of DUEH01000220.1, from coordinate 832 downwards.
CGACCGGATGGGGGCGCGACAACCCTGACTATGAAGGATGTGGCGGATATGCAAGATCAAACCTTGCATCCCTCTGTGGCAATGGTAGCGCCGGAGTACAGTTCCCAGGCGTACCTGGTCTACGGCGACACCGACTCGCAAAGTTCAGTGGTCGGCGTTACCCCGGCTTCCGTGGCCGTGAATAATCTGGAAATCGCCTCCGGGCGTTTCATCACGGAAGAAGACGACAAAAATCAGAACAAAGTAGTCGTTTTGGGGTCTACCCTGGCCAGCGATCTCTTTGACGGCGAGAACCCGGTCGGCCTGGAAGTGCGCATCAAGGGCGAACCTTACCAGATCATCGGCGCGCTGGAAGAGGTGGGCGGTTTTGGCGGCGCGGATAACAATGCCTTTGTCCCTCTGGAACTTGCCCAGGGACGGCTCTTCAACGCGCCGCGCTATCGAGGTGAACGCGCTGTTACCGCCATCAACGCGCAGGTTGTCAGCGAAGACCTGGTTGATACCGCCGAAATGGAAATTGAAACGACTCTACGCCTGAACCACACCCTGCAACCGGACGATGACAACGATTTCAGCGTTTTCAACCAGGCCAGTTTACTGGACTCCCTTTCCGCCATCACCGACATCCTCACCGTTTTCTTAGGCTCTATTGGCGCGGTCAGCCTGCTGGTTGGGGGCATTGGCATTATGAACATTATGCTGGTCTCCGTCACCGAACGAACCCGCGAAATTGGCTTGCGTAAAGCCATCGGCGCGCACGACAAGGACATTTTGCTGCAATTTTTGGTCGAAGCCCTGGTACTCTGTTTGATGGGCGGCTTGATTGGCGTGG
>DUEH01000022.1 GCA_011192195.1 Chloroflexota bacterium | reverse complement strand
TTGCCGGGATGGGCGAGTACCCGCTGGTGGTGGGGAACGCGCAATTGCTAAGAATACACCTGCACACGCTTGACCCGGGCCAGCCTCTGAGCTATGGCGTCACGCAGGGTGAGTTGCTGGACATTGTGGTTGAAAATCTGGATGAGCAATCGCGGCAGTTTACCCGCGCTCAAAGCGCCAACGTCAGCGCAGTAGACGATATTGCCCTTGTGTGCGCCGTTCCCAGCCCTGAGTTGGCAGAAATTTTCAAGAGCCTGGGAGTGGCAGTTGCCATTAGCGGGGGGCAGGCAATGAACCCCGGCGCGCAAGATTTTTTGCAGGCCATTCAGCAGGTCAACGCAAGCAAGATTATACTACTGCCAAACAACAAGAACATTATACCGGCGGCGCAGCAGGCCGGTTCTCTGGCAGAGAAAACGGTGCAGGTACTTCCTTCGGAAAGCATCCCTCAAGGCATTAGCGCAGCGCTGGCTTTCAACACTGAAGCAGACTTCGATCTCAACGCCGCGCGAATGTTGAACGCTTTAAAGCGCGTTCAGACCATCGAAATCACACAGGCTGCCCGCAGCGTCAGGCTCAACGGCCTGCAAGTCAATCGCGGCGATGTCATTGGTCTATTGAACAATACCCTGACGGCAGCCGGATCGAATATCAATCAGGTAGTTCTGGACATTCTGGCGCAACAGGATATTGGCAACATTGAACTTATTAGCATTTACTACGGACAGGACGCCTCTACAGCAACGGCCAATGCGCTTGCTGACTTAATGACTGCCGCCTGCGCTCACCTGAAGGTTGAAGTCATTTACGGCGGCCAAGCGCACAATCACTACATCATTTCGCTGGAATAGGAGAGTTTGAACTCTATGAACAAGGTCGCAATTCTCACCGATAGTTGCTCCTATATTGATGCCCAGGAAGCCCAGTCGCTTGATATTCACGTTGTCCCGCTTAGCGTGACTATTGGTAACGAAACTTTTGCCGACGGGGGGCCGGAGGTAAACGAACGCTATCTTAAGTATCAAGAAGAAAATATGGAACCACTGACCGTTTCAGCGCCAAGCTTACAAGAATTTCAAAAAGCTTATACTCAATTACATAAAAAAACGGACCAAATTTTGGCGCTGCACGTTTCCAGAAGACTAAGCGACACCCTTAAACAGTCTAAAGCAGGCGCCGAAGCGCTGTTAGGGCGTTGCACCATCGAAACGCTCGATACCAACTCAATCCTGCTGGGACAGGGCATTCTGGTGAGAGCAGCAGCCAAAGCAGCCAATGAAGGGGCCTCTATGGACGAGATCATTCGTTTGATACGCGGCCTGATCCCTCGCATCTATACCGTCCTGTATGTAGAAACAATGGAATATCTGGAGCAAAGCAACACCGTTGGCAAAGCGCAAGCCATATTGGGCGCAATGATGGGCATTAAGCCCATGCTTTTTATGGAAGACGGCGCAGTGACCCCAATGGAGAAAGTAAAAACAAAAGAGAGAGCTATTGACAAATTGCTGGAGTTTGTCTCGGAATTTGATACAATAGAGCAAACAGCCATCTTCCAACGTTCCCTTAAAATTACACCCGAAACCGCCCTGTTGCTGGAACGCCTGGAGCAGCTATTCCCTGATAAATCCTTCCCTATTCTTCAATACAACCCCCTGCTGGCCTCTTACGTTGGGCCAGAGGCTATGGGCGTAATTGTATATGAAGGAGAAAGTTTTTTCTAAATGAAAACAGCCTTCCAAACCCTACAAAAAATCCTTAAGCAAGAACAGAAACTTGGCTACAAAAACAAAGCGGTCATCGGTGGACTGGAACGTTACGCTAATAACTGGCTGGTAATGTCCCTGAAAGAGGCATCCAGTAAAGATGAACGACTGGCAATAGAAAAAATAACCGCAACGTTGAAAAAATATCCCTCCTACGCTGCCGAAGCCGAAAGACGCGAGAGTATAGAAGATATTTTCAACACTCTCAATTCCCTGACAGGTCAAGAGGAACAAATTGCGGTTGAATCACCTGCGCCGCCCAAGCCAAGCGCTGCACCTAAACCCACCGCGCCCCCCAAGCCAATCGCAGCAACACCCGCCCCTAAAGCAGACGCGCCAAAAACCGCCACACCCATTAAACGAAGCGTCGCCGCGTTGGAAGGGCTGGACGCTTCAGTCACCCGGCTGCCCGGCATTAAAGATGCCAATGCCAAAAAGCTGGAAAAACTGGGCGTTCGCAGCATTGGCGATTTACTGACTCTTTACCCACACCGCTACGATGACTATCGCTCACTCAAAACCATCCACCAGCTGGAGTACGGTGAAGATGTCACCATCATTGCCCAGATTTGGCAGACCACTACGCGAAAAACCAAAAACAATCGCAGCATTGTTAGCAGCACCCTCTCAGACGGAACCGGAACCATAGAAGTCACCTTTTTCAACCAACCCTGGCTGGAAAGCAAATTAACGCCGGGCAAGCAAATTGTCCTCAGCGGGCGGGTGCAGCAATATTTGGGGCGGCTGATCTTTCAATCGCCGGATTGGGAATTTTTAGACAAAACCCAAATTCATACCGCCCGACTGGTTCCCGTCTACCCGCTGACCAGCGGCATTACCGCCCGCTGGATGCGTAACCTGCAAAAAAAGACGGTTGACTATTGGACGCAGCGCCTGCCTGACCATCTGCCCACCGAAACCAGAAAGCGCCTGAACTTCCCTTCGCTTGACGAAGCCACCCGCCAGATACACTTTCCGGATAGCTGGGAAGCGCTGGAAAAAGCGCGGCGTCGATTGGCCTTCGACGAACTCCTGCTGATTCAGTTGGGCGTTTTGAAACAACGCCAAATCTGGCGCAAACAACAGGGGCAGCCCGTCAAAATCAATCGGGAAGCGGTAGATAAATTCATCAACGCGCTCCCCTTTACCCTGACCAACGCGCAACAGAAAACCCTGAATGAAATTCTAGGCGACATTGCCCAGCCCACGCCAATGAGCCGTATGCTGCAAGGCGATGTTGGCTCCGGTAAAACCGTCGTCGCGCTGGCAGCGATGCTGGCTACCATTGCCGACGGGGGACAAGCCGCCATCCTGGCCCCCACCGAAATACTGGCCGAACAGCACTTTGCAAGTATGCAATCCTTGCTGCAACTAAGCGGCTTTGATCGGCAAATCAACCTTCAATTGCTCACCGGCAGCGCCAAAGCCAAAGATCGCCAGCCCATTCTGGAAGGTCTGGCCGACGGCGCAGTTCAGCTGCTGGCAGGAACCCACGCCATCATCCAAAAAGACGTAGAACTGAAATCCCTGCGGCTGGCAGTGATTGACGAGCAGCATCGTTTTGGCGTGGAACAACGCGGCGCGCTTCGGCAAAAGGGGGGCAACCCGCATATGCTGGTGATGAGCGCCACCCCCATTCCCCGCACGTTGGCGCTCACCCTCTACGGCGATCTGGACCTGTCCATTATTGACGAAATGCCCGCCGGACGACAAGAGATAAAAACGCGCTGGCTTTCTCCTCTGGAACGAGAACGCGCTTACGCTTTTTTGAATGCGCAAATCCAAAAAGACCGACAAGCCTTCATTATTTGCCCATTAGTAGAGGAATCTGATAAAATTGAAGCCAAGTCAGCCGTAGAAGAACATAAACGCCTGCAAAGCGAAGTCTTCCCCAAGCTAAAACTGGGCTTGTTGCACGGTAGAATGAGCGGCAAAGAAAAAGACGCCGTGATGAATGATTTTCGCCAGAGCAAAACGCAAATCCTGGTTTCAACGTCGGTGGTGGAAGTGGGCATTGATATTCCCAACGCTTCAACCATCCTCATCGAAGGGGCCAATCGCTTTGGACTGGCGCAATTGCACCAATTTCGAGGCCGAGTGGGCCGCGGTGAGCATCAAAGTTACTGCCTGTTGCTGGCAGACAGCGCCAGCCCGGAAGCCCAGGCGCGTCTGGAAGTGATGGAAAAAACCAACAATGGCTTTGAACTGGCCGAACAGGACTTGAAGCTTCGCGGCCCCGGCGAGTTTTTTGGAACCCGGCAAAGCGGCTTACCCAGCCTGAAACTGGTCAAACTATCCGACACAAAACTACTGGAACTGGCCCGAACAGAAGCGCAAGCTGTTTTTAAGCAAGACCCGAACCTGAACAATCCAAAACACAAACTTTTGTCTAATAGAGTAAACGCTTTTTGGACAAAAATCACCGACCCAAGCTAAAAACAGGAAAGCAATTGTAAATGGTAAACGGTGAATTATAAAGGGTAAACCGTCGCCTTGTCCCGCCGTTTACCATTCGCCATTTACCGTTCACCATTTACAATTGCTTTTAAGCGGCTTCCGTTCCGTAATCAGGACAAATCTTATGAGCATAGCCCTTTATCCTGCCAGCTTTGACCCCATCACTTTTGGACACATAGACATTGCCGAACGCGCCGCGCAATTATTTACTGAAGTGGTTGTGGCCGTTTTTGAAAAACCCTTAAAAAACCTGCTATTCTCGCCGCAAGAACGTTTTGAAATGGCGCGGCAGGCTGTTGCTCACATTGAAAATATATCTGTAGTGCAGTACGGCGGACTAACCGCTCACTTTGCTAACTCTATTGGCGCCCGCGTTATTGTTCGCGGATTGCGGGCAGTTTCTGATTTTGATTATGAAATGCAATTGGCCCTGGCAAACCACAGTTTTGCCCCGGAAGTTGAAACTATTTGCCTGATGACCAACCAGCGATTTTCCTTCATCAGTTCCAGCATTGTCAAAGAAATCGCGCTAAATGGCGGCGCAGTAGACCATCTCACCCCGCCACACGTTGTTAAAGCCTTAAAACAACGCTATCAAGCAAAATAGTCATTGGTCACTGGTCATTTGTCACTGGTCATTTGTCACGCTTCGCGGCCATTCGCCATTCGCCATTCGCCAATTCGCACATTCGCACATTCGCACATTCGCCACTATTCACTGTTTTTCAGGGAGATGTTATGGACATCCTGCAATTAGTAGATGAACTAGAAGCCGTTACCAGCAAGAGTTTTCGCATTCCCTTTACTTCTAATATCCTGATCAATGAAGATGATCTCTTTGATATTTTGGATCAAATGCGTATTTCTGTGCCTCAAGAGGTCAAAGAAGCCCGCCGAATAGAAGCGGAGCGAGAACGCATTTTAGCCCGCGCTCAGGAAGAAGCCAACAAACTCAACGAAATGGCTAAAGAGAAAATCTTGTCGGCCGTAGACGATCACGAGTTGATGGATGTTGCCAAAGTTGAGTCCAGAGAAATTATTGCCCAGGCAAAAGAGGAAGCGCAACAACTGCGCCTTGAATCCAACAACTACGTCGCCGATAATTTGAGCGATTTGGAAGAACACCTGCTAAAACTCCTCACTACCGTGCGTAACGGCCTGCGTAAAATGCAGGAAGAACAGCCCACGCCGTCAATCCCGGAAAGCGAAACGTAAAAAAATATTATTAGTGACGCAAAAAAGCAAGCGGCGGAGTCTCAAACTATAGTTTGAGACTCCGCCGCTTGCTTTTTTGTTATTTGTCATTGGTCATTTGTCATTGGTTATTTTTTGGGGGGGGCAATCCGGTTAAGCCAGGTAAGTACCCAGGCAAAAGTTTTCCAGTATTTTATATGTCATTCTGAACGAGGAACGAGTGAAGAACCCATACCCATTTGGCTAAACGAAGAAGTTTTTGCCCTGAAACGACTATTTCCAGAGCAACTTGGTATGGATTCTTCGGCCCATTCGGCTTTGCTCAGGGCAGGCTCTACGGCCCAAGAATGACATAGAATTGAACAACCCTGGGTACGCGCCGCCGTGAAACGCCACTTCGCTGTCGCTGCGAGGCTCACTACGAACCTGTTGAGGCTGAACGCTTACCCCGGTTCTTCATCTCCCTTTGCAGACGTTCCAGCGCGGCTTGGGCGGCGGCTTGGGCAGCTAACTGTTTGTTGGGGCCGCTGCCTTCGCCGTAGCGCTCTGCGTCCAGATAAGCGCCGATGGTGAAGGATTTGGCGTGATCGGGGCCTTTTGCGGAAATATTTTTGTAAGTGGGGGTGATTTTATAATGACCCTGCGCCAATTCTTGCAGCAGGCTTTTGGGGTCTCGGTGACGTTGGGTATCCAGAATTTCTTGAATTTCCGGCTTGTGCAGCGGCATAACAAATTGGGTAACGACGTCGATGCCTTGATCCAGATACAACGCGCCGATAAGGGCTTCAAATGCGCCGCAAAGAATGGCTTGCCGGGCGCGTCCGCCGCTTACCGCTTCGCCTTTGCCCATCGCAATACAATTGCCCAGATTGATGTGTTGGGCGTATTTTGCCAGAGTTTCGGTGCGCACCAGCGCAGAACGCAGGCTGGTTAATTCGCCTTCTTCCATTTCCGGAAACCGGTGGAAGAGAAATTCGCCGGTGATGAAATCCAGTACGGCGTCGCCCAAAAATTCCAGGCGTTCATTGTCTCGCAGAGGGTGATTGGGGTTTTCGTTCAAATAAGAGCGATGCGTCAACGCGCGCTGCAACAGGGTTTTGTCCTTGAAAGTCAAGCCCAGTTGAGCTTCGGCGGCTTCGATGTCCATTTTTGCACTCCCATTATGGGAGATTGGAGGCTGGAGATTGAAGATTGGCAATCTGATACGCCAATCTCCAATCTCTAATCTCTAATCTCTAATTGATGGATTATGATCGCCTTCAATCCATTCTTCCCCGTCCGGGCCGATTTCTTTTTTCCACACGGGGACAATTTCTTTCAGACGGTTGATGCTGTACTGGCAGGCTTCAAAACAACCTTGATGCCGGTGTCCGCTGGAAACGGCAATCACCACGGCGATGTCGCCTGTTTCCAGATGTCCAATGCGCTGCACAATGGCAATGTCTACAATTTCGGGCCACCGCTGGCGAGCTTCGTTAGCAACTTGCTTCATTTTGGCAAGCGCCATCTCGCGGTAAGCTTCGTATTCCAGACTGACAACCGCTTTCCCATCCGATACATTTCGCACCACGCCCACAAAGTTCACGACTGCGCCGGTGTGTGGATGCGTAACCAGTTTACTGACCGCATCCGCGCTGATTTCCTGAGCGCTCAGGGCGAATTTCTCGCTATCGCTGCCGCCGCTGACCGGCGGAAAAATAGCGACTTCATCGCCGTCGCTCAAAACGGTGTCGGGAGTGGCAAATTCCTGGTTGACAGAGAGGATGGTTTGTCTGGCGCTAAGGCCAAGATTGCCGGTTTTTTCCGGCAGCGCCGCCAGCAGATCGCCCAGAGTGGCTTCATTAGGCAGGGTGAGGGTGAGTTTTCCGGTTCCAGCCGCTTCTTTGAAACGGGCAAAAAGTTTTACAGTGATGTTCATATATGATTTTGGATTTACGATTTTGGATTTACGATTGGTTTTTTCCTGCAAGTTCAATCGTAAATCGTAAATCTAAAATCGTAAATCAATCTCCTTCCAGGATTACATCGCCGCTTTTGCCGCCGGTCTTTTTGACCAGGCGCACAGACTCAACGCGCATTGCTTTGTCTACCGCTTTGCACATATCGTAAATGGTCAATGCGGCCACGCTGACGGCGGTCAGGGCTTCCATTTCTACGCCGGTTTGACCGTTTACGCGCGCAATCGCTTCGATATTGACGCAAGCCGGGCCGTTTTCGTCGGCGGGCTGCGGATTAAAGGTCAGACCAACTTTAGTTAGCAACAGCGGATGACACATCGGAATGAGTTGATGCGTTTTTTTGGCCGCCATAATCCCGGCCACCTGCGCCACTGCCAGCACATCCCCTTTGGAAAATCCGCCTTCCTGAATGAGCGCCAGCGTTTCCGGCAGCATCGTAATCTTGCCCCGCGCAATCGCTTCGCGGCGCGTTTCTGCCTTGTTTCCCACGTCCACCATTCGGGCGCGGCCTTTGTTGTCTAAGTGCGTTAATTTTGTCATAGTAGCGCCAAATTATACCAGCGAAGGGGTGAATTTGCGAATGAGCGAACAGGCGAATCTGCGAATGGTCAGAATAGCCCATTCGCAAATTCGCTCATTCGCCCGTTCGTCCGTTCTGAGTATAATTCGAGAGTGCGTGATGGGTAGGGTATAATTTTGCACTTTACATTTTTAATTTTACATTCTGGCCGAGGTGTTCTGTGTTCAAAGCATTTAAACTGAAGAAATCAAAAGATGTGAAGGATAGCCTGAGTAAAACCAGAGGTTCCTTTATGGGGCAGCTATCCGGTCTTTTTGCCGCCAATGAAATTGACGAGGAATTTTGGGAGGACCTGGAAGCCATTTTGATCCAGGCGGATGTGGGCGTGGAAACCACCCTTGATCTGGTTGAGCGCGTGCGTAATCGCGCGCAGCAGGAAAGGGTAAAACGTACTGATGACGCGCGTCAAATTCTTAAAGAAGAGATGCGCGAATTGATTATCAGCAACACGCCGTTGCAACTGGATAAAAAGCGTCTGCTGACGGTGGTGATGATTGTGGGCGTAAACGGCTCCGGCAAGACCACCAGCGCGGCCAAATTGGCGCATTACTACGTGGCGCAGGGCAAAAAAGTAATTCTGGCCGCCGCCGACACTTTTCGCGCTGCCGCCATCGAGCAATTGGAAATCTGGGGAGAGCGCAGCGGCGCTACCGTTATTGCCCACAAACCCGGCGCAGACCCCGGCGCAGTGATCTACGATGCCTTGAAAAGCGGGTTGGCGCGCAAGGCAGACCTGGCGCTTATTGATACCGCCGGTCGGCTGCACACCAAATTCAACTTGATGAAAGAGTTGGAAAAACTCTACAGCGTGACCGGAAAACAGGTTCATCAGGCGCCGCACGAATCGCTGCTGGTGCTGGACGCCACCACCGGTCAAAATGCCCTCAGTCAGGCGCGGCATTTTCTGGACGCGGCAAAAATTACGGGCGTTGTCTTGACCAAGTTAGACGGCACAGCCAAAGGCGGCGTAGTCTTTGCCATCCACAAAGAATTGGGCGTACCGGTTCGCTTCATTGGCACCGGCGAAACGCTGGACGATATTCAACCCTTTGATGCCGATGAATTCATCGAAGGACTGTTTAGTGAAAAAACAATGAACAGTGAACAGTGAAGAATGAATAATGAAAAATGCGGCTTGTACCCGTAAATTCACTCTCCCCTTAGTCAAATTATTCACTATTCATTGTTCATTCTTCACTGTTTTCAAGGAGGCTGCTTATGCATGACCTGCTCAGTAAACTTAACGATATGCAAAAACGCATCGCTTTAACAATGGAGCGTCTTTGACTTTGCAGACAAACGCAAACAGATAACAAAGCTGGAAAAAGAGAGCGTTAAGTCTGATTTTTGGAACGATGGGCAAGTTGCGCGTCGGAAAATGCAGGATTTGGCCGCAGTGCAAGCGATAGTCAAGCAATGGGGTGACTTGTTGCAAGACATAGAAGACACCCGCGAGTTGATTGAGCTTTCGATGAATGAGCTAATGGATGACGCCACCGCAGCGGAAGAGGAAGAGTACGCGGCGGAAGTAGCAGCGCTGAAGCAACGTCTGGCCGATATGGAATTTGCCGCCGCTCTCTCCGACTTGCATGACAAAGACGACGCCGTTATCTCCATCTCGGCGGGGGCGGGAGGCACCGAATCGCAGGATTGGGTGGAGATGCTGCTGCGAATGTACCTTCGCTGGGCTGAAGGGCGAAAGTTCAAAACTACCATTCTGGATCAGTTGACCGGCGAAGGCGCGGGCTTGAAAAGCGTGACCGCGCTGGTGAAAGGCGAATACGCTTACGGCTACCTCAAATCAGAGCGCGGCGTACATCGAATGGTGCGCATCTCTCCCTTTGACGCCTCTAACCGGCGGCATACCACCTTCGCCCTGGTTGAAGTGGTCCCCGACATTAAAGAAGACATCGAAATTGAAATAAACGCCGACGACCTGGAAATTGACGTGTACCGTTCCTCTGGCGCGGGCGGGCAGCACGTACAAAAAAACTCAACAGCGGTGCGCATAAAACACCTGCCATCGGGCATTGTTGTTACCTGCCAGAACCAGCGTTCGCAAGTGCAAAACAAGGAAACCGCCCTGCGTATCTTGCGCGGCAGACTGTACGATGAGGAACAAAAACGTCAGGAAGAAGAACAAGCTCGACTCAAAGGTCAGCACGTGGAAGCCGGATGGGGAAATCAAATTCGCTCTTACGTGTTGCATCCCTACAAAATGGTAAAAGACCATCGTACCAAGCACGAAGTTGGCAACGCCGAAGCGGTGCTGGACGGCAAACTGGATGACTTCATCGAAGCCTTTTTGCTCTACAATATCGGCGTAACGCCAGAGTAGGCCAATCTAATTACGCTTGACTTGCCCTTATGGAGGCAATATAATCTAAGTGAAAGGAGCCAAGGAAATGACTGAACTAACCCTTGTTTCTGCGCATCGTCGTTCATTGAAACCTTTAATCAAATCGGCATTAGCAAACGAGGCGCGTCTGTTGGATCTAAGCCTGCGACGAACAGAACAGCGAATACAGGCTTTTGAAGAGAAATATCACCTTCCCACAGATACCTTCCTGGCTCGTTTTGAAAATGATGAGTTGGACGAAACATTAGATTTTGCCGAATGGGTGGGAGAGTACCGTTTATTAAAGCGAATGCGTGAGAAAGCGGATATTTTACGGGGAATTAAGTTTGCAAATTGAAGCCTACTTTCAACAATTTCGCCGCTTGATTGACAATTGTTCCATATTGCATTCTTCAAATGTTACATACGATAAACGAGGTACACACGAAGGCTTCATTCGTGGCATCTTCTACTTTGTAGATGATTCTGTTTTGCATCTGCGGGAATTTGTGGACGTGGAAACAGAAATTGACCGTCTAATGTACGTGTATCACTATATGGACGCCGCAAATTCTCTTATTTTTCGGTACGACAACACCGGGCATCACAAAAAGTTAAATCTATCCACCTATCCTCATCATAAACACATTGGCAGCGATGGGTCGGTTATCGCTGCCAATGCTCCCTCTTTGGCGGAGGTACTCAGTGAGATAGAAGGCATTGTTCGTCTTCCCGCACTGTAAGTTCTTTTTAACTCTGCTTACTCAACAAAGTTTCGATATTTTTTTCTGTACGGTCTGTTACCAGAATGTGACTGGCTGCTTCTTTGCCCAAAACGTGTTCCACGTCGCCGACGCGGATGGTCAGCGGGCCGTCAAAGGGGGCAACATCCAGCAATTCGATGGGGGTGTTGGGGTAAAGGTCTAGACTGCCCAGATAGCGCAGCAAGGCCGGATTGTGGTCGCTGACTTCAACAATAACCAGCGATTGTTTAGCCTTCAGCCTGGTCAAGGCAGTGCGGGGGCTGGTGGCAATTTTTCCCTGCCGGGAGGGGATGGGCGCGCCGTGCGGGTCGGCAGTGGGGTAACCCAGAGCGGCGTCTATACGATCTTCCAGGTCTTCAGAAAGAACGTGTTCCCATTTTTCCGCTTCGGCGTGAACCTGATCCCAGGGAACGCCCAGCGCTTCGGCCAGATACAATTCAACCAGCCGGTGATGCCTAACCACTTCCAGCGCAATTTTTTCGCCGTTCCCGGTCAGCGTAACGCCCTGATAGGGTTTGTAGCGCACCAGACGCATCTCATCCAATTTCTTAACCATCCCCGTCACCGAAGCCGGCGCAACCTGCAAGCGTTCGGCCAGCATAGAAGTGGACACTTTGCCGCTTTCAGCTTGCAGTTCATAGATAGTTTTCAGATAATCTTCAACCGCCTGAGTGCGCATTTTTTCCTCTTTGAAAAATTATAACTACTCACCCCCTCCAAACCTCCCCCCGTTGACGGGGGGGGGAATGAGGGGGGTAGTTATAAAAATTTAGTGAAGCCTAAATATTCTTAACTTGATTTTACACACTTTACTATGCGGTGTCAAAGATAGCGCTGACAGCTTGCCCGTTGGTAAACCCTGCGTGGCATCATGCGTAACCAATGTCTATTAAGTTAGCATCCCTTTACTTAATGCCATTGAATGCGTAACGATTTTACGGGTGAATGTGTTATAGAAGATGTCATAATAATCTTAAACCTGCCTGGACTTTGGCGAAAGAAGAAATGATGGATACTACTGAAGCGACTGCCGGGCCGGAAACACCCTCTCTGGAGGGGCTGAACAACGCGGAAACAGCGTTTGACCTTCTGCAATCATTGGCCGAAGAAGAATCGCCGGACGAAGCAACGACGAACGCTGTAGAACGCTTGGCTTTAGACGCTGACGACGAAGCGCTTCGCGCTGCGGCCTTGCAGACCCTTGCCGCGCCCGGCTTTCAGATAAAGCGTCGCAAAAAACACCCCCTTTCTAGCTCTCAGCGAGAGCTGCTTTTAGGTCATATTTCCCAATGGCAGCGCGATAGCCTGTTGAGCGACGCGCAAACCGCTGTCTTGCAAGCCCGTTACCCCAACCCTCGGTTGCTGCGTCGTCAGGCTAGCAAACAACCTGCCAAAGCCGCCGAAAAACCTGCCTCCCTCAGCGAAATTTTACTGGGCGAAACCGCCGTCAAAATCGCCTTGTATATGGGCGCGTTTTTTGTTCTTTCCGCCGCCTTCATTTTTGCAGCGGCGGTAGAGAGCCTGCGTTTACCCATCTTGCTGGTGATGACAACGCTGGTCCTGGGCGTGTCGCTGGGCTTGAAACGTCGCTTGCCGCAGGCCAGTTTTGCCTTTGCCGTGTTGGGAACACTGCTCGTTCCTCTGGATGCGGCTGTGCTGGCCGATTTACTATCGCTGAAAGGAAACTTCAGCGATGCGTACTGGATGTTTGCCGCTTTGGGGATGACCGCGCTTTGGGCAGCCGCGCTTTGGCTCTTCCGCTCGCGCTTTTTTAGTATTTTGGCGCTTTTTGCCGCCAACGCCGCCGGATTTTATTTTGGGCGCTTGCTTCCCTTCACCGGATTTGATCTTGTTTTTGCCGCCCTGCCCACGCTGGCGGCCTTGCAAGCTGCGCGTATTCTGCGAAACTGGCAGGGAGACAAATTGTTTCGCCCCTTTTTCATTATGGCGCAGGTACAAGAAATTGCGTGGTTGAGCGCGGGGCTGCTCATCTGGTTGGGTACATCGATGCAACACCACACGCCTGCTGCGCAATGGGTTGCTCCGGGCTTGCTTTTTTTGCTGGGCGCAGCATTTTACGCAAGCAGTCACGCCGTACAGCGCTTTTTCGCCTTTCCCTGGGCGGCGGCCTTTGTCTTGTGGCCGGTTCCTCTCTTTCTTTTACAGACCTTTTCCCCTTCCGATATGCTTCGCTCACTGCTGTTGCTGGCCTGGGGGACGCTGCTGGCTATTGCCGGCGAAGTGGCCTTCAATTTCAAAGCAAAAAACTATTGGCGCAATTTTTCCTGGCCCCTGTTGAGCGTCTCGCTGCCGGCCCTGTGGGGCGCGGCTCTTTTGCAGGCAGACCAGCGCCCCGGTCTGGCTTCGCTAATCTTTGGCTGGGCGGCAATTGTCTACGCCCTCTTTAGCTGGCTCAAAGCGCGATGGCCTGTTTGGACGGTGACGCTTCTTTCGGCGCTGGGCGCTTACACAATGCTGCTCCTGACGGATTGGGTAGATGCCCTGAATATCCCTCAAATGTGGGTCTGGTTTCTTCCGGCGATCTTCCTGCTCAGCGTTGAACTGGGCTTGCGTCTTCGCCGGATAAGCAAACAGTGGCGACTGCCCTTATTGGTGTTGGGCGTACTGACGCTGCTTTTTGCCGTTATCTGGGCGATGGGCGATCCCATTTTTGAAGATCATTACGTCTGGCAAGCCAGTCTCTTCTTTGTGATCTGGGCGAGCTACGGCCTGGGCTACGCGGCCTTGTCGCGCCGTCCGTGGATTGCCTATCTGGCAACCGGCAGTTTAATGTTGAGCGTGGTCTTTGCCGCGCTTGCCCTGGATTTGTCCAACTACTTGCTGCCTACGACGTTTTTGGCGGTAGTTTACGTTGTCGCCGGATGGGGGCTGAGTTTTATTACGCCAAAACTGGCAAACTGGACAACCGTGTTTCGGTGGAGTGGGCTGCTTTACGGTACATTGTGGGCCTTGACCGCTCCCTTGCAAGGCGGCGTGAGCAGCGTAATTGCCCCCGCGCTGATTGCCGGATGCTGGACAGCGGAAGCCTTGCGTCGCAAAAATGTGTGGCTGGGATTTCCCACCAACGGCCTCTATCTGCTGGCCTATTTTATGGCGCTGATCACCTTGAATATTGACCAACCTCAATTCTATTCCATTGGCGCGGCGATGTTGGGCTTTTTGATGCACTACCTGTTGCGCAAAGCGGAGCAGCCTGTAGCGGCGCTGCTCACCGGCATCGTGGCGCAATTGATTTTGTTCAGCACCACCTACATTCAAACCCTGCTCAACGAGCAATTTATCTACTTTTTGGCGCTTTTCTTGCAGGCGGTAATTGTATTGGCTTACGGCGTCGTTGCGCGTCTGAAAAGCTTCATCATCATCCCCATTCTCTTTGCCGTGTTAAGCGTGGTGACGCTGGCCTTCAGCCTCTTCTCCGGCATCCCGGCGATGCTGCTGGTGGGTTGCGTAGGTACGCTGCTACTGACGGCGGGCGTTGCGGCTTTGGCGTTGAGAGAACGCAAACAAGTTACGAATGACGAATGACGAGTTATAATTTACCATTCACCATTCACCATTTACCATTTACCATTTACCATTGTAAATGGCCCCCGACACCCGACTAATTGATTAAAAAGGAAAAAACTTATGCTCACATCTCACCTTCCCCGTATTTCGTTGGCGCATCTACCCACCCCCTTGGAAGCAATGCCGCGACTTTCGGCGGCGCTGGGTGGGGCGGAACTGTGGATAAAACGAGACGAGCAAACCGGACTGGCGGGTGGCGGTAACAAAACCCGCAAGTTGGAATACTTGTGCGCGGATGCGCGTACTCAGGGCGCAAAAACGCTCATTACCGCCGGAGCGCCGCAGTCCAATCACTGCCGACAAACCGCGGGGGCAGCAGCCAAGTTGGGCTTTAACTGCGTGTTGGTGTTGGCCGGCCATCCAACCGAGGTCAGCGGCAATATCGTGTTAAACAAGCTTCTGGGCGCAAACATTGTCTGGGCCGGGGATGAATCGATGGGCGATATGCTGTCCGCGATCTTTAAGCGTGAACAGACCGCCGGACGCAAGCCCTACTTGATTCCCTACGGCGGCAGCAACCCCATCGGAGCCAGCGCTTACATCGCAGCGATGGAGGAATTGGCGGCGCAGATGCAGGCGCAAACCCTGCCGCCTTTTGATCGCATTGTTTTTGCTTCCAGTTCCGGGGGAACGCAATCGGGGATGCTTTTGGGCGCGCGCTTATTGGGATTGTCTACGCAGATTTTGGGTATCAGCGTGGATAAGCCGGAAGTGGAGTTGAGCGAAGATATTGTGGCTAAACTGGCTAATGAAACGGCGAAATTTTTGGGGCTGGAGGGTTACGTTTCGGGGAAAGATGTCGCGGTAAACGCGGGCTATCTGGGCGGCGGTTACGCAGTAATGGGCGAAGCAGAAATCGAAGCTATCCAACTCTTTGCGCGCACCGAGAGTATTTTGCTGGACCCGGTCTACACCGGACGCGCCGCCGCCGGGCTGATTGACTTGCTGAAAAAAGAGAAAATCGGCAAAAATGAGCGCATCCTTTTTTGGCACACCGGCGGCGCACCCGCGCTTTTCACGCCCAAATACGCAAAGCAATTAACAATTAACAATTAACAATTAACAATGAATAATTTTTTCATTATTCATTGTTAATTATTCATTATTCATTGTTAATT
>DUEH01000219.1 GCA_011192195.1 Chloroflexota bacterium | reverse complement strand
AAGTCCGCCATTTGAGTATCGCTCAACAGCAAATGGTTGAGGTGGCAAAAGCCCTGTCGCTGAACGCTGATTTGATTGCGATGGATGAACCGACCTCGGCCCTGACCGATCGCGAAACCGAAGTCCTTTTTCGGGTGATGCGTTCGCTGAAAGCTGAAGGAGTTTCGCTCATCTTCATTTCGCACCGATTGGAAGAGGTGTTTGAAATTAGCGACCGCATCACTACCCTGCGGGACGGGACCTTTGTCGGCACCAAAGAAGCCGCCACCCTCACCGAAGCTCAGGTGGTCAACATGATGGTGGGGCGCGAACTGGGTGAGCTTTATCCCAAGGCCAATCGCACCCGGCAGGGGGTTATCTTACAGACTGCCAATCTGCAAGATGGAAAAGAGTTGAAAGGGATTGATCTGGCCCTTTACAAAGGTGAAATTCTGGGCATTGCCGGGCTGGTTGGCGCGGGGCGCACCGCGCTGGCCGAAACAGTTTTTGGCATCAGGCAAGCCACCGGTGGTGAGATCAAGGTTAATGGTAAAGCGGTCAAAGTCAGTTCGCCAGGTAGAGCCATCAAGTTAGGCATGGGACTGGTGCCGGAAGATCGTAAATTACAGGGTGTTTTCCTGAACCTGGCGGTGAAGGACAACATTTATATCAGCGCAATGAATCAGGTAACCGCCTGGGGATTCATCAACATTCGCAAGGCGAATCGCTTGGCGCAAAATCTCGTTAAAAAACTGGGGGTGCGCACCCCCGGTCTAGGGCAACGAATTCGCAACTTATCAGGGGGCAATCAGCAAAAGGTGGTCATCGCCCGCTGGCTGACCATTAATCCTCGTCTGCTGATTTTGGATGAACCGACGCGGGGGATTGACATTGGGGCTAAAGCCGAAATTCACAGTTTGATGAGCGATCTGGCCGCGAAAGGGATGGGCATCTTGATGATCTCTTCGGAATTGCCCGAAGTGTTGAATATCAGCGACCGCATTCTGGTGATGCGCGAGGGTCGAGTGACAGCCGAATTCAGCCGCGATGAAGCGACGCAAGATAAAATTATGCTGGCTGCCACGGGCGGGTTGAATCAGGGAGGAAAGTCCAATGAAAACTAACGCGCCTGGCCCTCTGGTTTTGTTAAGTCGTTTTAGCGTTTTGTTCATCTTGTTGGGGATTGGACTGATTTTTGCGCTTGGCTCAGAAGATTTTCTCGCGCCAAACAACTTGCTCAATATCGCTTTGCAAACCTCTATTATCACCATTGTAGCCATTGGCATGACCTTTACCATTCTGACCGCCGGCATTGATCTATCGGTGGGTAGCGTGATGGCCTTGTGCGGCGCCCTGGCAGCCGGGTTGGCGGTAAAAAGCGGACTGGGAACTTTTGGCGGGATCAGCGTGGCGTTAATGGCAGGGGTGTTAATTGGCGCGGTCAATGGCTTGTTGATTGTGCGCGGCGGTATGCCCCCCTTTGTAGCCACGCTGGCAATGATGGCTGTAGCTCGCGGTTTGACTCTGGTTTATACCGAAGGGCGCCCCATTGCAGGGATTGATGAAGCCTTTATTTTTTTGGGCAATGGTAAAATCCTGAATATTCCAGCGCCAATCATCATAATGATTGTGATTGCAGTGATTGCGGCTATTGTTTTGCGATATACCCGTTTTGGGTTGTACGTTTACGCCACCGGCGGCAATGAAGAAACCACTCGTCTGGCCGGGATTTCGCCGCAAAAAGTGATGATGGCTGTCTACATGATCAGCGGATTTACCGCTGCTCTGGGAGGTATCTTGCTGACCGCTCGACTGTGGTCGGCGCAGCCAAATGCCGCTACCGGTTGGGAACTGGATGCCATTGCCGCGCCGGTTCTGGGTGGAACCAGTCTGTTTGGCGGCGTGGGTGGGATTGGCGGCACCGTAGCCGGGGCATTTATCATTGGCATTCTGTCCAATGGCCTGAATTTGATGGGTATCTCATCGTATTACCAGCAGGTCATCAAAGGGGTAGTCTTCATTCTGGCAGTGGTTTTGGATTTGTTCACCAAGCGGAAAAAGTAGAATTTGTGTTGAACGAAGCCGAAGTATGGTTTCCATCACCATTCTCTTCTTGTGCAAGTTCAGTGAACCGGTTTATGCTCTGGCCGGTTCCGTGAACCGGCGATGGTTCTGCGCCCAAGACGCGGTTCACGGAATCTCGGAACCGCTTGGAGCATAAACTGACGGGTTTACTGAACCTGTACGCCCGCTTTGCCGTTGCTGTTGGTGGGCTGGCAACTACCAAACTGGGCGCCCAGCCCTCGCTGACAGAGCTGGCGGCGGTTAAGGAATTATTAGCCTCCGTATCTTTCTCCAACTAAGGTCTCTTTTTGCGTTTAAGCAGAAATGTACTAATATTTGCTAATACGCTTAAAAGATGCGGTTGCAAGGCAAACGATAACGCGCGAGCCGTCCGCGCGCTATCGTTTGCCTTGCAACCGTCATTAAAATACCCCACAAAAAGAGGTTGGCTAAAATGATAAGTAGCGATAGCCCCATCGCCTGGCGAATGGCTCAATGGAATGAACTGGTTTCAAACACTAAGGCGCAAGGCCTGTACCTGTATTTGCAAGAGGCGCAAGCCATCAAGGGAATGCACGTCACCATCAATGGTCGGGATATGCTGCAATTTGCTTCCTATTCTTATTTGGACTTGTTGGGGCATCCAAAAATTGATGCGGCTGCCAGAGCGGCCATTGATCAATTTAGCAGCGGCACGCACGGCGTCAGAATTTTGGCCGGTACAATCCCTCTGCACAACGAACTTGAAAAAACCATTGCGGATTTCAAAGGTACTGAGGATGCAATGGTCTTCTCTAGTGGATTTGCCACCAATATGGCAACCATTGCCGCGCTGGTGGGGCGCAACGACGTGGTAATTTCTGATAAACTCAACCATGCCAGCATTGTAGACGGTTGCTTGATGTCCAGAGCTAAATTTGTGCGGGCTGCGCATAACGATATGGACAGCCTGGAAAAAGCATTAGCGGCGGTTCCCGATAAAAAGGCAAAATTGGTTGTAGCCGACGCGGTCTTCAGTATGGATGGCGATATTCTGGATTTACCCGGTGTAGTAGACCTGTGTAACAAGTATGAAGCTACATTGATGATAGATGAAGCGCACTCCGTGGGCGTTATTGGCGAAACCGGACGCGGCATTGAAGAATACTACGGTATGAAAAATGTGATTGACCTGAAAATGGGAACCTTGAGCAAGACCATTCCCAGCGTTGGCGGTTATATTGCTGCCAGCGCCGAGATGATCACCTTTTTGAAACACACCGCCCGCGCCTTCATCTTTTCCGCCGCCCTGCCGCCAGCCTCCGCTGCCGCCGCCAAAGCTTCTTTTGAAGTGATTATGGAAGAGCCGGAGCGCGTTAAACTGCTTCAGCGCAACGTTGAGCATTTCATTAATGGCTTGCAAGCGCGCGGCTTTGATACCCTGAACACGCAAACCCCCATTGTTCCCATCATCGCCGGAAGTGACGAACGCGCCTGGTTGATGGCAAAACTTTCTCAAGAACAGGACATCTTTGTGCTGCCGGTAGTTTCTCCCGCTGTCCCCAAAAATCTGGCGCGCTTACGCGCCAACGTCACCGCCGGGCATACCATTGAAGAAATAGACCGGGCAATGAACGTGTTTGAGTCCGCAGCCAAGCAGGTTGGAGTTTTGTAGCAGAACGGTAAATGGTAAACGGTAAATTATAAATGGTTTTGCTTACCGTTCACCATTTATCATTTACCATTTATCATTTATCATTTACCATTTATCATTTATCATTTATCATTTATCATTTATCATTTACCATTTACCATTTACCATTTACCATTTACCATTTACCATTTACCATTTACCATTTATCATTTATCATTTATCATTTATCATTTATCATTTATCATTTATCATTTATCATTTATCATTAACTATGCCTCTAAACGCCCCTCACGAAACAAACTTGTTTTACGCCAACCGCACCCTGAACCTGGGGCATCGCGGGGCCAGCCATTACGCCCCGGAAAATACGATGCCCGCCTTTCGATTGGCCGCAGAAATGGGCGCCGATGGCGTGGAGCTGGACGCCCAGCGCAGCAAAGACGGTCATATCGTTGTCATTCACGAGGTGGAATTGTCGCACACCACCAACGGAAGCGGGCTGGTGACGGATAAACCCCTGGCCGAATTGCGGGAACTGGACGCGGGCGCTTCCTTTTCGCCGGAATTTGCCGGAACCCCCATTCCCACGCTGGAAGAAGTCTTTTCTGCGCTGGGGCCGGTACTACTTTTCAACATTGAATTAAAAGTCTGGACTTATGACGACCGCGGTCTGGTGGCGGAAGTCATTCGGCTGATTGAAGATTTCAATATGCAGGACCGCGTCATCCTCTCATCCTTCAACCCCTTTGCCCTGAAACGCGCTTATCAGGTGAATCCCAAGATCAAGCGCGGTTTTCTGTGGCGGCCAAAGCTCCCTTTCTTCTTCATTCGGCGCAAATGGCTGCGCTTTTTAGCCCGTGAAGATATGTACCACCCCGATTGGGAAAGCGTAACCCCCGCTTTGATAATCAAAGAACATCATCGAGGCCATTTACTCAACACCTGGACCTGCGACGACCCCGAAGTGATGCGTCGCCTGATAAAAATGGGCGTGGATTCCATTATGACCAATCAGCCCGATGTGTTGAAACAGGCGCTGGACGAATAGCAAATGGCGAATGGCGGCGAGGCAATCTCCGCACTGCCAATAGTGGAGATTGCTTCGTTCTGCTTGTAGTGATATAGCCATAGTGCGTCATTGCAAGGATTTTTCCCGCGTTAATTTCCTGCCCCAGACAACCAGAGCCAAAAAAGATTCAACGCAAGGGCGTAAAGATTTAATCTTTCATAACCAGCGGCAGATAGACGCTTAAGGCGTTGACAATGGCGGTGGCTGGTCGCTGTAAGGTATTTCCCAAGCCATTGTCAATGAGCGCCGTGTTGACGATGGCGGTGGGTTGGGTGATGGCCGGGCTGACGCTAACGCCAAAGCGAATTGTAACGGGTGCGGCGGCGGACACTGCGCCCGTCCAGGTAATTACGCCCCCCGCTTCGCCGTACTGTCCGCCGGAAGCCCACAAATTCCCTGTATAACTGACGTTGCTGGTTAAAGTATCGGTCAGCCGGACGCCGGGTAGTTCCGGCCCGGCGTTGCGCAAGGTGATGGTGTAGGTGACCACTTCGCCGGGAGCGGGGAGGGGGTTGCTGATTTTTATGTCAGAGGCGTTCAGGTTCCCCTGCAAGACTGATC
The DNA here is from genome assembly GCA_011192195.1 of Chloroflexota bacterium. Taxonomy (GTDB): domain Bacteria; phylum Chloroflexota; class Anaerolineae; order 4572-78; family 4572-78; genus DUEH01. Next base: position 5,852 of record DUEH01000219.1, on the reverse strand, counting down.
CGCTGCGTTGGTAGCTGCCGCGCCCTGTGCCCCACAAAATCCGGGCGTTGGCGGTGTCGGGCAGGTCATAAGCCACAAAGCCGGAATGGGCGGTGTTGAGGATTACCTCCAGATCGCTATCGTCGTCAATATTGGCCAGAGTTGGGGCGGCCAATGCGCCGTTCCAGTTCGGGTTGCCGTAGGCGGGGGGCAACGCTACCGATTGCAAAATATTCCCCAGATAATCGGCGATGATCAGATTGCCGGTTTTGTGCGTTTCCTTTTGCACCCACGTGCCAAAAATTACTTCGGCGTGTCCGTCATTATCCAGGTCTGCAACAACGGGTTCAGTGGCAAAACGATAAACGCCTTCGGCGGCGTTGTATACTGACAGGGGCCAGTTGCCGTGTTCAGTCTTGTCTAACCAGAAGGCGTGGAGACGACCATCGTAAGAAGCAAACAAAACTTCCTGCTCCCCATCACCATCCAGATCGGCGACTACCGGATTGGGCATGGCCGTTTCAATCACATTGTAATCTTCTTTGAGCGGCGCGCCTGTGTCTACCGGAACCGTTTCCCAATTATAGCCACTGGCGTTGAAACGGCTGCGGTCGGCGTTGAAAATGTAGAGGCCGATGTAGCGGCTGGGTGGATAACCGGCATGACAGTCGTAGACATTGCCAGTCACAACCAGTTCCACGACACCGTCGCTGTTCACATCGGCAATGACCGCCGAGCCGTAGGCAAAATTGGTGCGATAGCTTTCGGCGCGGTCGCCGTTACACTCACCCCAGCCGCGCAGTTCAATAGTCAGGCTTTCCCAGATGCCCACCTTGCCCCAGCCATCACCGCCGTAGATGGCATTGGCCGGAATTTGGCTGCCGTCAGCTTCATAGGCGTTGATATAATGCACATCTGAGGGGATAATCAGTTCTCCCATACCATCCCCATCCAAATCGCCCAGGGCGGCGGTGTCATTGTAAACGCCCCAACCATAGCCGCTGTCATTATTCAACTGCGGCCAATCAGAGCGCAAAACGCCATTGTGTTCGTACACATAGGTATTTAGCTCGTTACCGGTCGCCGTCACAGCCAACTCCAGCGTGCCATTATCGTCCAAATCGTAGGCGGAGAGGCCGCGCAGTTCACCGGTTTCCGGCCGGTGCGACCAGACTTGATTGCCCAGATGGTCATAAACGGTGACATAACCGCCGCCCTGCGCTAAAGCAATCTCCAAGTCGCCGCCGCCGTCAATATCGGCGACCACAACACCGGGCCAGGTACGGCCGCCGGGAGGGTCTGCGCTCCATTGCACGGAACCATTTTCACCGTTCAAGACAAACAGCGAGCAGGGCGAGGCGATCACTTCCGGCTTACCGTCATCATCCAGATCGGCCACAGCCGGAGAAGAATACCAGCCGGTTTCGCACCACGAGCTGTAGCATCCGCCGCTTTGCCATTTGAGCGTCGGCGTTTGAACGGTGGTTGCGCTGAGTCTCGCGTCGCTTGATGCCGCGCTTGCCGCTTGTTGGCCGGCAGTTTCGTTGGTGTCCGGACCGTCGGCCAACGCCAAAACGCCCGACGCTCCGATGAACAGCGCCAGTACAATCAAGACAAGAACCATTTTTAATGATTTTTGTGTTTTCATTCATAGACCTCCTTACCTTCTTCTGCAATTATTGTCTCAGGAATCCTTTTCTTTTGCTTGACGCGCGGGGGGCGATTAGTGAACGCTTGCACTGCTTAAGGTTGAAGGGAGAGGCGGTTACTCCTTCAAATCTTCTTCAAACAGCAATCTGCAATTTAAGAGGCGCAGCGATAAATGCTCAAAAAATTCATTCAATTCGGTTTTTTTTTGCTATACAATCACTTGGCTTTCATCTATGATTGGGTGGCCTGGAGTGTTTCGCTGGGACAGTGGTCAAACTGGCGACAGACGAGCCTTCAATTTCTGAAACCCGGCCCCACGCTGGAATTGGCTTACGGGACGGGCAGCCTGTTCACTACAATGACGTTGAACGGTCTGCATCCAACTGGCGTAGACCTTTCGCCTTTTATGGCGCGTATTGCGGCTAATCGTCTGCGGCGGCAACAGCTCCCTCTTTCGATTGCCCGTTCCAAAGCGCAGGCTCTCCCTTTTCCCACTGGCTATTTCGGCAATGCGCTGGCAACTTTCCCCTCCAACTACCTCTTTGAAGCCGAAACCCTGGCCGAAATTCATCGCGCGCTGGCCGAAGGCGGACAGTTGATTGTGGTGATGCAGGGACAGCTTAAAGGCCCGGCCTGGCCCAGCGCCTTCATCGAATGGTTGTACCGCATCACCGGCCAGCGCGAATTTGTCCGCGTCAAACTACTAAGCCGGTTTAACGAGGCCGGTTTTCGCGCTCAATGGCAACAAACATCCTTTGAAGGCGCTGTAGCGCATTTGATTGTGGCGCAAAAGATGTAATTTTCCCCCATCAAAACCCCTATGGTATAATCACAGCCTTGTTATCATGCGAAGCATCCCTGTAGGGAAAAAGGGAAAATCACCACAGAGGCGCAGAGTCACAGAGATTTTTTATATTTCCCTCCGCGCCTCAGTGGTAGTTTTTTGTAAAAGTTCAGTGAAACCGGTGGTATGGCAAGAACACAATATCGAATTGCCGAAATCAACGAATAAAACTTGGCCCATTCCTTCCATCCATTCGCTGTTGTGTTTTGGACGGTTTGACTGAACCTGTACAATTTTTTTGCTCACTGTACAAGCCTGTCACTTCGGCAGAGACCCTCCTGAGCTTGCCGAAGGGAATCTTACTGGAAAGCGACTATTGCGCAAAATCACCAATCCCTACCAACCGTATAAAATCCCGGACGCCAAAGATGCCTTTTTTGGCCGCGAAGAAATAGCCACCTGGGTAGAACAACAGATCATCGCTCAACGACGATTGCTCATCCTTTACGGTCTGCCGTTGATTGGTAAAACGACGTTGCTTGGATTTTTGCCGCAAATGCTCACCCTGAGCAGCGCGTCTGTCCCGCTCTCTTTTTCTGAATTATCAGACTATTCCGGTAACGCTGTGTTGGCCTACCTGATTCAGGAACTAACCGGGCAGCTAGATGCTTTGAACCTTATTGCGCCGGGGTCCATCCCCACCGCCACCGATGCGGTATCGGCTCTGGATCATCTGCTGGCGCAATTTCAGCAGCGCAGCCCGGACACCGAACTGCTGCTGTTGATTGATGATTTCGATGCGCTGTTGGCCCACGCGGAATCAGATATGGCCTTGTTTCTGGACATCATCCGCACGCTGCTTGTCCGGCATCCTTTTCTGCATTTTATCTTGACCGCGCAGTACACCTCACTGCCTCGCCTGCAACATCCCTTGCTGGACAGCGCGCCTGTTCAACAAATCACCACCCTTAGCCCCAACGACGCCTTGCAAATGATCACCAGCCCCGTGGACAAGGTCATTCGCTTTGACTACGGCGTGCCCAAGCGTATAGCGGACATCAATTCAAACCATCCCCATTACCTGAGCATTTTCAATAACGCCCTGTTCGCCCGCTGCGCCCGTGAAGGATGGGTGAATTTACGTCATCTGGATGAAACACTGGACGATGTCTTGGCAAAAGACCTGCCGTCTTTTCGACAGGTTTGGCGCGAAGCCAGTCTGGTAGAGCGCGCAGCGCTGGTGGCTACCGCAACGGTCAGAGGGGGGCATGGCGTCTTTACCCGCCAGGAAGTTGCCGCGCTGGCGCTTCGTCAGGACAAAAAAGCCGATGAGGAAGTGATCTTGACTGCTCTGGAATCTTTAGCCTATCAAGGCGTTTTGGTGAAGATGGGCGCGTTGAGTTATAAATTTTACGTAGACCTGCTTCGCTTTTGGCTGCAAAAGAACTTTATTCTAGCCGATGTGCTGCAAGAAGTCAGTTGGCAGCAGCCCACTGCGCGCGCCGAAGCGGAACCGCTCCTGGCGTCGGATGAATTGCAGGATGGAGAGGGTGGGCAGAAATCCCCTGCCGGTTTTCCTCTTTGGATATTGGCTTTAGCCGGTTTTACCGTGATAGCTATTTTGTTGGCTGGAATTGTCTTTTTGGGCGACAAATCAGGCATCTTTATAGCGCCTGCCTCTACTGCCGAAGCCCAATCAGTGGCGGAAGTAATCAGTTTCAAAGAAGAACCACTTATAACGCCAACTATCACCCCTACACCCGCCCCTACCGGAACCTCCACCCCCACCCCGCCCATTGTGGTGGCTAAATCCTTGCCTTCCATTGCGTACATGGCGCGGCAGGCGGATGGATTCTGGCAGCTTTATCTGATGGATATTGACGGCTCTGGCGTTCAGCCCGTGTTTCAATCTGAAAGCGATGAAACCTCGCCGGTCTGGTCTCCTTCCGGCAACAAGTTGGCCTTTGTCAGCGAGCGCGACGGCAACCGCGAAATTTACGTGATGGACAGAAGCGGCCAAAATCCCAAAAACATCACCAACCACCCCGACGATGACTGGACCCCTGCCTGGTCGCCCGATGGCAGCCATATTGCCTTCTCTTCCAATCGAGATGGCGCCTGGCAAATATTTGTTGCCAATGCCGATGGCAGCAATTTACAGCAAATTACCGATGGCGACAGCAGTAATATTTCGCCGGTCTGGTCTCCCGATGGCGAAATGCTGGCCTTATCATCCAAGCGCGACGGTAATTGGGAGATTTACACTATGCGCGCTGATGGCAAGGATCAGCGACGCTTGACTCATAACGAAGTCAATGACCTGGCCCCCATTTGGTCGCCCGACGGCAGCCTGATTGCCTACGAAACCAATCTGGACGGCAATGTGGAAGTGTACGTGATGGCTGCCGCCGGCGGCAATCCGCGCAACATCACCAATATGTCTTACGCCAATGACCACGGCCCGGTTTGGTCTCCCGATGGCGAGCGATTGATATTTTATTCCAATCGAGAGGGGAACTGGGATATTTTTATCACCCATTTAGACGGCAGTGGTGTGGTCAACCTGACCAACACCCCTGATGTAGATGAACAAACCCCTGTTTGGCGACCGTGATTGGGCGGGTGGGCGGGTGGGCAGGTGTGCTTTTTCTCACCTGCTCACTTTCCCACCTGCTCACCCGCTTGGAACGAGGTGACAGTATGCAAAAATTAAAAGTAGGCGTGCTGGGCGCAACCGGCTCGGTTGGACAGCGATTTGTACAACTGCTGGCAGACCATCCTTTTTTTGAAATGACGGCGCTGGCGGCGTCAGAACGCTCGGTGGACAAGACCTACCGAGAGGCGTGCAACTGGTTCATTTCCGCCGATATTCCTGGCAAGGCGGCGGAAATGATTGTGCAGCCCATTGACACCTCGCTGGATTGTCAACTGGTCTTTTCCGCCCTGCCCGGCGAGGCAGCCCAGCTTCATGAAGAAGCCTTTGCCCTCGCCGGATACGGCGTGATGAGCAATGTCAGCGCCCATCGCTATGACGATGACGTTCCCCTGGTCACTGCGGAAGTGAACCCGGATCACTTGCAAATCATTCCGCACCAGCAAGCAAAACGTGGGTGGGAAAAAGGGTTTATCGTCACTAACTCAAACTGTTCGGCGATGCCACTGGTAATTACGCTGGCTCCCTTGCACCGCGCCTTTGGCGTAAAGGCAGTCATTGTACACACTATGCAAGCGCTTTCCGGAGCGGGCTACAACGGCGTCCCCGCGCTGGCGGCGCTGGATAATGTGATTCCTTTCATCGAGAACGAAGAAGAGAAAATGATTGTGGAGTCTCAAAAGATGTTGGGCGCTTTCGCCGATAATCAAATCACCCCGGCCCAATTTGCCTTGAGCGCCCACTGCAACCGCGTTTCAACCTTGGATGGGCATCTGGAAACCGTTT
>DUEH01000218.1 GCA_011192195.1 Chloroflexota bacterium | reverse complement strand
TCTGGGAGTCGCCCTGGCTCAAGAACATCAAAAAATCCTATTGTTGGACCTGGACCCGCAGGGAGCGCTCACTGCCGGATTAGGCTTTGACACCGATACTCTAGAACGCACTATCTACGATTATTTAATGGAGCCTAATAAACCAATCAACCGCATTATTCAACCCGTACAGGCCTATCTGGATATGACCCCGGCCAATAACCACTTACACAACGCCGAAGTAGACTTAATACCTGAAATCAGACGAGAACTGGTGCTGAAACAAATTCTGGAGCCGCTCAATGGCTGGTATGACTTTATTCTGATAGATTGCCCACCCAGTCTGGGGCTGTTGACCACTAATGCCCTGTGCGCCAGCACAGAAGTTTTAATCCCTTTACAAAGTGAATACTTTGCTATGCGCGGGTTGCAAACCCTTTTAGAAACGGTAGAAAAAGTAAAGAGCCGCCTAAACCCTGAACTGGAACTGCTGGGAATTCTGGCAACTATGTACTCAACCGGCACTATTCACGCCCGCGAGGTGCTGGACGAAATTCGTTCTGCCTTTGGCGATAAAGTTTTTGACGTAATCATCTACAAGAGTATCCGCTTTGCCGAAGCCACGGTGGCAAATCAGGCCCTTGTCGAATATTCCGGCAAGCACAAAGGCGCCAAAGCCTACAAAAAATTGGCGAAAATATTACTGGATCAAAAATAAGTGGACAGTGGGTAGTGTGCAGTAAAGGCAGATGGCTCGTAGTGAGCCTCGCAGCGACAGCGAAGTGGCGTTTCACAACGGCGCTCCACTACGTTACGTACCTAACTACAAACCCATTTACATTAGGAGAAATAAATGCGCGAATACATCGAATCAAGAATTGGAAATGAAGGAACAATACTGATAGAGGTCAGTAACAACAAAACGGCCGTAGGATTTGGCGCCCATCAAAGTCAAGAAGACAAAGAGAAAGCAGATAATGCCTTCAATCAGGCGCTAAATACCATTAGACTGGCAGCCAACGGCGTATTGGAAACGCTGAACACACTGCCTGAAAAGCCGGATCATGTAAAAATTGATTTTGCCATAAAAATTGACTCTGACGCTCGGGCAATGTTAGCCAAAGCCAGCAGCAGCGATGCCCAACTAAAAGTCTCGCTGGCCTGGCGTACGCCGCCGCCTGCTAAAGAGAAATCGAAGACAAAGGAAGAATAAAGCGCGCGCTATGCCGGCAAGAAACAATCTTCAATCGCCAAAAGCCGCCGTTGGCGCGCTGGTGCTGAACAAGGGCCGCGTTCTACTGGTAAAAAGAGAAACAGCGCCCTCCAAAGGGTTGTGGGCAATTCCGGGAGGCAAGATTGAATTGGGCGAAACAATGGACCAGGCCGTTGAGCGGGAAATACTGGAAGAAACCGGCCTGATCATTCGAGCCGGGCACATCATTCACATCTTTGATAACATTGTCCACAACAGTAATGGCGACATACAATTTCACTACATCATTGTAGACTTTTTAGCCCATCCCCTAAACCCGGAAGCTAAACTCACCCCTGGCGATGACGCCGCAGACGCAAGGTGGGTAGCGCTGGACGAACTGGATAGCCTCTCTGTTACAGAAACAACCCTCAACTTAATTCAACGGGTGATGAAAGGGTAAGCCGCAGGCTGTTGTATCTTTAAAAATACTGTAAGTGAGGGTGCGCGGAATATTCCGCGTACCCTCACTTATTTTTTTATTACCACCAAAAACTTCCACACGCCGCACACAGCGCTGTGTGCAAAAACAGGCGCTTTGTGTTATCATACAAGCCGTTTTAAAAGATGCGCGCTGCGCCTCACAGGAGACATTATGGCCCCGCCTTCAAAGAGCGAATATCGTTTGACCATTCACGATATGCCCAGTGGAGAGCGCCCCAGAGAACGCCTGCAACACTATGGCGCCGCCGCCCTGTCTAACGCTGAATTGCTGGCTATCCTGCTTCGCTCCGGCATACAAGGAGAAAACGTCCTCTCGCTGAGTACACGCTTGCTCTCGGAAAGAGGAGGGTTACCGGGGCTGTCCAAAGCCAGTTTCAACGAACTATCCAGCACAAAGGGACTTGGCGTTGCCAAAACCAGCCAGATCAAAGCCGCTCTGGAGTTGGGACGCCGCCTCCTGCTTGCATCGCCAACCCAGCGACTGCAAATCACCTGCCCCGCCGACGCCGCCAATATGCTTATGCTTGAAATGGGTATTCTGGAACAAGAGCAACTCAGGGTTGTGCTGTTAGATACCAAAAACTTTATTCTGGCAGTAAAGACCATCTACACCGGCAACGCCAACACAACCATCATTCGCGTGAGCGAAATCTTCAAAATGGCCGTCAGGGAAAACGCTATTGGTATTATTCTGATACACAATCACCCCTCCGGCGACCCCACGCCCTCACCTGAAGACGTGCAGGTCACACAAAAAATAATCGAGGCGGGCAAACTGCTGGATATTGACGTGCTGGATCATGTCATCATTGGCCGGCAACGCTTTGTCAGCCTCAAAGAGCGCGGCTTGGCATTTTAATATTTCGCTACCGTATATCCTTTGAGTTTGACAGGATTGTTGCCCCCGAAAGGCCGCTTGCATCCAGTATAACCGCAGACGGCAGACCACAGACCGCCGTAAAGACGTTATTCCGAATTATTTCGGCGGTCTACGGTCAGCGGTCGGCGGTCTTGGGGGCCGAAACTACTGGCAAATCCAGGGGGTATACGGTAGTGAGTTTAATATTAACGATACGGGGAAAACACCTTAATGCACATCTCAATTGACGCAATCATCGCGCTAATAGGCGTAGCCAGTTTTGGCCTGCTGATTCTCCCGGCGGCCTTGCGTTGGCATTTAAAGGAGAAAGCAACGCTTACCCTGTCGCTGTATCTGGCCTTGGGGCTAATGTGGAGCATTGGCGTAGCCGCAACATCTTTGAATCTGGCCGCCACGCCGGAACAACAACTTTTTTTTGAATGGCTAACAACCGTCAGTCGCGGGGCAATGCCCCTGATTTTTGGCGCCTTAACGCTGGCTTTTTTGGGATACACCAGAGAACTGTATTGGTACTGGGGTTTTGGCGTGTTCATCGTTGCTTTGTGGATAACCATAAACCTTAATTTATTCAATCTGGCAACAATGGCCTCAAGCTATCTCCCCAGCGCAACCAATATCAAATCTACTATCAGCGCGTTGGGGATTATTATCTGGGGGACAGCAACCGTCATCGCCCTGAGCGCGCTCTATTTCAGCTTCAAAAAATACCCCCAATCTCAATATCGCAATCGCTTTAGATATTGGCTGGGGGGAACCTTGCTCCTTTCGGCGGCCAACATTATCATTCTCCTGCAAATCCCCGGCACAGCCGCCATTGGATCATCGTTGAATATTGCCGGAGCGCTGCTCATTACCTATATCGTATTACGTTCTCATCCGCCGGAATTACAGGTCATCCTTAGCCGTATTGCCCAAACATTGATCACAGCAATCATTCTGGGAATCATTTTATTTGGCGCCTTTAATCTGGCGTACCTGATGCGTAGCTGGCCCGTCAATCCCAACAACATTCTTTTCTGGTTAGCCGGTATGGCCCTGGCTTTGGGAATTATACTCCCCTGGCTGGCAAGGTGGATAGACAAAACGTTAAGCAAAGTTCTATTTGGCCTAACATTTGATGAAACAAACGCTATTCAAACCTATAGCCAGCGCGTTAGCGCTGATTGGGATCAGGCAAAATTAAGCAAACAGGCCCTTGACTTCATCTTGGATGAAATGGAGACGGATCAAGGCGCGTTTTTTATCAACCAGGATGACCGCCCCGGTCACGTCACCTTCCAAATGATCGCTTCAACCAAGATGCCAAACATAGAAACTGGCTACTTCGCCGGAAGCGACCTCTGGATTGATCATCTACGTCAACAGCGCGCGGCTGTCACCCAATATGATCTGGATGTTTTGCCTGCGTTCAAAAACCTGGATAAAAATGCCAAAAATTGGCTAACCTCGATGCCGGTTGAACTTTTTTTCCCCGTCATTTTACGTCAACGAGACCTGGTTGGCTTGTTGGCCCTCGGCTCCAGATCAAACCATCGGCCTTATTGGCCTCAAGATTTGAACCGCCTGCAAATTTTGGCTTCGCAAATTGCCGTAGATATGGACAAAGCCAAACTATTTGGGCAACTGGGCGAAGTAAACAGAAAATTAGGGAAACTGTCAGGCCAATTTGAAACCTTTGATCAGGGGAAAACCGATTTCCTTTCTATTGCTTCCCACGAATTACGCACCCCGCTAACCCAAATTCACGGCTACGCCAGTATGCTTCTGGAAACCACCGAAGCAGAACTTCAAGACCCGGCCTATATGGCTCTGGTCTTCAAGGGCATTGCCAAAGGCAGCACGCGCTTAAAAGAAGTAGTTGATTTGATCTTTGACGTCAGCAAGGCAGATATTGGCGAATTGGATATTGCCAGAGGGCCGGTTAATCTGGCTGAGATTGTTAACGAAGCGACAGCAAACCAAAAAGACGCTCTGGAAAAACGAAGTCACCAACTGGTGATTTCCGGCCTGGACCAACTCCCCCTCATTGAAGGCGATATGCCGCGCCTGTTACAGGCCGTAACCCACCTCCTCAACAATGCCATAAAATACACTCCCGATGGCGGAATCATCACCATCACCGGACGCAAGATCATCGAGGGCGGAAGCATCACCAAAGTAGAGTTGATCGTCACCGACACCGGCATTGGCATTGACCCAAAAGACCAGAAGCGCATCTTTGAAAAATTCTATCGGGTAGGCGACGTAGGTCATCACAGCACCGATAGCGTGAAATTCAAGGGCGCAGGCCCTGGTCTGGGACTGCCGCTGGTGGCCGGTATTGCCAGAGCGCACGGCGGTCAAGTTTGGGTTGAAAGCCCCGAATATAATGAAGAAGCCTGCCCCGGCAGCCAGTTTCACCTGATTCTATCTGTTCAAATCCCCGCCGAAGAGCCAGAACCAATCTCTACCGCCCCTTCATCTATGGCGGAAACCAGGCATTGGGGACGCGAAGAACAGCGATTGATCCACGAAAAAATTGCGCAGCAAAAGCGCGAACAGAAAAAAAGCAGTAAATAGAGAAAAAAGATAAATTATGAAAGCAATTGGCTTCACTGAACACGGTGACATCAACAAAATGGCGCTGTTGGCCCTGCCCAAACCGAAACCCGGCCCGGGCGAGGCGCTGATTGAGATAAAAGCCAGCGCTTATAACCGTCTTGATATTTGGGTGCGCCAGGGCTGGCCCGGCCTCAACCTGAAACTGCCCCACATCAGCGGCAGCCTGCGAGCCGTCAAACGGGGCGGACGCATCGTCATTGTCGGCAATACCAGCGGCCCCAAAACCGAACTGGATATTCGCTTTCTCTTCACCAAGCAAATCAGCCTCATCGGCAGCACAATGGGCAGCCACAGCGATTACCGCGAGGTGATGCAACTGGTCTTCAGCGGAGCGCTCAAGCCGGTCATCCACACGGTGATGCCGTTAGAAGAAGGCGTCGAGGCGATGGCTTTGTTGGAACGGGGAGAGCAGTTTGGTAAAGTGGTGTTGGGAAGATAAGCAGTTTACAAATGGGAGAGTAAAAAATGCCAACCATAAAATTCACATCTCAAACAATGCCCCAGTCTGGCAAAGAATTGACACAGAGACTTCAAACCGCATTAAGAAACAGTTCACCGTTAGATGATTTCATCCAACTTGTTAAAGACTTGAAGCAACTAGAAACTCAATATCAAATGGACTCAGAAGAGTTCTTTGACCGTTTTCAGCGCGGTGATATGGGCGATCAAATTACTTTCATTCGCTGGGCCAACAAATACGAAATTTACGCTAACAATACTCGATGGCGTATCGTGGCCTACTGCTTCCGTATTATTGCATCTGTTTCACAAGGGCAAATATCCGATATTAGATTTTCGCGCGCAATGGTCGTGTAACTTAGATGCACCTAACCAGTACAGTTTTTCGTTTTGGTGGCCGTATGTTGAATTTTGTCGTGAAGTTGCCGAACGAAATGGAATATCATCAATGAGAGTTCTTGATCGCGCTTTGTGGCAGTACTCAAAAGAGAAGCAAAAAGCATAACAAGCCCGTGGTTGAAACTATCGCAACCAATCCATCCACACCGTGTTAAAGCTATCGCGCATTACCAATCAGTACTTGCGCAGTTGAGGGTAAAACCTTCCCGGAAGCTGTATTGAGATCAGGCTGCTTGAATTGTGGGGCGATTCTGATCTGAAATCCAGCTTCCGGGAAGGTAAACTGCGTACTGACCAACCATCACCGGAGGCTCTATGACCTTGAACCCAAAAATCAAAAAACTCAGAGAACTGAAGATAAAAGCCAGAGAAGGCGGCGGCCAAAAACGCATTGACGCCCAACACGCCAAAGGCAAACTCACCGCCCGCGAACGCCTGCACCTGCTGCTGGACGAAGGCTCCTTCAGGGAAATGGACGCCTTTGTAACCCATCACCACCATACTATGGCCAACAACAAGCCCCTGGGCGACGGCGTTGTGACCGGCTACGGAACCATCAACAACCAATTGGTCTACGTCTTTGCCCAGGATTTTACCGTCTTTGGCGGCAGTCTGGGACACGCCCACGCCGAAAAAATCTTGAAAGTGATGGAACTGGCACTGAAAAACGGCGCGCCTATGATTGGCTTGAACGACTCCGGCGGGGCCAGAATCCAGGAGGGAGTGGTCAGCCTGGGCGGTTACGCCGACATCTTCCTGCAAAACACGCTGGCCTCCGGCGTCATTCCCCAGATTTCGGTGGTGATGGGACCGTCTGCCGGCGGCGCGGTCTATTCACCCGCCCTGACCGACTTCATCATTATGGTCAAGAACACCAGTTACATGTTCGTCACCGGGCCGGATGTAGTGAAATCGGTCACGCATGAAGAGGTCAGCTTTGAAGAACTGGGCGGCGCAGACACCCACAACAGCATCAGCGGCGTAGCCCATTTTGCCGCCGAAAATGAAGAACACGCCCTGTATCTCCTGAGCAAACTTCTCAGCTTTCTCCCCGCCAACAACATGGAAGACCCACCCGTCATCCAGTGCGCAGACGACCCCCTGCGCACCGACGATAAACTTGACAGCATTGTGCCGGACAATCCCAACAAACCTTACGATATGAAAGAAGTCATCCGCTCAGTGATAGACAACGGCTATTTTCTGGAAGTGCATGAACACTACGCCAAAAACATCATCGTGGGCTTTGCCCGGCTCAACGGTCGCAGCGTGGGCATTGTGGCAAACCAGCCGGCGGTGCTGGCCGGCGTGCTTGACATTAACTCATCCTCAAAAGCGGCCCGCTTTGTTCGCTTCTGCGACTGCTTCAACATTCCCGTCATCACGCTGGTAGACGTGCCAGGATTCTTGCCCGGCACGGGACAGGAACACGGCGGCATCATCAAGCACGGCGCCAAACTGCTCTACGCCTACTGCGAAGCCACCGTAGCCAAAATCACCGTTATCACGCGCAAAGCCTACGGCGGCGCTTACGATGTCATGTCAAGCAAACACATTCGCGGCGACATCAATATGGCCTGGCCCGGCGCAGAATTAGCCGTGATGGGACCAGAAGGGGCCATCAACGTCCTTTACCGTCGGGAATTGGCCGCAGCCGACGACCCCGACGCCCTGCGCGCCGAACTGGTGCAGGAATACCGCGACACCTTTGCCAATCCTTATATTGCCGCCAGTTGGGGCTACATTGACGACGTAATCGAACCCAATCAAACGCGCCCCCGCCTCATCAACGCTCTGGAAATGCTGCAAAACAAGCGAGACGAAAATCCGCCCAAAAAACACGGAAATATCCCGCTATAGAATCTGCGAATGGCGAATTTGCGAATGGCGGATGGCGAATTTACACTCATTCGCCGTTCGCCATTCGCCATTCGCCATTCGCCGTTCGCCATTCAAGGAAGTTAATTATGCTCAAGAAAGTCCTCATCGCCAACCGAGGCGAAATTGCTATGCGAATACTGCGCGGCTGCTCAGACCTGGGCATTGAAAGCGTGGCCGTTTACTCTAACGCAGACCGCCTGAGTACCTACGTTCGCAAAGCCGCCGAAGCGCATCATATTGGCCCCCCTCCGGTTAGCGAAAGCTATCTGCGGGGCGATAAACTCATTGACATCGCCCTGAACTGCGGCGCCGACGGCATCCACCCCGGCTACGGCCTGTTGGCCGAAAACGCCGACTTTGCCCAAGCCGCCATTGACGCCGGACTGACCTGGATTGGCCCGCCGCCGGAGGCCATTGCCATGATGGGCGACAAAACCATCGCCCGCGACGCAATGACCCAGGCCGGCGTTCCCGTTGTGCCCGGCAGCCCCAAAGGCTTGTCGGACGAGGAATTGCAGGCCATCGCCCCCGAGATTGGCTACCCGCTGCTGGTCAAAGCCGCGGCAGGCGGCGGCGGCAAGGGGATGCGCGCCGTTCACGCCCCGGAAGAACTCGCTGCCGCCCTGCGTATGGCTCGCAACGAAGCCAAAGCCGCTTTCGGCGACAATCAGGTCTATCTGGAACGACTGTTGATTGGCGCGCGCCACGTAGAAGTGCAAATCCTGGCCGACGCCCACGGCAACGTCATCCACCTGGGCGAACGCGAATGTTCTATCCAGCGCCGTCACCAGAAACTCATCGAAGAATCCCCCTCCCCCGCCGTAAACAGCGTGCTGCGAGAGCGGATGGGGGCCGTAGCCATCGCCGCCGCCCGCGCCGCCAATTACGTTAGCGCGGGAACGGTGGAATTTCTGCTGGATCAAAACGGCAGTTTCTACTTTCTGGAGATGAACACCCGCCTTCAGGTAGAACACCCCGTTACAGAAATGGTCACCGGCGTAGACATTGTGAAAGAGATGCTGCGCATTGCCGCCGGACGCAGAATGTCGCACAAACAGAAAGACATCCAGCTTAAAGGCTGGGCCATCGAGTGCCGCATCCTGGCCGAAGACGCCTTCAACAACTTCATCCCCTCCATTGGTCAAATCACCGGCTTGTCTTTGCCCACCGGCGGAGGCGTGCGCGTGGACAGCGGCGTTTACTACAATATGGAAGTCTCGCCCTACTACGATTCTCTGCTGGCCAAACTTGTCACTCACGGCGGAACCCGCGCCGAAAGCATCTTGCGCATGAGACGCGCTCTGGACGAATTTACCCTGACAGGCGTCAAAACCACCATCCCCTTTCACATCAAAATGATGAACCACGCCCGCTTCCAGGCCGGCCAGCTAGACACCAACTTTCTGGACAATCATTTCAGTATGGATGACGACCCTTCGCTGAAATACGCCAAAGTCGCCGCTGCCGCCGCCGCGCTGGTAGCCCATCGTCACAGCAAAGAAGCCATCCTGCTCCACCAGGGCGGTCCCAGCCCCTGGCGACTCTACGGTCGCCGCGAAGCGCTGGACAGGAGGTTGAAATAATGAAATACGTATCCACCGTTGGAGAGCGGGAATTTACCATTGACATCAACGACGACGAACATATCGTCATCGATGGCGAAAAACTTAAAATTGATTTTCAGGGTCTGACCGGGACGCCGCTCTTCTCTTTGATCATGGGCTGCCAATCTTATGACGTTAATATTGATAAAGGAGACGATATTTATCACGTCAGCCTCAAAGGCACCATCTACGATGTAAAAGTTGAAGATGAGCGCACCCGCCGCCTGGCCGGTCTTAAAGGCAGCGTCGCCGTTGACGTAGGCGAAATCCTCATCAAAGCGCCAATGCCCGGTATTGTGGTTGCCACGCCGGTAGAAACAGGGCAATCGGTAGCCAAAGGGGACATCATCGCCATTCTGGAATCGATGAAAATGCAGAACGAATTCAGAGCGCCCCGCGACGGCGTTGTCAGCAGCATACGGGTAAAGGCGGGCGACAAGATTGACCAGAATACCATTATGGTTACAATTTCGTAAATCTAACCCTATTTCAGGAGACAAACAATGACTTCAATCAAAGATTTCACCCTTGATTTTTCTGATCTGCAATTCTACGGCAAAGACCTGAGCCGTCCGGAAAGCATCATCGCCGAAAAAGACGGTACGCTCTGGGCCTCGGACAACCGGGGAGCCGTCACCCGCATTGACCCGGACGGCGCGCAAACGCTGCTGGGCGCAATGGGCAGCGACCCCAACGGCCTGGCAATGAGCGCCGAAGGAAACCTCGTCGTCGCCAATATTGGCGATGGCAAAGTCTACAAAGTCACCCGCAGCGGAGAAGAGAGCGTATTGCTTGACCAGTTGGACGGCAAACCGCTGGGATCGGTAAACTTCCCCTTCATTGACAGCAAAGACCGCCTGTG
>DUEH01000217.1 GCA_011192195.1 Chloroflexota bacterium | reverse complement strand
TTTCACCTTTCCGGAAAAACGCTTCTTGAGAGAGTGCAAAACCAGCAGGTTATTGCCTTTAATAATCAGGTTGTCGCTAATGGTGTTTTTTGGCAGCCCTCTTTTTTTGTTCAGTTCGGCGTTGCGGGTAAAGCCTGTGAAATCTTGTTCGCCTTCGGTGGCGTAGCTTTTGGCGTTGCTTAAAACTTTTGGCTCAAGCAGTTGAGTTATCTCATCCTGCGCCAACGTTTCATTAAAGAAAATTTCTTCCCGTTTGCCTTCTTCCCTGCTTTGCCCGCCTTCCAGTACGCAGTCTTTGAAAGGCCACACCAAAGCCACTTCATTGCGTTGATTCAGGTATTTGCTGTCTATGGTCAACCCTATCTTGTTTTTGTATTGGGTATAGCTGTCGTTTAGGTAGTTTTTTTGTTCCAAAAATTGCACAAACGCGCTTTGCTTAAATACCAAGGTACCTTTTATGTCCACAAAGAAGTTGTCTTTGATCTCTTTGTTGTTCAAAAGTAACTCAATTAATTCAACGTCAAAATTTTGCGCCTTGTTTATCACCACCCATTTTTTCAATTCCCCGTTGTCGGTAACGTAGTTGGGTTCATTTTTGAGTTGCTTTTCTAATACCTCAAATAGTCTCATTTATTTCCTTTTTTCCGCGCGGCGAGATTATTGCGCCTGCCCAAGGCTGTTCAGTTCTCCATTGTGGACGGTAATTTCACCGCTGACGCAGAGTTCGCAGAGGTTTTTATGGTTTTTCTCTGCGTTCTCCGCGCTTCTGCGGTGAAATAATATCTATCATTTCCTGGAACTGAACAACCCTGGCCTGCCAAAGATTTTCCAATAACTAATGTGAGTATATTTGAGCTATTTGCAAAAGTCAAACTTTAGCCTAGAATGACACACTATGACTAATCAACAACACCTTCCCCCACGCACGCAAAAACTGCGCGCCCTTAGTCGGCAAATCCAGCGACTGGATAGACGCATAACGCAATTACAGCGCCTCAGTGGACGCTGCGCCCAAATAAGGCTGGCGGCTTTCATTGCCGGCGCTTTACTCAGCGCGGCAGCGTTTTATTTTGCCGGACTGTGGTTTGGATTTCCCATCCTGGCGATTGCCCTTGTTGCCTTTGGCTATACGGTTCGCTTGCACCGGCAAATTGAAACCAGCCTGCTAAAGCATCAACTCTGGCGACAGATCAAATCGGCGCACGCAGCGCGGATGAACCTGGATTGGGAAAATATCCCACCCACATCGGTGGGGCGATCGCCCGCCGAACACCCCTTTGCCCGCGACCTGGACTTGACCGGCGAACGCTCCGTCCATCGTTTGCTGGATACGGCGGTTTCGCTGGAAGGCAGCCTGCGCTTGCGAGACTGGCTGCTGGAAACAGCGCCCAGACTAGACGACATTCACCGCCGGCAGGCGATGGCGCAAAGCTTGCTCCCCCTTTCCAGCTTCCGCGACAAACTGACAATGTTTGGACTGTTGAGCGCCACCGCCAGTGGCGGGGGCTGGCGGGGCAAGCGGTTGCTAAAGTGGCTGGAAAGACGCGACGCCCCGCAATCGCTGCGCCCGGTGTTGACTATCGCCAGTTTTCTAATTCCTCTCTACATTCTCCTTTTCATCCTGAACCTGCTGGGCTGGATACCGCGCTACTGGCTCATCCCTTTTTTCATCTATCTGGCCGTTCTGATTCCCAAATGGCGCGAAATTTTGGCCTTGTTCAACGATACTTTAACCCTGAAAAGCGGCCTGAAACGACTGGAGTTTGTTTTTCAGCACCTTGAAACATCCCCCCTGCGGCGGCATGATGCGCTGAAAGACTTGTGTCAGCCTTTTCAGGACGTTGAAAACCGCCCTTCGGCCAAACTGAAACAAGTTTCATTTCTGACCGCCGCCGCCGGATTGACGCAAAACCCCTTCATCGGGCTGGTACTCAACATCATTGCTCCCTGGAACCTCTACCTTGCCCATCGACTCAACCTCTACAAAGAAGAAGTCGCTCATCAGCTTCCCCAATGGCTGGACGCGCTCTTTGAGTTGGAAGCCCTCAGTTCGCTGGCGAATTTTGCGTATCTCAATCCGGGCTACGCTTTTCCCGCAATTAGCAATTATCAATTAGCAATTAGCAATGATGAGGCGGTCGGTGGTCGGCGGTCAGCGGTCAGCGGTCAGCTTTTCAACGCAAAATCGTTGGGTCACCCTCTTATCCCTGCCGAAGAAAAAGTTTGCAATGATTTTAGCGCTGACAGACTGGGCGAGGTGGTCATCATCACCGGCTCTAATATGGCGGGGAAAAGTTCCTTTTTGCGCGCAGTGGGCGTAAATCTCTGTCTGGCCTGCGCGGGCGGCCCGGTGAACGCCCAAAGTTTCCAGACCATTCCCTTTCGCCTTTTCACCGCCCTCTCCGTCAGCGATTCTGTGACCGATGGCATTTCTTATTTCTACGCCGAAGTCAAACGACTTAAACGCCTGCTGGACACGTTGAACGCCGACGCCCCCCTTCCCCTGATGCACCTTGTTGACGAAATATTTCGGGGAACCAATAATCGGGAGCGCTTCATCGGCAGCCGTTCTTATATTCGCGCCCTGGTGGGCGGCAATGGCTTTGGTCTTATTGCTACCCATGATCTGGAGTTGGTAAAACTGGCCGATGAACTGCCGGGGGTCAAAAATTACCACTTCCGGGAAGAAGTCGCCGCCGGAAAAATGATCTTTGATTATCAGTTGCGTTTCGGCCCTTGTCCCACCACCAACGCCCTGAAGATTATGCAAGCAGAAGGGCTGCCTGTTGAAAACGACGAACGACGAATGACGAATAACAAAACAACATCAAATTAGTGACATTTGTCACAGAAAGAAGTGACAAAAGCCACTGTATCCCCATTCCAATGGTAGTATACTTACTATTGAAAGATATTGCGCGCTAAGGAATGGTGCGTAAATAACTTACCCGTTTGGAGATTGGAGATTGGGAGATAAAGAGATTATTAGCCTGCAATCTCCAATCTCTAATCTCCAATCTCTAATCTCCAATCTCCCGGCGGATTGGGTAAGTTATTAAATTCTCATTCCTAAGGCAGCCCGTTATTGCGTTACGCGCCGCTGGCTAACGCGCCAAAGCAATCGCCTCTATTAACAGAAGGGATTGCTTTTATTATTTACCACGCCGGACGAAGGACAAATGACGAGGGAATTTCACGGTTGAAATTCGTCTTTCGCCCTTCGTCCTTTGTCTCGCTTGACGGTCAATCGGGGTGAAAGATGGGCTAATCAAATTCCATTCAACGACCCCACTGCCAATATCCAACAACATACTTTATTTTAACATGGAGGTTAAAATGAAAATTACCAAAAAGATGGCATTAAGATATCACGAAAAGGGGAGACCCGGTAAGATTGAGGTGACAATCACCAAACCGGCTCATACCCAGCTAGACCTGTCGCTGGCGTATACGCCAGGCGTGGCTATCCCGGTGATGGAGATAGCCGACGACCCGGATAACGCCTATCGCTACACGGCCAAGGGGAACCTGGTGGCCGTTATTTCCAACGGCACAGCCATTTTGGGACTGGGCGACCAGGGGCCGCTGGCCTCGAAGCCGGTGATGGAAGGGAAGGGGTTGCTCTTCAAACGCTTTGCCGATGTGGATGTCTTTGACATCGAGATTGACGCCCACACCCCAGAGGAGATCATCAAGGTTTGTCAGGCGCTTGGTCCCACCTTTGGCGGCATCAATCTGGAAGACATTAAAGCTCCTGAATGTTTTGTGGTGGAAGAAACGCTCAAGAAAACGATGGACATCCCCGTTTTCCACGACGACCAGCATGGCACAGCCATCATTGCCACCGCCGGGCTGATCAACGCGATGGAGTTGCTAGGCAAAAAAATGGCAGACCTGAAAGTGACCGTCAGCGGGGCCGGCGCGTCGGCCATTGCCACCGCCGAAATGTTCATTGTGGCCGGCGTGCAGCGGAAAAACATCTCTCTGGTAGACTCGCGGGGCGTTGTTCAGACCAAGCGCGAGAAGGGCATCAATGAATACAAAGCCCGCTTCATGCAAGAAACCGACGCCCGCACCCTGGCCGACGCGATGGCAGGGTGCGATGTCTTCGTCGGCCTATCGGTGAAGGATTTGGTCAGTCAGGATATGGTCCGCTCTATGGCCGACAACCCCGTCATCTTTGCTATGGCCAACCCCGACCCGGAAATTACTTATGAAAAAGCCAAAGAGGCCCGATCAGACGTGCTTATGGCCACCGGGCGCAGCGACTATCCCAATCAGGTCAACAATGTTCTCGGCTTCCCCTTCATCTTCCGCGGCGCGCTGGATGTCCACGCCAGCGACATAAACGAGGAGATGAAATTGGCCGCGGCCCAGGCGCTGGCTAACCTGGCTCGCGAAGACGTGCCTGATGCGGTTCTCAAAGCCTACAATCTAGAGAGCCTTCACTTTGGGGCTGAGTACATCATCCCCAAACCGGTTGACCCGCGCGTGTTGCTGTGGGTTTCGCCCGCTGTGGCCAAAGCCGCAATGGACACCGGCGTGGCCCGTAAGCAAATTGACATTGAAGCTTACGTAGAAGAGTTGGAAGCGCGTCTGGGTAAAGGCTGGGAACTGATGCGCCACGTTATCAACAAGGCCCGCCATAATCCCAAGCGCATTGTCTTCGGCGAAGGCGAACACCCCAAAATAATTCGCGCCGCCGCTCAGATTGCCGTAGAAGGGATTGGCGAGCCAATTCTTCTGGGGCGCCCGGAGGTCATCAAAGAAACCATTGAGGAACTGGAACTCCACTTTGAGCCACAAATTGTAAACCCAACGCGTTGTGATCAATACCAGCCCTATTGCGATACATTCTTTGAGGAACGCCAACGCAAAGGCATTACCTACCCGCGGGCGCGCACGCTGATGCGGCGGCGCAACTACTTTGGCCCAATGATGGTCAAAATGGGCGACGCCGACGCCTATATTTCCGGTATGGCCCACAACTACCCCACCATCATCCGCCCGGCCCTGGAAACCATTGGCACGTCCCCGGATACGCACAAGGTGGCCGGGATGCACATTGTTATTGTGAAAGACAAGGTCTATTTCTTTGTAGACACCACGGTCAACATTGACCCCAACGCCGAAGACCTGGCCGAAATCACTTGCATGGCCGCCAAAGAAGTGCGCCGTTTCGACATCAAACCGCGCGTGGCGATGTTGAGCTTCTCGAATTTCGGCGGGACCCGCCACCCCAACACCGAAAAGATCCAGCAAGCCGTGGCAATGGTCAAGGAACGATGCCCCGACCTACCCGTGGACGGCGAAATGATGGCCGCCACCGCTCTGTCTCCCGAAAGGCTAGACAACTTCTATCCCTTTGCCACGGTGCGTAAGCCCAACGTCTTCGTCTTCCCCAATCTGGAAGCCGCCAACATTGCCTACCAATTGATGGGCGGTATGAGCGGCGCCGAGATCATCGGCCCCATTCTGCTGGGAATGGACAAACCGGTCCACATCTTGCAGCGCGACGATGAAGCGCGCAATGTGGTCAATATGGCCGCTTTGGCCGTTGTTGACGCGCAAGAACGCGGTTAAGCGTCTGCGCTTTACCTGAACAGAAGAAAAAACGCAAAAAAGGGCTTGTGGAGATTTGATATTCTCCACAAGCCCTTTTGTTTTCCTGGTTCTTTTGGTCAATGACAAGCAGAAATACTCACCTATTGCCTCATACAAAAACCTTCGGTAGTGGTAAAGTTGTAAGTGA
>DUEH01000216.1 GCA_011192195.1 Chloroflexota bacterium | reverse complement strand
TTGGCGTTCAGGTCGGCGCGCAGCGTTATTTTTTGGCGTCTAAATTCTTTGTTGGCCAGACTAATTGCTTCTTGAAGGATATCATTCAGGTTGATGCGCTCAGAATTGTCGTTTTGGGGGCGGTATATCTGGCGCATCCGGCTGAGGAGCTGGATGACCCGTTCTGATTCTACCAGGCTAAGTTGCAGGTAGACTGTCAGGTCTTCCGGGCTGTCTAATTCTTCCAGAGCCAGATTTAGCGCGCCCTGAATGGCCTGCATTGGATTATTGATCTCGTGAGAGAGGCTGGCGGTCAATCGTCCCACGGTAGCCAATCGTTCGGCGTATAGAACTTGATGATGCAGGCGTTCGCGTTCGTCCATTATGGCCAGCGTTTGGGTGTGCAATCTGGCGTTGCCCACCGCCAGGGCAATCATTTCCGCGGCGGTGGAAAGCAGGGTTAAATCTGCGTCGTCAAAGTCTCCGTTTTTTTTGTTCGCCAGGCTTAACGCGCCAATAATTTGCTTGTGATAGCTCATTGGCAGCGCTATGGCGTTGCGCGCGGTGATGTGGAATTTATTCAATATGCTTCCATCGTGGCGAGGGTCCTGGTTGGGGGTATTGGTCAAAATTGCCTGATCGTTGGCTGCCGCCCAACCTGCAAGCCCTTGCCCCAGGTTTAGCGCAAATTTACGCTCGGGCGGCAGTTCGATACCCAATGCGGCCACCAGCCGTATGGTTTCCCCTTCGTCTTCTACCAGCCAGAGGGAACTGACTTCTGCATCGAACAGCCGTCCCAGCCAGTGAACGGCGCGATCAAGGGCGCTTTGCAGATCAAGTCCAAGCGCTATTTGCTGACTCATTTCGTATAGAATTTGGCGCTGTTCGGCGTATTCGCGTAATTCTTGCATCAAATGAGCGTTGGCAATGGCAGAGGCGCTTAAATTGCTTATCCCTTCCAGCAGCGCAATGTCGCTTTGCGTGAAGGCTTCGACCCGTTCCCGATGAACGCTCAACACGCCAATGACTTTCCCCTGATGATGCAGCGGAGCAGCCAGCAGCGAATAGGCTTCTCCATCGCCGTAATGATCGTTTTGAGGGTCAAAATGAGGATGATTGATCAAATTGGCCGCGTTCAGGCTTTGTTTGTGTTTCAAAACCCAGCCTGTCAACCCTTGCTCTGCGCTGCGACGAGTCAGCTTTTGGCGGGCAAAGGGAGATGCCAGGGACGATGCCAGATCAAGCCACTGTTCGTCTGCTGACAGAAGCCAGATGTCGCCGCCAGACGCCTCCAACAAAGGGATGGTCTGCTCCAAAGCCAGGGAAAGGATGGCGCTTAAATCCAGACGCTCGTTGATGGTGCGGGCAATCATAACTAAAAAGGCGTTTTGGGTGGCGTAAATTTGCGAATCTTCGTATATTTTCTGGAAATATAGCAGCGTACCCAACCACCGCCCCAAATTGGTCAAGGCGCGCCTGGCAAAATTAGACAAGGTTGGAAGATGCGGATAGGCCAGTACCAGCAAGCCCAGTATCTGTTTGTGGCTGTGCAGCGGAATGATGAGATGATGGGTTAGACCATTGGCGTTGCGCCGGTTAAGCCAGTTGAGCTGCGGCCCAATAATTTGTTTGAATGGATCAGCGCCCGATTGTTGAACCAGATCAAAAAAAAACGCTATTTCGCTCGTGAAATTTTCTTCCGGCGCTGCCAGTAAGGGCGGAAGGTTGTAGCCGCCAACCAGAATGATTTTTTGACCGGATTCTCCAGTAGATTCTTCAGATAAAAGCGCCCAGCCCGATGGGGCGTTGAAAATTTCGCCCAGAGCCTGAAGGTTTTGCCCCCAAAGATCGCCTGGCTTTATGCCGTTTTTAAGCTGTTCAACAACCCCGGCCATACTGCCCGGCAGACATTGCGAGGAACGAAAATACACTTCCAGCCGGGCGTTGATCTCGGCGGGGAGCAGGGGCAGCAGCAGATAATCGTCTAATCCGGTTTCCAGAATAAAACGGCGGTCCTGGGGGGTGGACAGAATAGCAATTTGAGGGACGCCGGCGACTAAGTTGCTTCGGTGCAGGCGGTGATAATTTCTGGCTATACGCCGGGCGTTTGGGTTATGGAGCAGGATGATGGTCGCCAGGGGTTTATTGTCGCCCAGAGAAGCCAGATAAGATTCCGCTTCACTGGCGTCTGTCAGGCGCTTCACCGTGACTGCGGCGGGCAGGGCTGCCTGAATAGTCTGGCGTAGTTCATTTTCAGGGGTGATGAGTAAAACTAAAGTGGTCGTTTCAGATGGTGATGACATTTTTCAACGATCAAGTTCCTGCGTGGAGGGGCGCAATGGCTTGTTGGCCCTTCTTCACCACAGTTTGCATCGGCTCAGCAACCGCAAACTGTCCGCCCTAACTACGGTTCATAATTATTTCGTGAAGCGTCGTGATGGAACCACCGCAGCGGAGCGTTTCTTTAGCTCACCGCCAAAAGACCTCTTTGAGTGGCTGCTGGAGCGGGTAGATATTCCAGGACGCTCGCTCAAAAACGCTCACAACCAAATCGCAAGGTATACCTGCCCCAACCCGTTGTTTGTGCCTAATGGCCCAAACGATGACCATAGCCTGAATAAAGGTTAAAGGTGTACCGCCCGCAGGAAAACTGATTCACGCCCCACGGCTACGCTTTGATGTAAGGCTCTCCCAGCGCCTCCGGTTTGGCGGCTCCCCATTTGGTTTTGAACCACTTTGTTGACATCATCAATAAAACGCCCAGAGTGATGGCAAAGGGAACGGTTCGCCAGATGTAGCGGGACAGGACGCCGGGGAGTACAAGCTGCGGGTTGAGCGAAACTTGCCACAGTGTGCCAAAGAGCAGCGATCCGCCCAGTAAAATCCAGGGATTCCACATCGAAAAGAAGACCAGCGCCAGCGCAATGAAGCCCCAGCCCATCAGGAAGTTATAATTCCAGACCGGGTTGTAATCCAGGGCGTAGACTGCTCCAGCAAAGCCCATTAACATTCCGCTAACCGTTACGCAGAGGTAGCGCGTTTTAGAGACATTCACGCCGGAAACTTCTGCCACCGAGGGGTTTTCGCCTACCGATCTGATTTGCAGGCCCAAACTGGTTTTAGACAGCCAGAACCAGACAATTGCCACCAGGATAATGCCTATCCAAAAGAAGGGCGATACGCCGAATATTGGCGAAATTCTGGGAAGTCCCAGGGGCCCGGTATAAGCGTTGCCAATGTAGGTGGTCAGGCCAAAGCCCAAAATCCAGATGCCCATTCCGCTAACTACCTGATCGCCGCCCAGAGTGATAGAGAAGAAGCCGTGCAAAAAGCCCAGCAGCCCTCCAATGAGGATAGCCACAATAAATCCGATGAGGTAACTGCCGGTAGTTTGCGCGGCAATAAAGCCAAAGGTAGCGCCAAAAAGCATAACGCCTTCAATCCCTACGTTAAGAATACCGGATCGCTGCCCAATCAGTTCGCCTAGCGCGGCAATGGTAAAAATTGTTGAGCCTTCTAAACTTCTAACCAAAAAGTCGCCCATCTCTACTCTCCAATCTCTTCTCTGTTCCACATAAATTCATTTCTATAGAAAAACTGAAAGATGACCAGGGTGATCATTAAAACGCCCAGCAAGGCGTAATCCAGGCCAAAGCCCATGTGCAGTTTGCCCTGCACAAATCTGCCGCCAACGGATAGACCGGCAAAGAGTAGCGCCACAGGAATGGCGGCAATGGGGTTCCCCAGCGAAATCAGTCCACTGATAATGCCGTAAAAGGCCAGATCGCCAAAAAATCCGTAATTTCTGGCGATTTTATAGACGCCAGGAACGGCGGCAAAGTAGTGGTATCCGGCCAGCCCGGCAATAGCGCCGCCCAGAGAAAACACTAAAATGGAAATTGTCACCGGATTGATGCCCGCGTATTTAGACGCTGCCGGGTTGAAGCCGTGCGCCTTGATCTCATAGCCAAGTTTGGCTTTGGCAAAGAGATAGTGCAGCAGCACGGCTAATCCCAGGGCTATAAAAATGGTGAAGGGTACTTTTTCACCCAGTAAGGGGGCGTGTATTGAAATAGGTAATTCAAAACTTTCGCCTCTGCCGCCGGGGTTCATAAAAAGCCCGCCGTCTTTGATCATATAGGCTACTAACCAAAAGGCAATGAAGTTCAGGATCATTGTCACAACAATTTCATTGACGTTGTATTTTCCCTTCAGCACGCCGGCTATAGCGCCAATGGCTGCGCCGCCCGCCATAGCCGCCAGTATCATCAACGGAATGACTAGCCAGGCGTTGAGTTCGGCGGAGCGAGAGACTTTGCCGCCAAAGGCATAGAGGACCGCAAAAGCGCCTATCGAGCCAATATAAAGTTGTCCGGTCATCCCAATATTCCATAATCCGGCTCTAAAAGGAATGATAAAGGCGTAGGTGGCAAATAGTAAAAATACAAAGCGGTTAATAGTTAGCGGCAGGCCGTGTGGGTTGGCAAAGGCGTAAGAAAATATTTCTTTATAGGCCAGCAGGGGGTTCACACCGTCCAGCAAGAAGATAAGGCTAAAAAGTACCAAGGCTACAATGATGGCAATAATGGAAATGCTGCTTGCTTTCCAGCCGCTTAGGGCTGTTCTTTTTGTAAGGGCTACTGCGTAGCTGCCAATTCTCATTTCTCTTCTCCTGCGCTATCGGCGGTTTCTTCCGAGCGCGAACCGGCCATCAAAGCGCCTACCGTTTCCAGTTTGGCTTTATTGCCGGGAATGATGTCCATGAACTTGCCTTCGTAAATGGGCGCCACCCAATCGCTTAATGATAGAACTTCGTCCAGGTCTTCAGAAATAAGGAGAATGGCGGCTTTTTCTTTTTTGGCGGCTATTAGTTTGTTTTGCACAAATTCTATAGCGCCTACGTCCAGCCCCTGAGTGGGCAGGTTGGCAATGACCAGTTTTGGCTGGCGAGAGAATACGCGCGCCAGGATAAGTTTTTGCAAGTTGCCGCCGGAAAGATTTTGCGCTTGCGTATCCGGGCTTGGCGTGGCTACGTTGTACTCAGAGACCAGTTTTTGGGTGAAGTTGCGCAGGCCCCTGTAGTCTAAAATTCCGTTACGAGAGAATTTTTTATCATGGTAATAGTTCATTGCCACATTTTCTACCAGCGTAAATGCGCCAATAGAGCCAACGTCTTTGCGTTCGGCGGGGATGTAGCCTACGCCT
>DUEH01000215.1 GCA_011192195.1 Chloroflexota bacterium | reverse complement strand
GCGGTAGGTGCCTATTGGCTATGGCGGAAGCGCGCGGGCCTATCAGGCTATGGCGCGTTCTTTATTGCCCTGGGGGTTCATTCACTGTTGGATAATGCCTATTGGGGCGTACCGGGCCTGTTGGCCGCGTTTTTGATAGGCGGGGGGCTAGAGAATAATGGAGGTGAGTAGTGGATTGGAAAGAAATGTTTATAACCGGCGTGGTGTTTGTGCTGGGGTTTTCAATTGGCGGAACATTCAGCGATATAGACCTGGCCCCGCCGCTGCCGATACGCCATAGAAGCGCCTGGACGCACGGGCCATTTATTCCATTGGCATTGTGGGCGGCATCATCCGGCGGGTTGTGGTGGGCGTATTTTGCATTAGGATTTCTACCCGCCTACGCCATACACCTGATCTATGATATGTTTCCCAAAAAATGGACTGGCGGAGCGCGGGTCAGTTGGTATCCACTCACCGGCTGGCGAATGGGGGGGCTGCTCTCATTTCTATTTTTAGCCGGCAGCGCCGCGCTGGCCGGGTGGATGACCTACACGCTGGCAACTGGCGAATTTGCGAATTTGCGAATAGCGTTTTTAGGCTAACACCACCATTCGCATATTCGCCCATTCGCCAATTCGCAAATTCAAACAGGGAGGTTTTACAATGGATACACGGGTGGTATTGATCTTGGTAGGTAATTGTTGCGTAATGCCAACTATAGCGTTTGCGCTGGGCGTTGCCTGGGCGAGAGGTTGGCTGCGCTCGCCGGTCAACATTTCACGCGACAGAGAGACTGCGCCCGCCGCGCCGAATGAATGGAACGGCTATGGCGGAGAAAACGAATAGAGAGGAGGTGATAAGCTAACGGCTAAAAGAAGAGAGGTCGGGGCAACTGCCCCGACCTCTCTTCTTTTTGGTGCTGATTGTTCATATCTATTTGATTGGGCCAAACTCTTTACGGCTCAGTCCCAATTGTCGTACAATGGCTCGCACTGTGCCAGGTGGTAAATCTTTGCTGCCCCAATCGGGAACGGGCGCTACCTGACCCGTTTCAAGATTTTGCCAGTAGCGGTGGCTGCCTTTGGCAGCGCGTAGTTGATGGCAACCAAGTTTCTTTAAGCGTTTGGCTAATTCTCGATAACGCATTAAGCCATCACCAATCCATCGGTCAAAAAGGACCTTTGCCGCTGGCTTGATTGCGGCCTTCTAAGCGCAGGCGGCGGCTCTTGCCCCACTTCCTTCCAGGCCAAAAACAAACCCTCTATTGCCTCTTGCACATTGGCCTGTACTTCAACCGGATTTCGCCCGGCTGTTACCAACCCAGGCACATCCGGGCTGGTAACAGTGTAATATTCACTTTCTTCGTCCAATTCCAGTTCTAAACGTATTTTGTAAATTTTCATAATGCACCTCTTTTTTTACCTCACGTATTGACGCCGTTATTATACCACGCTCCTATGGCCTACAACAGCCCCATCCCACCCGCGCAACTCCCTTCAATACATCTTCTTATTTGATAGACAGGCTGGCGTCTTTGTAATTCAGAGATAGTCCTTTAGCATCTCTGGGCATCTTGAAAGCCAGGCGATTAACATTAGATATGCCCGGATTTAGTCTGGCCTGGGACGCCGCGCTTGCCGATTGTTCAAAAAAACGATTGCGGCCGTCTTTGACATAAAATTCTCTGTATTCAATGTCAAGGGGGGTGTTGCCTGCGTTACGCACGCTAACGGTAACGCCCAAATAACCGTCCTGCCAAATAGTCTCTTGTACGGAAATTTGCGCTCCATCGCTGGTAGTGGCCGTGCGCGGGATGGCAATAGCAGAAAGGCCGGGGATGACCGCAAGCGTCCTTTGATCTGGCAAAACTGGAATAGGAAGGTCTGGATAGGCGCGGTACAAATTGTAACCCAACCATATCCCCGGCACAAGGCCAAAAATAAAAATCCAGAGCAAAAGCACCAACTTGCCGATGCACCCTGTACAGCCATTTTTTTTAGGTGAATTTTCTTTAGTCATCTGATTTTTATCTGTCTTTGAGGGGCTATCGGTTCTTTCCGTTCCCCTACTTAACCGCTCTAATTTTGCGCGTTTTTTTCTTAATTTCCGGTTACTAAACGACATTGGAGTTTTTTGTCCTACTGTTTCCTCTGAAAACGCCACAGCGCATAATCCAACACGTCTTGGCGCTCCGCTTGGTTAAGTTGCTTCACAATATCCAACAACTCCCCAATTTTTATATCATCTTCCGACCCGGATAAGGCCGGAAGTAACCCCGCTGCCCGAAACACTTTTTCAGGGGGTATGCGTAACGCTCTGGCTATGGCGTTGCAAAAATCAGGGCCGGGGTTTCTCATATCGTTTAATACATTGCTAACGGATGCCCTACTCACACCAGACCGATGCGCTAAATCTGCCGGTTTCCAATCTTGTTTTTTCAATTCGCCTTCTAGCCATTCACGAAATGTTTTCATTAGATAACATTTTACCACAAGTAAAGTTTCACCGGATAACATATTATTAACAGTAGTTGACAACAATTAACAACCGTGCTACAATGTTGGCGTTAGTTTACATTTTGTATTCTATAGTAAAGGACAGCGCAATGCCCAAACAATATCCTACCTTCAGCACCAGCGTACCGGACAAGCGGTACATTGATCTGGTAGAGGAAATGGCGCGGCGTAATCACCGGTCGCGCAGTAAGCAGATTGTTTATTTGATAGAGCAGGAAGCCAGGCGCCTGGGGTTGCTCCCTACAAAGCGCATCGAGCGCGGCGCATCGCAGGCATAAAAAAAGGGGCGTGTCAGCGCCCCATTCCCGCCGCAGGGATAAAACAGCGGGATACCTATTATTTTAGCATTAGAAAGGGATAAACGCAATGAACCCCCCACTCCAAAAAGTCAATGAATTTCAACTTAGAGTCTTCTTTGATGAGCGCGGTCAATTTGTAGGTATAACCACCGCCAACTTTGTTGATTTTGCCGGCAACAAAACAGGCAAAGCGCCGGAAGAATTGGTAGAGCAGGTATTAGATCAAATGGCCCGCAGGGCGTTGGGGCAAATAACCATCCCCTTGCCCCCTCAAACGCAAGCGTGCGTTTTTGTTCAGTAGTCTTCTCCCTACACGTCAATAGCATAGCCTGAAAGAGCCGGAGCAATCCGGCTTTTTCTACATTGAGTCGTTTTTTGGACTTTGTTCAGGATATGCCATATTGACAATAATTGACAACTATCGAGACGGCAATGGACACAATAACCCTGAACGGCCAACGATTCAAATTAGTTCCCATCATAGATGATGACGGCGAAGAGCCGCTGAGTTTGGAGTCGCTGGAGTCGCTGGTAGTGCCGTATCTGGAATATGCGGAGTACATTGCTGACAAGAAATTATCCACCGTAACAGGCTATGAACGGCGAATCAATCAGTTCACCGGCTGGCTAAAATCCAACCACCTAACCGCCATCACCGGCCAGCACTGGATAGACTATTACATCAGCCTCAAAAAACGCAAACTATCAGCCCATACCGTCCGCAACCACCGCAATGACCTGAAGGTTTACGCCGATTGGCTGGTAGCCAACAAGCATATCAGCTATAACCCCCTGTTACCCATCAAACCGCCCAAAGCAGAAATTGACCAACCGCTCAGATCCATTAGCCCGGAATGTATGCAAACAATGCTAGACCACGCCAACACCCCGCGCGATTACGCGCTGCTGATGCTCTTCAAAACGTCTGGCTGTAGAAAATCAGATATAGTCAGCATGCATTGGATTATGAAATGGGGAGATATGGACATAGACAACCGGCGCGGGCGCGTATTGGGCAAGGGTAAAAAACATCGGCCGTTATTTTTCTCTGTTGAAACCGCGCGGGCGTTGCAGGCGTATCGCAACACGCTGCCTAACACTGAGGCGGATCAACCTATGTGGGTGGGCAAACGCGGGCCGCTGGGCATTACAGGGGTTTACCAGATATTCAAAAACATCGCCACGCGAGCAGGGGTGAAGGATACTTGTCAGTGGAACCCCCACGCCTGGCGTCACAGGTGGGCGCGAACAATGGACGATAACGAAATGACCACGCCCAAACTGCAATATCTGATGGGTCACGCCTCTATAGAAACAACAGAGGTCTACACCCGTCCAGAGGCGGCAGACCTACAGATAGATTATGATCGGCATGCCAAATTTGATTGAGGTTTCCCGGGAAACCTGATTTTGACTCAACGGGGAGTCTCTAGTAGACTCCCCGTTAATAAAAAGCGCGTATGTGTTTGCCCCCGTAGCTCAGTGGATAGAGCATGAGTTTCCTAAACTCTGTGCGCAGGTTCGATTCCTGCCGGGGGTACTTTTTTTTGAAGGCGGAAGAGCCTGTCCTGACCGAAGGTGTCGAAGGGATGAAAGCAGACGGATGAGTATATTGCTGGGACTGCTTTTTAGCAGCTTGACAGGATTTGCCGGATACAAAAAAGGCGCGCTGTCTGAAAGTGGCGCATTGGGAGCCGTATTGGTGGGAACGGCTATTTTTGGCTTTGGGGGATGGGTAGCCGGATTGGCGCTGATTGCCTTTTTTATCTCATCGAGTTTGTTGTCGTTTTTTAAGGCGGAGGCCAAGCAAAAGGTGGCGGAAAAGTTTGATAAGGGACACCGTCGAGACCTGGGTCAGACTTTTGCCAACGGCGGCGTGGCGGCAATTGTAGCAGTACTGGGCGTAATTTGGCCCGGCGATTGGTGGTGGCTGGCCTTTCTGGGCGCAATGGCTACCGTTACCGCGGATACCTGGTCCACCGAATTTGGCGTTTTGAGCAAGCATCCGCCCCGTTTGATCACTACCGGCAAGCTAACATCGCCCGGCACATCGGGGGGGATAACGCTTGCGGGGTCTTTGGCCGCTTTTGGCGGCGCAATCTTCATCGGACTGACGGCCTGGCTTTTACTGGGCGCGCAGCAACTATTGGGCGGAGCGCTGCCGGTTCCCTACGGCAGACATCTTCCGCTCATTTTGGTGGTTGGCGGAGCCGGTTTTTTTGGCGCAATGGTAGATAGTTTCATTGGCGCTACGTGGCAGGTAATGTATTATTGCGATAGTTGCCATAAAGAGACAGAGCAGAGTCTTCACCACGCTTGCGGAGATACGCCTACGCGCTTTATCAGGGGGCTGAGATGGTTGAATAATGATTTGGTCAACTTGATCAGTTCGGTGGCGGGAGCGTTGTTTGCCGTAGCGGGGGCGCTGTTGTTAATTTAGCTATCAGTTATCAGTTATCAGCGGTAAAGCTGACCGCTGTTTTCAGGAGAGCAGGTATGGAGCAAGTATCTATTGAAAACCGAGTGGCTAAATTGCTGCTAGAGAAAGGCTTAACGCTCTCTATCTCGGAATCGTGTACGGGGGGGTTGCTGGGACATCGTTTGACTGATGTTGCGGGAAGTTCCGGCTTTTTTGCGGGGGGCGTAACGGCTTATTCTTACGACGCCAAAGAGAAGGTCTTGAAAATTAAGCGTCGAGCGCTGGAAACTTATGCTTCGGTAAGCAAAGAAATTGCCCTGGAAATGGCTTGGGCCGCTCAAACGCTATTTGCCAGCGACTGCGCTCTGGCTATTACCGGCATCGCCGGGCCGGGCGGGAACAAGCCGGGCAAACCGGTGGGCTTGACCTACATTGCCCTGACCACGCCCACCAACGCTTATTGGCAAAAGCATATTTGGCAGGGCGATAGAGCATCGAATAAACAGCAATCCGTTGAAGCGGCGCTGGTTTTTTTGGAGGCGATGATAAAATGACGCATCCTCAATTTTTGGATGATCCTGTTTCTGTTGACGCCAGTTTGCGCGATGGCCGACTTTTTCCAAAAACCATTCACTGGCGGGAGCAAGACTTTGTGGTGACGAGCATTGGTCGTCAGTGGGCGGAAGAGGGGGTTAATCACGTGCTGGTTGAAGTACGCAATGGAAGCAGGATGGAGATAAAGTTGCTGGGGGATTTAAGCTGGCGATTGTGTCGCTACTGGCCGCCGGTTTACGCAGCGTAGCGCCTGTTTTTAGGTACTTTTCAGTTGCTTTCTTGTACAATGAGCAAGAAAATTATTGTAACCGAAATGGCGAATTTGCGAATGGCGAATCTGGTCTATTATTTGCCATTCGCAAATTCGCCATTTCGGTTTAGGGTCTCCAGATCAATACGCGCTCTTCGCTGGGGGGGCTGATGGCCTGGCTTTGGTCAGTCCCGTCAATGGCGGCGCGTACTGTGATCCACCACGCGATTTCATCTTTTCCTGCCTGTCCATAGCCTGCCTGAGTTGGAACTCGCCAGCTTGTTTCTTTTATCAATCCACTGCCCCAATATCTAGGCTCTTCTCCCACAAAATAGCGCGTGGTGACATCGTAATATTCATTTTCGGCCAGCGCCCCCACCGATTCCCAGTTCAAGGTGATTTCGCTGAATTCACCGGCATAAGTGGCATAAGGTTCCGGGCTGAGAAGCTTTGGCGCCAGATAGATGTATTGAGGAGTAGGCGTTGCCGCGTCAGGGGGAGGGGCTGTTGTCACAATAGCTTCTGTTGTTAACGTTGCTATAGGTTCTTTGGTGGAAGTGGGTGGGGGGGTAGGCGAGGCGTTTAAATTTTGCAGGACCATAGCTTGCTTTTCTTGCGCCGCGCTCAAATCAGCCACATTTAAGGCCAGGGCGGCGTTGTAGTCTTCCAAGGCGCCGGCAGCGTTTCTCTGCTGCTGTCGTTGGTCTCCGCGAGAAAGATATGCCAGATACAAGTTTTGCGCGGCCTGTCCGCCGGCGTAATCTGCTTCAGCCAGAATAATTGATTTCAGGATGCTAATGCGTTTATCGGCGGTGGTATCATCTTGCAGGGCAAGCAAGTAATCTGAGGCGCGGGTGGTCTGAGCAGCCAGGTTATTGTGATCTTCACACCGCTGCTGACCGGCCAAAAAATCTGATAAAGCGGACTGAATAGTGGCGCGATCTTTGGGATTAGTCACCCGCGACAGGCGGTCTTTGCCCCGGCTCAAATACGCATCGCACAGCGTTGGCCTGATTGTCTCCGCTTCCGTGGCAGTATTGCTGGTGTCGTCAGCCAGGTTTTCCAGGATTTCAATGGCTTTTGTCCACTCTTCGGCGTTCAGGGCAGCGCGCGCCTGTTCAAGTTGCTGTTCCAAAATGTCATTCTTGCTCAGGCTTTGTTTTAGTTGGACGGCGTCTTTATAGTTGGGGTCTTGCGTCAATATTTGATTAAGTAAGTTAGTGCCCTCGACAATATCATCCCTTTCAATGGCGGTTTGAGCCTGAGCGTACAATGTCTCTAATGATGGGTCATTATTTGGCGAAACTTGATTTTTGCTGCTGATGAAAAAGACAAGGGCTACAATACCAATTATAACGGCGGCGGTTACGCCAATCCATTTAAGTGGGATGGTCGATTTTTTTTCCTCTGACTTAACCGTTTTGCTCAAGCGATCAAAGCCGCCCCGTTTTCTTTTTCGCCGTCTTGATTCTGCCCAAAGCGCATCGGCCCGGCGATAGGTGGGGGACATTTTTTTGACTTTGGCAAAAAGTTCTTCAGCCTGATCGTAGTTGTTTGCTTCAAAAGCGGCCATCGCTTGCTCATAAAGTTGCGAAAGTTGTAAATCTTCACTGCGTTTGTTGGTTGCGCCTTTGGCTTGCACCAATAGTTTTGCGCTGTCTTTGTAGTTCGGGTCAATTTCTATGACTTCGGTCAGCTCATCGATGGCCTCTTGCCAGCGACTGCCTTCCATTGCCCGCATAGCTGCTGTGTATAGCGCTGTTAAGCGAGCTTGCACCCCAGCCTGCGTCAACTTTTGCGTTGCGTTGGAATGGTTAGGATTTAAATTGATGACCTGATTGAGCAAATTCACCGCTTTTTGCCACTCTGTCTGCTTTATCGCTTTTTCTGCCCGGCGATAAATTCCATCAGCCATAGCAATTTTATCTACATCGGCGGGAGGAGGCGCTCCCAAATCGGCGGGGATGTCCTGACCGGCTAAAATGGCGGCTATGGCCTGTCTGGCTACTGTTGGATTCTGAAAGCGGTCATCGGGGCGTTTAGCCACCATTCTATTAAAGAATGTTTTTACGGATGCCGGAACTGGCCTGTCTTCCAGGTCAATCTCCGGCGGTTCACTGATGATGTGCTTGCTGATGATGGACCAGGGGCTTTTGGCGTCAAAGGGAACGCGACCGCTGAGGATTTCGTATAACACGATGCCGGTAGAGTAAATATCTGAGCGAATATCTACTTCTTCACCCATTGCTTGTTCCGGCGAAATGTAGTAGGGGGAGCCAACAAAGCCGGATTGCGTGAGAGAGGGCAACATTCGGGCGCGGGCAATGCCAAAATCAAGAACTTTGAGCAACCCATCTTCGGTGAGCATAACGTTTTGCGGTTTAATATCTCTATGCACTACGAGGTTGTTGTGCGCCACTTCCAGCGCTTCGCAAATCTGGTCAATCAGCCCCATTGCTTCTTCCCAGAGAAGTGGGCCGCGTTCAGCGATGATTTCGCGCAGTTCTTTGCCCTCTACGTACTCCATCACCAGATAATGGATGCCTCGGCTAGAGCCGTAATCCAGCAGTTTGACAATGTGCGGGTTGTCCAGCATGCTGGCCAGTTTGGCTTCGCGGGTGAAGCGCTGCAAATAAGAAACATCTTCGCTGAAATGCGGGTGCAGCACTTTTATGGCTTCCAGTTGGCCGTCGTTGATATCTTCGGCCAGGTAGACTTTAGCCATCCCTCCGCTGCCAATTTCTCTTAGAATACGATAACGATTGCCCAGGATATTTCCTATCACAAATTAGGTCCTCTGTTGCGTGTTGCCATAGTTCAGTATTGCTTGAATTATACCTCAGTTCCCATCTATGACAAGGAGACAAGGAGAGGGGGAGTAGGGGGGTGGGGGATAAAATGAGAAATTCTTCCCTACTCCCCCTCTCTCCTGCTCCCCTGCTCTCTCCGCCAGCGTAACTGCGGTTCATTACTCAAACGCTGCCAGCGCCAGTACAAGCCCACCGGATAGCCAACCATTTTGGCAAGGTCGCCGGTGAGGCGAATAACAGGAATCCATAATAAGGCTTTTGCTTTTTGGAGCCAGATCAATTTGCTCCAGGAATGAAAGAGCCGTTTGTAGGGCGTGTAAAAAAGTCCCCACGCGCCAATGATCCCCCCCGCCAGCCACCACCAGGGACTGAACAGCGCCCCTAGCAGAATGAGCATCGGCAGGGCGAGCAAGTAGGTCAGGTAGCGAATGGCATGGCGTTTGCGCCATAAATCCGCTTTGCCGTCGCCGCGTGCGTACTGGTAGTACTGTTTGAAAAAGGCGCCTAAGCTGCCGCGCGGCCTGAAATGGGCTACTGCTTGAGGCGCAAAGGCAAAGTGTCCGGCGTAGTCTTTCAGGTTCAGGTCGAAGATCAGGTCTTCGCAAAAATCCAGCCATTCCGGGTAGCCGCCCGCCGCTTTCCAGGCTGATTTGGTGAAGGCGATGGATCGGCTGCTGGGCAGGAAGGTGTCGGGGGTGATGTCATCCAGCATTGGCAGCGCCGTAGCGCCCATAGCTACTTCAAAAGTGGTCTGCGGGTCTGCTTCAAAGAAGCCGGAAACTACTTGCGGCGTCTCTGGTGAGTCGAAGGGGGCAAGCAATTCTGCTAACCAGTTTGCCGCCAAGCGCACGCCCGCGTCTGTACTGGCGATGACCGGCCCCGTCGCCGACTGGATGGCAATGTTGCGCCCCTGGCTAATGTTGGCGCCTTCTGAGACAATCACTTGCACAGGCAGGCGCTTTGCGTAGCGCTGAATGACCGCTACGGTGTTGTCGCGGGAGCCGCCATCAACAATGACCACTTCATCCGGCAAGCGCGTTTGCGCGGCCAGCGAGTCCATCAGGTTTTTAATTGATTCGCCTTCGTTCAAGACAGTAGCAATGACAGTTACGTTCATAATTTGGTAGTGGTGAAAAAGTAAATAATGGAGTCCAAAACTACAGTTTCGGGTAGTGGTAAAAAAGTAAGTGATGGAGTCCAAAACTACAGTTTTGAATTCCGCAATCATCACTTACAACTTAACCACTACCCATAATTTAAAGGATGAAGGATGAAAAAATATCCCTTTGTCCCCCCTTCTCCTTGTCCCCTTGTCCCTTCTAATGGTATAATGCTCAAATTAGCGGCAAAAAACCTGGTGGAGGTCAAAAACAAGCTATGACCAAGCGACAATGGAGCCTGGTAGTTGTAATGATTTTACTCAATTACATCATCTTTTCGCAATTATTCAATCGGATGATGAATAGCTATTCGGCGGTGGTGGTGGCTACGCCAACAGCCGGGCCAACGTTTACGCCTGCGCCAACGTCAACGATGGCGGTTTTTCCTCCTACGCCAACGGTTACTTTGGAGCCAACCATCACCAACACGCCGGTTATTTTGACCGATGAGCAGAAACAAGCTACTTCTGTTGCGCTAACGGTTGAAGCTGCGCCGCCGCCCACGCCTACGCCTGAAGATCGGCGACCAATGGTTACGCCCAGTCAAGGGACGGTCAACCTGCGTTCTGGCCCCGGAACCAATTACCCCAAGGTTGGCGCTTTACCTGTGGGTAAAAGTCTGGAAATTACAGGCCGTAATAATGCTTCTACCTGGTGGCAGGTTTCTAGCACCGGCGGGCTGGTCTGGATTGCCGCCAGTGTGACCACCGCCAGTAACGTTGATAACAACGACATTCCGGTAGTTCAAGCGCCACCGCCGCCGCAACCACCCACCGCTACCCCCGCGCCGCAGCCAACCGTGCCGCCGCAGCCTGAACACCAGTATACCATCGTTAATATTTTTGGGCAGGTAAACGAAGCCATCACCCAAATCAGAGGCAATATCACTGACGCGGGCGGCGCGCCGGTCAATGGATTGCGGGTGCGGGTGCGTTCCGGTTCATTCTGTACCGTAGCTTACCCTTCTGGTACGCCCGGTGTTTATCCGGCCGGTAACTATGATATTTTATTGGACAATCACGCCAAACCGGGAACCTGGCAAGTTGCCATCGTCAACGGGCCATCCAACCCCAACGATACCCACTGCAACGACAGCCTTGCCGTGTTGTCTGAAGAAGTTTCCGTATCCACCAACCAGAAGGAAGGTGTGGTATTTATTGAGTGGAAGAAGAATTATTGATTTTGGAGAGTAATAATGGCTAATACCTCTGTGACCATTGAATTACCAAAAACCACATTTCAACAACTGCAATTTGTAGCCCGTAAACAACATCGCTCTGTACCTGATGTGCTGAAGGATATTTTATTAAAAGAATTACCGGGGCTGGCATCATTGCCTTATGATGTTCAATCGGAACTGGCTGCCTTCCCCGACCTGTCTGATGATGTGTTGTGGCTTTTAGCGCGTAGCGCATTGAGCAAAGCGCAACAGGAATATCTTTCCGGACTTAACCGTGAAGCTCAACGACGTCCGTTATCGGCGGAG
>DUEH01000214.1 GCA_011192195.1 Chloroflexota bacterium | reverse complement strand
GGGCGGTGGCGCTAAGTTCCAGTTTATCATGCAAAGGTTGGGCGCAGTGATGCCCGGCGCGAATGGCGATGTTGTGGTAGTTGAGCATACTGGCTAAATCGTGCGGGTGAATGTCGCCAAAGGTGAAGGAGACGGCTCCGCCGCGAATTTCGATGTTGCGCGGCCCCAGAATGTTCACGCCTTCAACTTGACTCAATCGGGACAGTGCGTAGGCGGTCAAGTCCATTTCGTGCCGGCGAATTTTCGCCATTCCCAATGCGTTCAGGTAATCAACGGCATAGCCAAAACCAATGGCTTGGGCGATGGCTGGCGTTCCCGCCTCGAATTTCCAGGGAAGGTCGTTCCATTGCGCCCCTTCCAGCGTTACCTGACGGATCATATCGCCGCCGGTGAGAAAGGGAGACATTTTTGCCAGCAGCGCTTTTTTACCGTACAAGACGCCAATGCCGGTTGGCCCCAACATTTTATGCGCGGAAAAAGCCAGAAAATCGCAGTCCAGGTCTTGCACATCGGTGGGAAGGTGCGGCACAGACTGGGCGCCGTCTGCCACTACAAGCGCGCCTACAGCGTGCGCTTTGTCAATTATCTCTTTGGCCGGGGTGATGGTTCCCAACACGTTACTCATCAAGGTAAAAGCCACCAGTTTGACGGCGGGGGTCAGCAGGCGCTGGCAGGCGTCCATATCCAGCAAGCCTTGCGGGGTGATGGGGATGAAACGCAGTTTCGCGCCGGTACGTTTGGCGATTTGCTGCCAGGGAACCAGGTTGGCGTGGTGTTCCATCTCTGTAGCCAGAATAACATCGCCCGGTTTTAGGTTATCAAGCCCCCAACTGTAGGCCACCAGGTTGATACTTTCGGTGGCGTTGCCGGTGAAGATGAGTTCTCGCCAGCTTTTGGCGTTGATGAAGCGCGCTACTTTTTTTCGCGCTTTTTCATAAGCCTCCGATGCTTTTTCGCTTAAATCATAAATGCCGCGATGTACATTGGCGTTGTATTTGCGGTAGTACTCATCTATGGCTTCGATAACGGCCAACGGTTTTTGCGAGCTGGCGCCACTGTCCAGATAGACCAGGGGTTTGCCATCTGCGTATTGATTCAAAATGGGAAAGTCTTGTCGAATGGCGTCGGTGTCTAGCATTGTTGCTCCAGATTGGTTGACCTTGTTTGAGTCTGGCTGCATATCAGGTCTTTGCTCTTCGGTTCCTTTTCAAGGTGATTTCACGCCATCTCGTTCAACTTGGCTTCAAAATCAGATAAGGTATCAACAGTTAAGGCTGTTTCGCTCAATGCTTCCAGAGTGAATAAAGATAGCGGCGCCAGCGCTGGAGCAAAGCGGTCCATCTCAACGCCAAATCGAATAGACAGAATGCGGGCTACGGCTTCGCTC
The DNA here is from genome assembly GCA_011192195.1 of Chloroflexota bacterium. Lineage (GTDB taxonomy): Bacteria > Chloroflexota > Anaerolineae > 4572-78 > 4572-78 > DUEH01. Next base: position 3,301 of record DUEH01000214.1, on the reverse strand, counting down.
ATCGCATCCTGCCGGCCTTCCTGTCGGCCCTCTTGTCGGCCCTCTTGTCGGCCCTTCTGTCTAATTTCTTCACTTATTTGCTGCGCATCGGGCGTATTCCACCAAAGTTCTCTCATTTCTTCCCGCGTCAGCATAGGTAACAACATTTCCTTGAATAGTTTGCCTTTTTCTATCAATAGTTCTGGCGTTATCGCTTCCATTATTTGTTCCCCCTTTGTGAACCATAACTCCAATAAACCGCGAATTAGCCAATACAGTCTACCTGGCAGCAATTTCAACCACCATTGCTTCAAGCCGGATAGCGCTTTTGTCTTGGCCCGCATTCGACTGGCAAAGAGCTTGAAGAATACGTTATGCGGCTTGTCGTCCAACTCGTTCAGCGCGAGCAGCGGGATTTCTGTCAATAATACGTTACTGCTGCAATATACTCCTGCCTGCTCTGTTCGATGATAAGAAAATTTTGTCAATGTGTCCGGATGTGGCGTTTGGGCGCTGACGATGAAAGATTGTATCTCTCTGTCAGGTAAATCTTTAGCTGCTTTGGCGCGTCTGTAGAAAACATCATAGCCCAAGGCTTGACGGACGGCTTCGGCATTGACCGATTCAGTGTATTTGAATTCCAACAGGATGTGACTGGCCTGGCTATCGCGCACCCCATCGGGAAGGCGTTGGCGCTGCTCATCGGTCCAGACAGCAGCTTGTTGACGTTGGAGCAGAAGTATATCAATTCGAGGCGGTTTGCTGCTAACATCCACTTCGGTTTGGACAGTGATACCAACAGGCGTGAGCAATTCTTCAAGAACTGCGCCAAAGAGTTGATGCCATTGGGTCTGGGCTTGCTGTTCGGTCATTGGTATATTGTAATCAGGGCAAGTAAGGGAAGCAAACGGAAACAGCGATCTTAATTTGCCTCAAGTAAAATCGGCCTTGCGTATCAGGTTTCCTTGAACACCGGTACTACCCCGCCATTTTTCTTTGTACGGTGGTCATCAAGCGTTCTTGCACGCGCTCATTCCCCATGCGATGGAAGACAGTGGAGAAGAAGCCTTCAACGATCATTTTTACGGCGGTGTCGCGGGGGATACCCCGGCTTTGCAGGTAGAAGACGTATTCGTCTTCTACCTGGCTGATGGTGGCGGCGTGACTGGCGCGCACATCGTTGGCGTCAATTTCCAGAGCGGGGATGGAATCCGCGCGGGTCGTTTTATCCAGCAACATATTCTGGTTCTTGAGATAAGAATCAGTCTTTTGACCGCTGGGGTCAATTTTGATCATCCCTAAAAAGACAGACCGCGCTTTGTCTTTCAACGCGCCGTGCAGCAGCAGGTCGCCGGTGGTGGCGTAGCCAATATGGCGCATCATTGTGTCAATATCTATGTGCTGCGTTCCGTTGAGAAAGTAGACGCCGTTGCACTGCGTATCTGCGCCGTTGCCAATAAGTTGGGTGTCAATGAAGGTTTTGGTAAGTCCGCTGCCAAATTCGCCCAGGTCCCAGAGGACTCTGCTGTTGTTGTGAGCCAGGGCGCGTTTGGTGTTGAAGTTATAGACTTTGCGTCCCAGTTGCTGCACATCCACATAGCGAACTTGCGCGTTGTCGCGGGCGATGATTTCTACCACGCCCACATTCAGGCCGATTTGCCCGCTATCCCGCGAGGCGGTTTCTTCAATGTAATCCGCCTGCGCGCCACTTTCTGCAATGATGAGCGCGCGATGAATGCTGGCTGCGCCCTCGCCATCCAGTAGAAAAGCGGCTTGAAACGGCCGCTCTACAATCACGTTTTTGGGCAGATAGAGAAAGACGCCGTTGCGCCACAGCGCAGCGTTCAGCGCGGCAAATTTGCTATCAGAAGGGGGTACGGCTTCTCCCATCAGTTGCGCTTCGAGCAAGTCGGCGCGCTGGCGGGCAGCGCTTTGTAAATCGGTGAAGATGACGCCTTGTTGGGCCAGAGCGTCGCTAAATTCACTGTATTTTAGCTGTCCGTTGATAAAAAGCAGTCTTCCGGCGGCTTCGCGGTCTGCGCCCAGCAGGTCTTGTAGATTCTGCGGCAGGTCCTGCAGGCTGGCGGCTTTGGCGACGGCAGCAGGCGTATCCAGCGAAATCTGATTCCACTTGATCCGCTTCAAGCCGGTGCGTCGCCACGCTTCGTCAGAGGTGGTGGGCATAGGCGTGTCTTCAAATACGCTCCAGGAAATGCGACGCTTATGGGCCAGCCAGTCCGGTTCATTGTTTTGCGTAATTATTTTTTCAACAGCGCCCTTGCTAAACGGGCCGCTGCTCAGATGTTTATCTTTAATTTTTGTTGCGGTGGGCATAGTGTCTCCTCATTTACGATTTACGATTTTGGATTTACGATTGGAACTGCGGGAGAAACCTAATCGTAAATCGTAAATCTGAAATCGTAAATCTATCCAACTGATCCTTCCATTTCCAGTTCTATCAGGCGATTCATTTCCAGAGCGTATTCCATTGGTAGTTCCTTGACAATTGGCTCGATGAAGCCGCTGACAATCATTCCGGCGGCTTGCTGCTCGCTGATACCGCGACTCATCAGGTAGAAGAGTTGTTCTTCTGAAACTTTGGTCACGCTGGCTTCGTGCCCAATGGAAACCTGATCTTCGGCAATTTCCATGTAGGGGAAGGTGTCTGAAGCGGACTGGTCATCTAAAATGAGGGCATCGCAGACTACATTGCTTTTGCTGTTTACCGCGCCTCTGTTCACTTTGAGCAAGCCGCGATAGCTGGCGCGCCCTCCGGCTTTGCTGATAGATTTACTGGTAATTACGGAACTGGTGTTTGGGGCAAAGTGGATGATTTTAGCGCCGGCGTCCTGATGCTGGTCTTTTCCGGCAAAGGCAATAGAAAGCACTTCGCCGTGCGCGCCCGGTTCCATCAGCCAGACGGCGGGATATTTCATGGTCAGCTTGGACCCTAAATTTCCATCCACCCATTCCATTGTGGCGTTTTTGTGGGCAACGGCGCGTTTGGTGACCATATTGAAAACATTGGTTGACCAGTTTTGAATGGTAGAGTAGCGACAGCGCCCGCCCTCTTTGACAATGATTTCCACCACCGCGCTGTGCAGGCTGTCAGATGAGTAGGTGGGGGCGGTGCAGCCTTCCACGTAGTGTACGTAGGCGTCTTTGTCAACAATGATCAGCGTGCGTTCAAACTGACCCATATTTTGGGCGTTAATGCGAAAATATGCCTGCAAGGGCAGGTCGATTTTTACCCCTGGCGGCACGTAGATAAAACTGCCGCCAGACCACACCGCCGAGTTCAGCGCCGAAAATTTATTGTCTT
>DUEH01000213.1 GCA_011192195.1 Chloroflexota bacterium | reverse complement strand
TCGCTGTTTTGGCGATTATCAGCGATGGGCTTGAGGCGGTCAGCCACATCGAATACCCGGAAAAACTCTTGTCGTTCAAAATCTTTCAGTGACAGAATGTCACGGCCTGCAAAACTTCTCATAATTAGTTACCTCCTGTGGTAAATTGATTTGGATTTACGATTTCAGATTTACGATTTACGATTGGATTACGGGAATGAAACGGATTTCGTCTATCAAAAAAATCGTAAATCCAAAATCGTAAATCGTAAATCCTACGCTGCTTCTCTGCGAATCAATCGCAGTCTTAGCAGGTCGTCCCTAAAATAAGATTGAGCCTTGATGATTGGCTCGTTGTCCTGGTTATAGCCAAGCTCGTCAAAGGAGAGGATGGCGGTTTTTTTGCGCGGCAATTCCAGTAAATCGGCCAACCAGGGGGGCGCAATCAGGGGAATAATTTCGCTCAGATAGTAGCCAAGATGCTGCCCGCAAACTTCAGAGAGAAATTGGTAGACCGGCAGCTTGAAGTCGCCGGCAGCGCAATCGCCGGCAAATAGGCTGGTGGGGATATGGTTGATGGTCAAAACGACCGGAAGCCCATCGGCCAGAAAGAGTTTTTTGATGACCAGCGTTTCGTCGTCAGGGGAAAGGTTCAGCGCTCCGGCTGTTTTGGGAGAGACCGCCTCTGTTTTGGCGCTGATAACGCGAACAACGTGATCATAACCGTGCGCCTCCAGCATTTCTTCATAGGTCCAAATTTCTTCCAGGCGCGTTTTGATTTGCAGTCCGGCTTTGTTGACAAAGGTTCCCGCGCCCTGCTTGCGATACACCACGCCATCCTGTTCCAGGCGGCTCAAGGCGTCTCTAACGGTGGTGCGACTGACGCCCAAATCAGTAGCCAGATCGGACTCAGAGGGTATCCGGCCTTCTTCAAATTCATCGTTGAAGATGCGTTTCTTTATGCAGGCTTTAGCTTGTTCAGTTAGGGAAGGGGTGCGCTTGAGCATATTAAATGCGTATTATTGTACTGTTGTATAGTGGTACGGTTGTATGACAACCTGGATGATACGCAAAGGGAGAAATTTGTCAATTTGGGGATTGGGGAATTGGAAGCTCATTAACGCATATCCCCGGTTTTGACAGTCATTTTGGCATCAAAAGCCAAAAGACCGCCGACTGCCGGCCGCAGACCGCCGAAAGCGTAACTTTTCGACGGTCTGTCGTCGGCGGTCTGCGGTTAAATCTACACAAAACGGCGGGTATCATCTGTGATGGCGGTTGCATCCGGGGCGAATTGGTATTCGGGGTCCAGCAGGTCGTTAATGCGATCCATCACCAGGTCAGTGGCGCCGCGAAATCGGGCAGCGAATTTCTTTTCGGCGGCGTAGGAGAAGGGCTGGTAGGTTTCGCTGATGGCAAAGGGGGCCAAGTCGTCTTCAACGCTCAGCGGTTTGCCCACGCGATAGACAATATTGCCGCCGGAAGAGAAGGGCAAGAGGGAGCGATAGCATTTGTCGCTGCCGTTGCAGCCTACCGGCACAATCGTCGCTTTGGTTTTGAGGGCAATTTGCGCTATGCCCACAAAGCCGGGCAGCAAGCGAACAGAGCGCGTTCCCTGAGGAAAAATGAGCAGGCTGAGGTTCTTTTTCAGCAAGGCGTCTTCGCTGATTTGCGTGACCAGTTGCATCAATTCATTGAAATAGCTTTCGATGAATTGACCGTAAGACTGCCGCTGCGGGTCGAAATCGCCGCGCGGGGTGGCGACAAAACGGCGCAGTTCTTCGTCAGCGCGGGCCAATAGTTCTTCCTGATTGATTTTTCCGTCAAGCAGGTCGCGCAGTAAACGATATTCGGCCTTGTTGGGGCGGCGACTCATCGCCGATTGAAAATCTTTCGTCAGCACATAGCCCCGCGATGGCAAGGGGATGTTGTTGGCAAAGTCAAAGAACCACGCCAGCAGGGGGTTTTCGTAGTATTTGCCCTTGACCCAGGGGGAAATAAAGGGGTAGCCTCCAATGCGAAAAAGTTTGTACATAAAAGGCCAGTAATTGTAGCTGTCGGTGTGGTTGAGGGCAAAGATAACGCCCCGGTCTTTGGGGACGCGCTCAAGATTTTCAATGGTAATGTTGGTTTTTCGCGGAAAGGTGTAGTCGCCGCGCAACAAGACATTGGCGGTGATGATCTGGCCGCGCGGCGGGTTTTTCAGGTTGATATTTTGCAAGCGTTTTTTGTCAATCATAATTTTCCGGGTAGTGGTAAAAAAGTAAGTGATGGTCCAAAACTACAGTTTTGGATTCCGCAATCATCACTTACAACTTAACCATTACCATTTTCTGATGTATCGTTTCATTCAATTCGGGTCATTTTCAATTCCCGCAAAATCTGTTTGGCAATGTTCAATGCGGCGTTCGGGCGACCAATGCGTTTTGCGCCCGCGCGCATTGCGTCCAGACGTTCCGGCTGCGTTAAAAGCTGCATGGCGGTGTAGGCGGCCATTTTCGGCATACGCAGTTGAACGCCCGCTCCGGCAGCGGCAACCATATCGGCGTTCCATTCTTCCTGTCCGGGGATGGGGTCAATGATGACCATTGGCGCGCCGCGCGTACCACAAGCCGCTGTCTTTTATGATACGCTTTTGGCTGGCGTAGTCAACATAGATAATGCCAAAGCGTTTGCTGTAACCTTCCGCCCACTCAAAATTATCCAGCAAAGACCAGGCGAAGTACCCTTTCACATTTGCGCCCTCTGCTGCGGCGCGAGAAACCTGCGCCAGATATTGCTCAAAGAACGTCTGTCGCAGCGTATCGTGAACGCGGCCATTTTCCACCGTATCGCTGAAGGCGGCGCCGTTTTCGGTGATGTAGACGGGCGGGTTATTGTACTCATTTTTCATCATCATCAGCAGTTCGTAAATACCCGGCGGGTAGACTTCCCAGCCCATTGCGGTGTACTGCGCGCCGTCTTTCTCAAATTCTCGCTCCGGGACGCCGGAGAATTGGCTTTTGGCCTTGAGAAATGGGACGCGCCAGTCATAGTGAACCACGTCTCGGCTGTAATTGTTGATACCCAAAAAATCAAT
>DUEH01000212.1 GCA_011192195.1 Chloroflexota bacterium | reverse complement strand
GCGGGCAGGACGGAGACGTGCGGGCCGCCCAACACAATCGGTATATCCTTTACGGCCTTGATGGCGGCGGCGCTTCGCCAGGCTTGTTTTACCTGGGGGGTATTGGTGGTGATGCCAACGATGTCGGGTTGAAAGCGTTTTACGGCTTCGATAATTGGTTCGTCTTCAACATCGGCGTCAAAGATTATTGTTTCGTATCCGGCTTCTTCGGATACGGCGGCCAGATAGGCTAACCCCAGGTGGGGCGTGGTTCGGGTGTCAATGGGCAATCTAAATTTTGGATTGACCAGCATTACGCGCATGGTTAAATACTCCTTACGAATGGCGAATGGCGAATGGCGAATGGCGAATGGCGAATGGCGAATCTGCGAATGATGAATGGTGATTTGAGTCTATTCGCCATTCGCAGATTCGCAAATTCGCAGGTGTTATCTAATGTTGGCAGGACGAGCCGGTTTCTTCGGTTGCGGAACTGCCGCAAGAGCAGGTTTGCGCGGCGTTGGGGTTCTCGATGCGAAAGCCTCCGCCCATCAGACTGTCAACGTAATCAATTTCCACGCCAGGCAGGTACTGCATACTGGCGGGGTCGGCGATGACTTTGATGCCGTCGGTGTGCAGCACCTGGTCGGTTACCTCAAGCGTTTCGGCAAAGGTCATTCCGTAGCTCAAGCCGGAACAGCCGCCCCCCGAAACAAAAACGCGCAGGGCGTAGTCTTCAATTCCTTTTTCTATCATAATATCTTGCAGCTTTTTTGAAGCGGGTTGGGTTAGGGTTATCATTATTGTTCTCCTTGAAAATTGCGCATCAGGCGCGTTTACCGGGCCGCCTAAACTGCCAGAGCAGGCGACACACGAGCGTTTGCTCTAAAAATCAGCAACTTATGTTTTCATTGCTGAAAAAGTATTCACATTGTACGGATGCTGCTTTGCTTTGTCAAAAAGAGTAATTTTTATAGTAAGTATGATAAAAATTATGATATAAAAACAGACCACGCAAGCGTCATCGAAAAACAGATACCGGTCACTTGACGCATTTTGCATAAGTTACCGGTATCTGTTTTTTTTACTTCCAATGGCTTTTAAATTATCAGAATTTCGTATAGATTGTCGCGGACGTATGTAATCGTTGGGAGGTCATTTATCCTATAATCGTTATTTCAAAATCAGCGGCAGGTAAATGTTGTTATCCGCGCTTGCCGGGGTAATGTTAATATAGCCCGTTTTGACCAAATTCCCCGTTCCCCCCAACCCATTGACGAGCAGACTGACCGTATAGACCCCGCTTGCCTGGTATGTGTGCGACGGATGCTGCAAGGCGCTGCTTTCCCCATCGCCAAAGCTCCATTGCCAGACGCTAAGGTCGCCCGATGAAACGTCGGTGAATTGAACATCGAGCGGCGCTTCGCCGCTGGTTGGGTTAGCCGTAAAATTGGCGATGACCGGATCATCGCTCACCTGGATATAGCCGGTCTTCACTTCGGCGTCGCTGCCGTTTGGCCCGTTGACGGTGAGGGTGACAGTATACGAACCGGCGGCGGCGTAAGCGTGGTCGGGGTTTTGCGTGGCGCTACTACTGCCGTCGCCAAAGTCCCATTGCCAACTTGTGATGTCGCCGGTGGACACGTCGGTGAATGTGACGGTCAAAGGCGCAGAACCGGCAAGGGGCGAGGCGGTGAAATCTACTTGTACCGGTATCGGCGGCGCTGTGGCGGTGATGTAAGTAGCGCGGGTCAAGGTATCTGTTCCGCCTGTCCCGCTCACAGTGAGCGCAACGGTGTAAACTCCGGCAGATGTGTAGGTGTGGGTGGGGCTGATCAAGGCGCTGCTAACGCCGTCGCCGAAGTTCCATAAGCTGCTGTCGTAGCTTCCGGCGCTGGTATTGACAAAAGTTACGGTCAGCGGAACCGCGCCGCTGATGGGCGAGGCGGTGAAACCCGCCTGTACCGGATTGACGATGCTTTTAGCGCGCCAGTAGCCCCAGGATGCGACATAATTTGTAGTGGTCATCACGCTAACCGCCGATGGCTGTCCCAAGGTGCCGCGCAGTTGGTAGTTAGCAGAGGCGCTTGGTTCGCCAGCCGCGCCGAGGGTGGTCTTCTGCAAACGATAGCCGGCTGACGCGGATTGGTCGGGGTAAATGTCCAGCGGAATGGTATCGGTGTAAACGCCGGATTCATTGCCCGCCCGATCCTTGAATTGAACGCCCACGCTAAAGGTTTGGCCGGTGGGTCCGGGCAGCAACCAAAGCGGCGCGGCAGTACAGGGCTGCCAATCGTCCCAGGTATCGCCCGCATCGCGGACGCGCATTTTGGAAACGCCGCTGAGGTTGTCGGCGGCGCTTGTGTTCAGGGATATCAGCGTAGCGTGGGTTACAGAGGCGTCGTTGTTTATGCCAAGACTGCCGGTGGGGACGGTAGAATCAATGCCGAAGATAGCTTGCTTTTCGGTCTCCCAGTTATCGGCGTTGTCTTGAGATTTATAGGTGATGGTGTGAACGCTTTCGCCGGAGACGGTGAAAAGGGCAGAATAAGTTTGCCAGGAACCGCCATCAACTTTGTACTGG
>DUEH01000211.1 GCA_011192195.1 Chloroflexota bacterium | reverse complement strand
TAATTTTTTTAGACCTTCCAGGAAATAATGGCGGGTCACCTTTCCTTTGCCGCCTCCCAATTGAGCAATCAGAACAATGGTCGGGTTTTCGGTCAAATCAGACCCGATTTCATAAAAATAACCGCCTGCAAAGAATGCCAGGGCGATAATATTCTTGATCGACTCATAATCCCTGACCTGAAACTCTTCCCAACCCAACACATCTTTGCTGAAAACTCCGCAGAACTATTTGAATGGCGGATGTGTTTCAGTTTTTAGGCGAGTTTTCACCACAAAGGCGCAGAGACGCAGAGAAAAACATAAAAAATCTCTGTGACTCTGTGCCTCTGCGGTGAAGCTTCCATTATCTGTCTAAAAGTTGAGATGCACTTGCAACAGGGCAATGACCGTCGTTGCTAGTCATCCATCACAATTCGCTTTGCCATTTTGGTAATCCACCCCAACCCTGTCAACGCCAACAGCGCCATCACCGCCAGACCGATATACCCCACAATTCCGCCGCCCTGGGTGTTGTGGACAATGAAGCCGTCAATTTTGGCCTCGCCATCGCCCATTAGCGTCACGCTAACGTAATGAGGACCTTCCTCTAACCCGTCAACCAGCGCAATCTCTACCGGTTCCTGCTGCTCTCCCGCCGAAATAATATTTTTCGTTGGCTCCTGCCCGTTGATCTGAACTTGAAGCTGACTGCCTGCTACGCCGGGAATAGCAACCAGCGTTACGCCGCTTCCCCAAAAGGTAAAATCAAGGGTCGCGCCCTTTTCTGTGGTCTGCATCAGACTGCCCAACACGGCGTAAGGGTCTTTCACGCGCTGCCAGCCATCGCTGTAATGGATGGCCCAGTGGTCTTCCTGGTGATAGCCCAGGTGCATCATTGGCGGCTGATTGTTGGTCTCTTTCAAGGCTTCGTAAACGGGCATTGGGCTGAAATCGGGTTCCAGCAGGCGGAAAAAGTATTGGGGATTGCCGTCCTGCAATTCCTGGTCGGTGGCTTGTTTGAGAAACCAGTAATTGGCGACGCCCAGCCAGGCCCATTCCTTTTGTATCCGTTCGTAGGCCAGCGCGGCGTAGGCTGCCTGCTGCTCCGGCGAAACGCTACCGTATACGGCGGGGATGCCGGAATCCGGCGGCGTGGCGTTCCAGGCCATCTCGCTGAGCCATATCGCTTTGTGAGCGTCGCCGTTGCGCACCATCACATCGCGAATGTAGAGGGGGCGAGAGAAGTTGAGGACGCGGGGCTGCATGCGGCGGTCATAGGGGCCGGACCACAGACCGTAGCCCTGCATCGCCAGCACATCGAAATAATCCGCGCCGCCCGCATCGTAGACTTGCTGCAAAAAGAGTACATCGGACAGGCCGCCGGGGCTGATGCCCTCCCGTCGCTGGCGGTCCAACTCGATGGTGGCGGCCAGCGCGCCCATCACCACTACTGCATCCGGGTCTACTGCCTTGATGCGCGTGTAACCCTCTTTGAGCAAGGCCACGTATTCGATGGCGTTGATGGGGTATGCGCCCCATTCGGGATAAATATTCGGCTCATTCCAGAGTTGGTACACGTGTATTCGCCCTTTGTAACGTTGAGCCACGGCTTCCACAAAATCGCCGAAGTCTTTCACGTTATCGGGCGGGGCAAAAGCGCCTGCGTCGTTCCCTTCGGCGCGAGTCCAGGCAGGCGGATTGCTGAGGCGAGCCATAATCTGCACGTCATATTTTTCGGACAGGTCTACAATGTGATCGTATTTTTCCCAGGCCGATTTAGACGGCGGGTTGCGACGATCTTCAAAATCATCTTTGCCGTGAATTTCGATGTCTTCCCAGGTGAATTCCTGCCGGATCCACTTGAAACCCCCTTCGGCGACCATCTTCATCGCCAATTCTCGCTTTTGCGGCTCGACCTCTTGCTGCAAGAAAGTGTTCACGCCAAAGGGGGCCATATCGGCGTGTTGAACAGGTACCATATCGGCGGTTTTTAGGGGCGGCTGCAAGCGCGTGAAGAGGTACTGAATCCCGCCGGAAAACTGCTTCAGCGCTTCTTCTTCGCCGGTGATGTAGAAAAGCCGGCTCTGCCAGCGCGGCCAAAAAAGAAGCGCCAGGCCAACAGCGACAATCAGCGTAATCAATGCGCCGGGGGCAATAAACTTGAGGGGTTTGTTTCCAGATTTCATAGTTGCCGATTATACCACTGACGAATGGCGAATGGCGAATGGCGAATGACGAATGGTTGCGAATCGGATATCATTCGCCATTCGCCATTCGCCATCCGCCCATTCGCCATTCGCCATTCGTCAGTGGTATAATCCTGCCGGGAGAAGAACTATGCCGCATAACCTCAAAATCGCATCGCGCTGGTTGACGCCGGGAATGGGCGTTAAGCGATGGCTGTTGCTTTTATTCATTGGCATCACTATTTTGGCGCTGGGTTTTGGTCTGTTTCTGCGCGATATTTATGGCGCTACCGGCTACCCTGATTGGGTGCGCTTGTTGGCGCTACAATCTCTGCCACGCTGGTTTCGCGCAATGATTTTTGGCGGAATGGGGATAGGCGTTATCCTGTTTAGTTTTTTCAAGCTGAACCAGACCCTTCTCTACGCTATTTTGCCTCCCCAAACCGATGCCGCCGAACTGGCGGAAATGCTGCATCGCGCCAGACAGCGCAGCAAAGGCCCCAAGGTGGTGACCATTGGCGGCGGCACGGGGATGAGCGTGCTGCTGCGCGGTCTGAAAAAACACACCGACAACATCACCGCCATTGTCACTGTGGCCGACGATGGCGGCTCATCCGGGCGGCTGCGGCGTTCGCTGGGCGTGCTGCCCCCCGGTGACTTTCGCAACTGCATCGCTGCCCTGGCCGATGACGACGCGCTGACCACCCAACTTTTTCAGTACCGATTCTCCAAACGCAACAATAACAAAAACGGCCAAATCGCTGAAGACGATGGCCTGGCAGGGCATAGTTTTGGCAATATCTTCATCACCACAATGGCCGCTGTCACCGGCAGTTTTGAGCGCGCGCTGGCCGAAAGCAGCAAAGTACTGGCAATTCGCGGCCAAATTATCCCCAGCGCCCTGCAAGATGTCACCCTCTACGCCGACGTACTGACTACCGCCGGCACCGAGATGCGCGTCAGCGGCGAAAGCGCCATTCCTCACGCTCGCGCCCCCATCGAGCGGGTGTATCTGGAACCGGATAGTCCGCCCGCCTACCCCGGCGCGGTCAGAGCCATTTTAAACGCCAATCTGATTGTTTTGGGGCCGGGCAGTCTCTACACCAGCCTGCTGCCCAACCTGCTGGTTCCGGAAATAGCGCAAGCTGTTCGCGTAAGTCAAGCGCCTAAAATTTATATTGCCAACGTAGCTACTCAGCAAGGCGAAACGGAAAATTACACCCTCAGTAAGCACATTCGCGCTCTGGAAAAACACGTCGGCTCAAATTTTTTCACCCACATTCTGGCTAATAACAAGTTGCGCCATCCTTCACAGAGTAATCTGTTTAATTTGATAAATCCTGAAATAACTGATACAATGCCATACCGTCTGGTTCAGGCAGATGTTATTGATACAGACAGGCCGTGGCGGCATAATTCTGATAAATTAGCCGCGCAACTCATAAAATGGTTTCAAAACAAGGGGCAAGGGAGCGCCGGTTCATAGCGAATTCCAGAGTCTCTTTTTTATTATCAAAACCTTTTAAAACCAAGGAGAATTACAAATGACAACCAAAGTAGGCATCAACGGATTTGGCCGCATTGGCCGACAGATATTCAAGATCATCAGAGAAACTTACCCTGATACGCTGGAAGTAGTTGCTGTAAACGATATTGGCGATGTGCCCACAATGGCGCACCTGCTGAAATACGACTCGAATTACGGCAAATTTGATGGCAGCATTGAAGTAGTGGACGAAGGCTTGCTGATTGACGGCGAATTGCTCAAAGTATTATCCCAACGCGATCCCGCCGACCTTCCCTGGGGCGAATTGGGCGTAGACATTGTTGTTGAAAGCACCGGTTTTTTCCGCTCTCAAGAATTGGCCGCCAGGCACATTCAGGCCGGCGCCAGGAAAGTCATCATCAGCGCTCCCGCTAAAGGCCAGGTTGATTTGACTGTAGTATTGGGCGTTAACGACGACCAGTACGATTCGGCCAAACATCATATCGTTTCCAACGCCTCCTGCACCACCAACTGTCTGGCTCCCGCCGCCAAAGCCGTAAATGACGCTTTTGGCATTGTCAAGGGCCTGATGACCACCATCCACGCCTACACCAACGACCAAAAAATCCTTGACCTGCCGCACAGCGACCTGCGCCGCGCTCGCGCCGCCGCAATGAGCATCATCCCCACCACCACCGGCGCGGCCAAAGCCGTATCCCTGGTCATTCCTGAACTGGAAGGCAAATTCGATGGCTACGCCCTGCGCGTTCCCACCTCTACCGTATCCATTGTGGACTTTGTGGCCGAAGTAGAAAAAGAGGTCACCACCGAAACCTTACGCGCCACCCTCAAAGAAGCCGCCGAAAACGGCCAGATGAAAGATGTAATGAACTACTCGGAAGAACCCAAAGTCTCCATTGATTTCAAGGGCGACCCCGCCTCGAGCAGCATTGACGCGCAATTTACCCAGGCGCTGGGGGGCAATATGGTCAAAGTAGTCACCTGGTACGATAACGAGTGGGGCTACTCCTGCCGCACCGCCGACCTGGCCGACCTGATGGCAGGCAAACTGTAGGGATTGACGATTGACGATTTTGGATTTACGATTTTTTCTCTCGATCCCGAACTCTGTTTGGGAACGAGAGAAAACGGGTAATGGTTAAGTTGTAAGTGATGATTGCGGAATCCAAAACTGTAGTTTTGGACTCCATCACTTACTTTTTTACCACTACCGAGAAAACGAACGTGTGGATCAGAGGAAAGTTGCGCATAAAACCCAATCGTAAATCCAAAATCTGAAATCGTCAATCCAACTGAGGTAACTTATGGACAAAAAAACACTCACTGACATTGACGTATCCGGCAAACGAGTTCTGCTTAGGGTTGACTTTAACGTACCGCTTCAAGATGGCGTAGTGGGCGATGACCGGCGTATCCGTTCTGCCCTGCCCACCATTGAATACCTGCTTAAGCGCAACGCCGCCGTCATCCTGATGTCGCATCTGGGACGCCCCAAAGGGCAGGCGCTTGACGCCCTGAAAATGAACCCGGTCGCCGAGCGTTTGGCTGAATTGCTGGATCGTCCGGTAAAAAAGATGGACGATTGCGTAGGGTTGGAAGTGGAATCCGCCGTAAAAGCAATGCGGCCCGGCGACGTAATTTTACTGGAAAACACCCGCTTTCACCCCGAAGAAAAGAAAAACGATAAAAACTTTGCCGCGCAGCTTGCCGCATTGGGCCAAATTTACGTCAACGACGCCTTTGGCAGCGCTCACCGCGCCCACGCATCCACCGAAGGCGTGACGCATTTTTTGCGCCCCGCCGTTGCCGGATTCCTGCTGGCTAAAGAACTGGACTATCTGGGCAAAGCGCTGGCCGATCCTGCCCCGCCATTCCTGGCTATTTTGGGCGGCGCCAAAGTATCTGACAAAATTGGAGTCATCAAAAACTTACTCCCCAAAGTGGACGGCTTGCTCATTGGCGGCGGAATGGCGAACACCTTCTTTGCCGCGCAGGGCTACAATACCGGCAACTCGCTGGTAGAGCAGGGCGCGCTGGACACCGCCAAAAGCCTGCTGGATGAAGCCGGCGACAAGCTTATCCTCCCCGTTGATTTGACGCTTGCGGATAAATTTGCCGCCGACGCTGAAATTCGCGTGGTTCCGGTAGATGAAATTCCGGACGGCTGGATGGCTCTGGATATTGGCCCCGCCAGCATCGCCCACTTTTCTAATCGTCTGGCCGCCGCCAAAACGGTTATTTGGAATGGACCGATGGGCGTCTTTGAATTTCCTCGTTTTGCCGAAGGAACCTTTGCCGTTGCCCAGGCGCTGGCCGAATTGAGCGACGCCGCCACCATCATCGGCGGCGGAGACAGCGCCGCTGCCGTAGAACTTTCCGGTCTGTCCAGCAAAATGAGCCACATCTCTACCGGCGGCGGGGCCAGTCTTGAATTTTTAGAGGGCAAAAGCCTCCCCGGCGTTGCTGCATTGGATGAGTAGTAACCATTTACTTCCTCTCGTTACCACGCTCCGGCGTGGTAACGCATACCCAGACGCTCTGCGTCCTCACGCAAGTCCCATTTTTGGGGTAGAGTCTGCCCCGATTTTTGGGTATTGGAACGAGGGGGGAGTGAACGGTTACAATGAGTAGCAGCAAGGTAGCAGGTCGAACATTAGCGCTTCCCTTTCTTTTAGCGATTTTTACTTTTTTTCAATCTCAACTCTCGTCGCCCGCAGAAGACGTTCCGCAGCAATCTGTCATCGAAGGGCCGCTTTATCTTTCTACCTCCCTTCCCACCGCCTCGCCT
>DUEH01000210.1 GCA_011192195.1 Chloroflexota bacterium | reverse complement strand
CGCTCAAAAATCACGCCCAGCGCCAGCCCGGCCCACAACGCCAGCAACAAAAAATTGGGAATAAAAAAAACTTCGATGTCGGTGACGGTGTAGAAGAGATTGAAGGTCAAATAAGTCAAAAACGCCGTCCCGGTCAACAGCAATTTTGGATTTTGGATTTTGGATTTTGGATTTACGATTGCTGATTGGACGTTTTCAGCAGTCAATCGTAAATCGTAAATCATAAATCGTAAATCGTATAAAAGCCACCCCACCCCGCCGATACTCAATCCCACGCCCCACCAGTTAAGTTCATCAGCCATCAGCTTCAGATAAAAGCCTAAAGAACGCTCATTGCCAAAAGGGTTGCCAAAGAGGAACGCGCCGTAACCGCCGCCCGTTACGTGTTTCCAGAAGCCGCCTAATGTGTTTTGGTAATCGCCTTCCAAGGCGCCGACGTGTCCGCGCAGAGGCAGATAGAGGTACAACAGCAGCGGCGCAGCAAAGGCGATGAGTAGTTTGAGAGGAGAAATATCGCGCCAAAGTTGTTTCCAGCCCGCCCGGCAATGCAGCCCGTAAGTTGCCGCAACGTAAAGAAGGATGGCCGGGAGCAGCAGAAGCGCGCTTCGGTGGTGGGTAAGGCTCAATCCAAAGGTAAAAGCCAGCCAGAGCCAGCGTTTTTGCAGCGTCAGCAGAAGTATCAAGGCCACAAACAGCGCGTTCAGCGTATACACTTCAGCGATGACAGCCTGACTGTAGAAGACCGGCCCAAGGCCAAAGAGCAATGCGCCCAACCCGCTTCCCAGCCGGTAAGCGGTAGGGGAATCGTTTTTAGGCGCAAAAGATACGCCAAGCAGGTACAATGCGCCCACGCTCAACGCGGCAAAGGCTGCGCTCATCAGGTTGAGTTGACAGGCAATGTTATGCGGGTTGAAGAGGCTGAATGCTTTGCCCAGCAAAATATAAAGCGGGTAGCCGGTAGGGTGCGCAATCGCCAGCCGATGCACAACCAGCGCAAACTCCAGACTGTCGTCAAAGACAGCCGTCACAGAGGGGGCCAATCCTCGGTAGAAGTTGAGGAAGGCAAGCAGGGTTAAAATAGCTGCGTAGAGTAGATCCTTGGATTTTTGGCGTAAACTTTGGTCTTGCATTCGTAAATTGTAAATCTACCTGATTGGCTTTTTAGCCGGCGTCCCCGCCCTGCGCGGGTATTGTTTGGGCGTTTCTTTCATCTTCTTGACCAACACTAAATGTCTTTCTGCCTTCAAATTGGGAACGGCAACCGAAAGCGTCCGCCGGTGGACGCCGCCCAAAATACCCAGCGCGTTGGCTGCGGCGCGAACTTCGTCGCCGGGGTCGCGGCCTTTTTGGGCCAGCATCAAACCGCCCTTTTTCAACAAGGGCAGCATATACTCAGCCAACACCGGCAGGCCGGCCACAGCGCGGGCCAACGCCAGATCGTAGCGGCCTCGGTGAGCGGGCAACCGCCCCACTTCTTCGGCGCGATTGTGAAGGACGGTCATATTTTCAAGCGCCAATTCTTCCACCATAAAACGCAGAAATTTCACCTTTTTGCCGGTTGATTCAACGAGCGTCAGTTGAATATGCGGTTGAGCAATTTTCAAGGCCAAACCGGGAAATCCAGCGCCTGCGCCCACGTCAACCACGTGTTTGGGCAACTTTGGCAGCGCAATCAGACAACTCAAGGAATCCAGAAAATGTTTGGTGAACACCTCTGCGCGCTCAGTGATACTGGTCAGATTTACCCGCTCATTCCAATCGCCAAGACTTTGGTAGTATATTTCAAATTGCGTAATTTGGCCCGGACTCAGGTCTATCCCCATCGAGCCCGCAGCTATTTTAAAATCTTCCATCGTTGAATATAATAACATTTTGCTTGCTGTTTTGCCACTTTACGTTATAATGGCTATCAGTTTTGCTTCTGCGTCAGGAACTTAAGACGCGCTACAGCGAGTGAAGGCGCAAAAAAACTTTCATCCTTCACCCTTTATTTTGGAGTTTTCTATGACACAATATTGGGGGCCACCCGATTATCCCCCTCCACCACGTCCCCAGTATCAACTGCCGGAACCAGACCCGGAGCTTGATTATTACGAACCGGAACCTGAAGGAGACCCGCCCGGCAAACGCGCCCTGTTCTTTTTGGCCGGCGGATGCACCACTTTGATTTTGGTTGGTTGTTGCGTAGTCACCTTGACGCTGGGCTGGATAATTGACGAACGGCTGGGAATTACCGCGCCGGTTGGTCAGGAAACGTATATTCCCGTTCAGTCCGGCGGCGTAGCGGTCACTCCGGTTGTTCCACAGCCAGCGGTCACTCCGCCTGTAGTAACGCCTGCCCCACCAGTTACCACCGATGCGGTTGCGCCAACGCCGCCGGTGGTTATCGTTGCCACGCCCTCAGATTCTTATGTCATTGGACAGCCAATTGTCGAGCCAAACCTGTCCACAGAGCTAACGGTTCTTGACATTCAACGAAACGTTCAGCCCAATAATCTGGCTCCGGCTTCGGGGATGGAATTTGTAGCCGTATCCGTATTATTACGGAGTGTTCAGCCCACAGACTTTGCCAAAGTATATGAAGTAGCCAATTTTCAGCTAAAAAATACCCAGGATGTTTTTTACTTGCCAGACGCTCAAGCTGATAATGGACGCCGCTTAGTGAATGGTGAACTGCCAAACGAAGGCGCTGTTGAGGGCGATTTGCTATTTCACATTCCAGCAGGCGAAGCGCCACTCTTTTTAGTGTGGCAAGCTACCGGCAGCAATACGCCGTATACCATTTTACTACAATGAAATTATTGATAGCTACCAACAACCAACATAAAATAAAGGAATATCAGCAAATTTTCGCTGACATTCCTTTTGAGGTCACCACTCCCCGGCAAGAAGGCTTGACTCTGGACCCGGAAGAAACCGGCTTAAGCTTTGCCGAAAACGCGCTGATCAAAGCCAAAGCTTTTGCAAAAGCCAGCGGATTGCTCACCCTGGCCGATGATTCCGGCCTGGAAGTGGATGCCCTGAACAAAGCGCCGGGGATTTATTCCGCTCGCTACGGCGGCACGGACAAAGAAGCGCATCAAAAACGCTATCAACTGGTGCTAGAGAAGTTGCAGGCGCTAAACGCGCCGGACGAAGCGCGTACCGCTCGCTTCAAGTGCGCCATTGCTATTGTCAGCCCGCAAGGACAGGCCGAAGTAGTTGAAGGAACAGTTGAGGGACAAATAGCGTCCGCCCCTGTCGGCAGCAATGGCTTTGGCTATGATCCCATCTTCTTCCTGGCGGAATTTGGAAAAACAATGGCTCAACTTGAAGACGCAGAAAAACACGCCATCAGCCACAGAGGACGCGCCGCGCAAGCGGCTATTCCCGTGTTAAAACAAAGGGTGAAGGCGAAAGGCTTGTCCCACATCCTTTAGGATCACTCCCCAAATTTAGGGTACAACCAGCCGCCCAATCCCCCCAACAAGGCGGACAACACCATACCCCCGGCGCCGCACACAACCATAGCCGATAAAACGCTGCCAGAAGTAACAAGCATCTGCTCCGTAAAGCCGGCCTCTACCAAAGAAGCCAACCGGGTATCTGAAAATTGAAGCAAAATCCCTTCACCATACCTGATAAAGGTAGTACCCAAAGCGGCAATAGCCATTGAAGTAATCCCCTCCACAATGCCGGAAATCAACCCGGCAATCATGCCTATTTTCCATCCCTGCCCCCCGGTAATAACCCGGTCGCCAGCCATCATTGCTGCGCCAATACCGGTAACAACCCACACAATGATCATCGCCATTGGAATGAAAACAATCTGTAAAAAGGGCGAGGAGATTTGATACAGCGCCAACAAAAGGCTGATCACAATCCCCCCCATTATCCCTGCTTTGAAAGCCGTGCCAAAAATTGGCTTCTTGCGCCGCGGTCTAAGTTGCCTATGGACAGGTTGTGTACTTGATGTCAATTTTCACTCCTCAATCAGAATTGGCGAATTGGCGAATGGACAAAAATGACCTTATTCGCCAATTCGCAGTTTCGCAAATTCGCAGTTTCGCAAATTCACCCATTCGCAGATTATAGCACGTTGCCAAAAATTAAGGAAGCGCTTCACTCAATGAGTAAAGCGCTTCCTTATGTTTGTTCAAGGTAAGACACGTCCGTTACGCTGACCATTGGCGGTACTGGTCAGACCAAAGCAGCGGTAGATCGGCGGTCGCTTACATCATACCGCCCATGCCGCCCATTCCGGGAGCGCCGCCGGCAGGCATTGGCGCTTCTGGTTCGGGGATGTCGGTGATCAGGGCTTCGGTGGTGAGGATCATTCCGGCAATGGACGAGGCGTTGGAGATAGCGCTCTTGGTCACTTTGGCCGGGTCAATGATGCCTGCTGCAATCATGTCTTCGTACACTTCGCTCATGACGTTGAAGCCAACGTTGCTGCCGTTATCAACGTTGCGGCGGCGAATTTCTTCCACCACTACAGCGCCGTCGTAACCGGCGTTTTCGGCCAGCCCGCGCATTGGCTCTTCCAGAGCGCGGCGAACAATGGTGATGCCGGTGTTGATATCGCGGTTCTCATGGCTTAGGTCGGCAATAGCTTTGGCGGCGTTGATAAGGGTTACACCACCGCCGGGAACCACACCCTCTTCAACTGCGGCGCGGGTAGCGCTAAGGGCGTCTTCTACGCGATGTTTTTTCTCTTTCAGTTCAACTTCGGTGGCTGCGCCAACGCCAATGATGGCTACGCCGCCGGCCAGTTTAGCCAGACGTTCTTGCAGTTTTTCGGTGTCGTAATCGCTGGTAGAGTTATCAATTTCAGCGCGAATTTGCTTGATGCGGCCTTGAATGGCTTCGTTACTGCCAGCGCCGCCAACAATGGTAGTGTCGTCTTTGGTAGAGGTGACTTTTTCTGCGCTTCCCAGGTCTTCCAGCGTGGCGCTCTCCAGCTTTTTGCCAACTTCTTCGCTAATGACTTCACCGCCGGTGAGAATGGCAATGTCTTGCAGCATTGCTTTGCGGCGGTCGCCAAAGCCGGGGGCTTTGATTGCCAATACGTTGAAGGTTCCGCGCAGTTTGTTCAATACCAGAGTAGCCAGCGCTTCACCGTCAACATCTTCGGAAATAATAACCAGTTCGCGCCGGCCGGTTTGAACCAGTTTCTCCAAAAGGGGAACCAGGTCTTGAGCAGCGGAAACTTTCTTATCGTAAATAAGAATTTTGGGATTTTCAAGATTGGCTTCCATCGTATCGGCGTCGGTGATGAAGTAGGGGCTGATGTAGCCGCGGTCAAATTGCATCCCTTCTACGTAAGAAGTCTCAAATTTCAGGCCCTTGCTCTCTTCAACAGTGATGACGCCGTCTTTGCCAACTTTATCCATCACATCAGAGATCAAAGCGCCAATTTCTGCGTCGGCGGCGGAGATGCTGGCGACGTTGGCCACGCTATCTTTGCCTTCAACAGGAATGCTCATCTTGTTAACCGCTTCAATCACGTTGGTGGCGGCCAGGTCAATGCCGCGCTTCAGAAGCATTGCGTTGGCGCCGGCGGCAATATTCTTCAGCCCTTCATTGGTGATGGCTTGAGCCAGAACAGTGGCGGTAGTGGTCCCGTCACCGGCCACGTCGTTGGTTTTGGTGGCAGCCTCTTTAAGGAGCTGGGCGCCCATATTTTCAAAGGGGTCTTCCAGTTCGATTTCTTTGGCTACGGTCACGCCATCGTGGGTGACGGTAGGCGCGCCCCATTTTTTGTCCAGGGCAACATTGCGGCCTTTAGGCCCAAGGGTGGTTTTGACGGCGTCGGCCAAAGTGTCAATCCCTCGCTTCAGGGCGCGGCGCGCGTCTTCATTGAAATAAATTTGTTTAGCCATTGTTATTTCTCCTTAGTAATTTTTTAAAATTTTTATATTATAACTTTGCAATGATGCTTAAGTTATAATGGTCATTTAATCATTGGCTTTAGCACCCCAACAACCCGAGTGCCAAGAACAATTAAGCATGATACTAAAGTTTTTCAAAAAAGCAAATAGGGGAGTCGAATTTGGCACTCTAGTAACCAGAGTGCTAAGAGGGGTTTTGAAGGAAATGAGATTTGAATGAGATTTGACAGAAAAAACAATCAACAACGCTCGCCAGCGAAAGTTGGAGAACGTTGTTTTAGCTCGGTAAATACTACAATCTGCCCCCGATGAGGCAAACACACAGGTTTAGCCCTACGCTTCTGTATTTTCAGAAGTATCGCTGGCAGAGGCTTCTATTTCAGCATCCAGTTTGGCTTTTTTGGTTTTTTCTTCATCTGTAGTAGCCGATCTAAACTCGCGAATAGACTTGCCCAGCGCGCCGCCTATTTCCGGCAGGCGACCAACACCAAAGATAACTACTATAATAACCAAAATAATCAGCAGTTCAGGAATACCCAGACTAGGCATATCAATCTCCTTTGGAAGTAGCTTTCAGCCTTCAGCAGTCAGCCTTCAGCTTTATGATTAAACATTGATAGCTAAAAGCTGATAGCTGATAGCTTGCAAAAATT
>DUEH01000021.1 GCA_011192195.1 Chloroflexota bacterium | reverse complement strand
AGCTGAACACGCCGCCCGGCTTCAATCGCGCCATCATCAACTCTAAAATCTCTTGCACCAGCGATGGCGGGAAATTGGTGAGCGGCAGGCTGAAGATGATGTAATCGTATTCGCCCGTAGCCGCGCGGCGAACATCGTCGTTGATAAGGTTGACCGTAACGCCTTCCCGGGGCTGAAAGCCTGCTTCGTTTTCAAGACGCTGCCGCAGGTGGGCAATCAAGTTGGGGTTGATTTCAACCACGTCAAATATGTCGCCCGGTTCCAGCAGGTGAATTATCTGACGGGTAAAGGAGCCGGTTCCGGCGCCGGCTTCCAGCACGCGCACGGGGCCTTCCTTTTTCGCCAGGTAGGCCGCACCGGCCCGCCCCAACGCAGAGGAGCTGGGCAAGGCAGCGCCAATGTGGAAGAAGTCTTCGCGGAATTGCTTTAAGAATAGAAGAAAACTCATTAAACTACCTACGCCGCCAAGAAGTTGCGCAGCACGGTTTGCAAAATGCCGCCGTTGCGATAGTAATCTACTTCAACCGGGGTGTCAACGCGACAGAGCATTGTAATGACGCGCTGATTTCCCTCGGCGTTGGTGACGGTGACTTCAACATCCTGGCGAGGCTGAAGCTTATCGTCAATGGCAATGCTGTAGCTTTCCTCTCCGGTCAGGCCCAGCGATTCGGCGCTGTCGCCGTCTTTGAATTGCAGGGGCAGCACGCCCATACCCACCAGATTGCTGCGGTGGATGCGCTCGTAGCTTTCGGCCAAAACGGCGCGGATGCCCAGCAAGTAGGTTCCTTTGGCGGCCCAGTCCCGACTGGAGCCGGTTCCGTATTCTTTACCGGCCAATACTACCAAGGGCGCGCCGCTCTCTTTGTATTTCAGGCTGGCGTCAAAGATGGACATAACTTCGCCGGTGGGCAGGTAAGTTGTATAGCCGCCTTCAGTGCCGGGAGCCATTTGGTTGCGCAGGCGCACGTTGGCAAAGGTTCCGCGCGTCATCACCCGGTCATTGCCGCGCCTGGAGCCGTAACTATTGAAGTCGCGCAGCGCTACATTGCGTTCCTGCAAGTATTTGCCCGCCGGGCCATCGGTGGCAATAACGCCCGCCGGAGAGATGTGGTCGGTGGTGACGCTGTTGCCAACTTTAACCAGCGCTTTAGCCCCTTCGATGGGCTGAATAGGCTGCGCGTCGGGACTAAGGTCAACAAAGAAGGGCGGCTCCTGCACGTAGGTGGATTCCGCTTTCCAATCGAATAAATCGCCGCCGGTGACGGGAATTTCGTTCCATCGAGCGTTGCTCTGCTCGATGCCGCCGTACTCTTTGCGGAAGGTTTCCGGATTCAGGGCTTTATCGTATTCGGCGGCAATTTCGGCCTGTGTGGGCCAAATATCCTTCAGGTAGACCGGATTGCCCTCTTTGTCTTGGCCCAGCGCCTCAATGCTCAGGTCAATGTCGGTGGTTCCGGCGATGGCAAACGCAACCACCAGCGGCGGCCCGGCCAGGAAATTAGCCTTCACGTGGGGGTGGATGCGACCTTCGAAGTTTCGGTTGCCGCTGAGGACGCCGGAGACAATCAAATCGCCTTCGATGATGGCCTTTTGCACCGCTTCCGGCAAGGGCCCGGTGTTGCCAATACAGGTGGTGCAACCGTAGCCGACAGTATAGAAGCCCAGTCTTTCCAGATAAGGGGTGAGACCGGCCTCATCGAGATAATCGGTGACAACTTTGGAGCCGGGGGCCAGACTGGTTTTGACATAAGGTTTCACTTTCAAGCCTTTTTCCACCGCTTTTTTAGCCAGAATACCCGCGCCCAGCATCACCGAGGGGTTGCTGGTGTTGGTACAACTTGTGATGGCCGCTACCGCCACCGAGCCGTGTTTCAGTTCGATAGTATTGCCGTCTTCGTCCTGATAAGAGACGCTGGTTTTGATGCGCTCATCGCTCAGGCCAAAACCTTTCACGCCGACGGGCGCTTTCAAACTTTGGTTGAAAGCTTCTTGCATATTGCTCAACTCGATGCGATCCTGCGGGCGTTTTGGCCCGGCCAGACTGGGAACTACGTCGCCCAAATCAAGTTCCAGCGTGTCGGTGAATTCGGGTTCTGAAAGATCGTCACTGAGGAAGAGACCCTGTTCTTTGGTGTAACGTTCCACCAACTGCACCAGTTCTTCAGGACGCCCGGAGCGACGCAGGTAATTCAGAGCAACATCATCCATTGGGAAGAAGCCCATTGTGGCGCCGTATTCGGGGGCCATATTGGCGATGGTCGCCCTGTCCGGCAGCGCCATCTGACCAACGCCGGAGCCGTAGAATTCAACAAATTTGCCCACCACGCCCCTTTCGCGCAGCATTTGCACCACCGTCAAGGCCATGTCGGTGGCGGTGACGCCTTCGCGGAGTTGGCCGGTCAGTTTGAAACCGATGACTTCCGGGGTGAGCATATAAATGGGTTGCCCAAGCACAACGGCTTCGGCTTCGATACCCCCCACGCCCCAGCCCAGAACGCCCAAACCGTTGATCATCGTGGTGTGGCTGTCCGTGCCGACCAGGGAGTCGGGGTAGGCCACTTGCAAGTCATCTTCCGGGCGAGTCCACACGCCGCGGGCCAGATATTCCAGGTTCACCTGATGGATGATGCCGCTGCCGGGAGGCACTACGCGAAAGTTATCGAAGGCGCTTTGACCCCAGCGCAAAAACTCGTAGCGCTCGTAGTTGCGCTCAAATTCGCGCCTGGTGTTGAAGGCAAGGGCCGCGTTGGAACCAAAAGCGTCCACCTGCACCGAATGGTCAATCACCAGATCGGCGGGGATGACGGGATTGATTTTCTGCGGATCGCCGCCCATCCGGGCCATTGCGGAGCGCAGGGCGGCCAGATCAACCACCGCCGGAACCCCGGTGAAGTCCTGCAAAATCACGCGGGCCGGTTTGAAGGGGATTTCGTTGGGGGCCGGGGCTTTGGCGTTCCAGTTAGCCAGCTTCCGCACGTCCTCGCGGGTGACGGTGTAGCCGTCTTCCTCGCGCAGCAGGCTTTCCAGCAAAATCTTGATGGAAAAGGGAAGCCGGCTGATGTCAGCCACGCCGTCCTGCTCCAGTTTGTCCAGACGATAAATGTAGGCTGGCCCGCTGTCGGTCTCGAAGGTGGCGCGGGCGTTGAAGGTATTTTTGGTGCGTTTGGTCATTTGTTAAGCTCCTTTGTATGATTAACTCAAAGATTACGATATATGCGCGATGGCGACACAGATGCTAACTATAGTATGTGGACTGCTTTGCATTTTTATTTTACACTGGCTTACGTAATTTATGTAAAATTAAACAAGAGGAAACGTGAAAAGTAAATTACTATCCCGTTTCGGGCAACGAGTCAGAAAAGAACGACTTGAACGAGGGTATTCTCAAGAAAAATTAGCTGACCTCGCTCATTTACACCGTACATATATCGGTATGATTGAACGCGCAGAAAAAAATATCACCTTAGAAAACATTGCTAAAATTGCAAAGGCTTTAGATATAAAAATCGCTGACTTATTGCAGACGGTTGATAGTGATGAAGATTAAAATCGAGAACATTGTAAAGATTGAAAAAAATACAGGAGACAGAGGTTATGTCATTTTGTTCAACGATGGACGTAAGATTCTCCTAACGAAAAGACGGACAATTCCTGCGTTGCTCATCTTGATTAAGCATGGTGATGGGTGTGAGGCAGATTTACAAAAAGGTTCTGAGCGTCTACCAGAGGTGAAACGTATACTTTATGGCAAAATCCCGGACAATTGGATCCAAAGTTCTTATGCTGATGCCAACAAACCCTTTAGTGAACTTTGAAATGAGGAAGGTTTTGTATGGATAACAAATACGCCAGGAGACAGAAGACTCGGTGGGCAGAGGTATGTGTTAGCCCCCGAAGATCACGAAAAGTTTTTCAGCCTTACAATCCAAAAAGCAAATAGACGATCTTTGACACCAAAACAGAAAGAAGATATTAGACGAACGCAGGATCACAAATGTAACATCTGCGAAGCGCTAATCTATCCGCGTTCGAAAGTAAAACAATACGTGTTCAGTCGAGACCGTGTGCGCGAAGTATTTGACCATCGCGTTCCTGTAGAAAAAGGAGGATCAAGTAATTTGGAAAATTTTCAAGCCCTCTGCTTCTACTGCAATAAATCAAAGTGGCAGATTTGTACAATTTGTACATCAAATACATGCGCGGAATGCGCTTTGGCGTATCCAGAGCGAAGTAAAATAGTGACTCCAACTCAAGAAAATATCAGCGATCGGATGTAAATTAATTTTCAAATTTCAACCTAAAAAACTTACTTGTTGATACATCTCATTTCGTATTATATGCGTCCCCTTAAACTTCTCCTCTCGCGCTCCTAACGCTTGAATAATTTTTTCTCCTATTTTAACGACAATCGGTGGTGGGACGGCATTTGCCAATTGCTTTATGGCATGAGTTCTAGCCACTGAAAAATAAAAATCATCAGGAAACCCCATTAGCCTTTTCATCTCCAGTAAACTCAAGTGCCTTCTTTCTCTTACATAAACAGGAATCATTGCCCCTCCCCCGCTAATACTTACAGCGAATGTGGGGAATGGCTTTGTAACAGGGATGGCTCTAATCCCGCTAGAACGCATTTGCAATACACAATCGTCCAATAAAATATTAGCTGGTTTTTTTTCCAGCCTTTTTCTTGTTTTCGGAACTGGAAAAGACATCTCAGTGAGTGATTTTCGCCCTGAATATAATTCGATATACTCGTTCCAACGCGCGGAAAGAGGGTGTTCTGTATTCCCGTAATCAATAATATCCGCAAACGTTTTTGTCACTTCCTTTTCTACAGGAAAAGAAAATTTATAATAGACGCTTTTGGATTTAAAGCCTACTATAAATAATCTTTCTCGGCTTTGTGGTACGCCAAAGTATTTACTGTTTACCACTTTATATTTTGTATAATAACCTTGTTCATTGAGCATACGAAGAATAGCTCTAATAGTTTCTCCTTTTTCAAGATACAAAAGATGTTTCACATTTTCCAAAAAAATTATCTCTGGAGATGTTTCCCGTATCAGCCTAATAATATGATTGAATACATTGCTTCTCGCATCGGAAAATCCCTTTCTTTTACCCGCTATAGAAAATGGTTGGCATGGAAAACCCGCACAAAACATATCGTACTTTGGAAGCTTATGGGATTTGGCAATTGCTATATCCTTTACATCAAAATTTACGCCAAAATTAGTACGATAAGTTTCCTCGCACCTGTCATCAATCTCGCAAGAATACACAGATTCTGCCCCAAGTTCTTCTAACCCGAGACGAAACCCACCGATGCCAGCGCAAAAATCAACAAATCTCATAAGAAATCTCAATAAACCCAACTGTTGTGCTAATTATAGTATACACAAGTGTATGAAAATTTAAAGAATTGGGCAAATCAGCAGTAAATTTTTACATCTTCTACTTATCCCAACTCAAGCCGCGTCCAATGAGTAACTCTGTCATTTTGGCATGATACATATTTTCCCGAAGATCGAAAACCATCTATAACGTAGAGTATACCATCTCAACCGCCATAATCCAAACTGATACATCTTGCATTTGCCATAGATGATTTCTATGATAGAATGGGCTACTATGGGACTTTTAGATACCGGCAAGTTACAAATTTTCACGGCCATTGCGCAGGAAGGCAGCTTCACCAGAGCCGCCGAGCGCCTAAGCCTGACCCAGCCAACCGTCAGTCAACAGTTAGCCAGCCTGGAAAAGATGCTGGGTACTCCCTTGGTCATCCGGCAGCCGCGCGGCGTCAAATTGACGGAAGCGGGGGAGACTTTGCTTGGCTACGCTGAACGCATTTTAGGTCTAAATCAAGAGGCGATTGAAAAAACGCTGGAGACCGCCGAACAGGCAAAACGAAGCATTCGGCTGGGCGTGGGGCATACCTTGGCCATCTATCTGCTGCCCAACCTGCTGAAGCAACTGCGCCAGCGCCAACCCGACGTAGAAATTCGTATCCTGGCCGGCAATACCGGCGATTTACTGGAAGCCGCAACTAACGAGCAGGTGGAACTGGCGCTGGTGGGGTCGCCGGCCGCTCATCCTCAACTTGAGATCACGCCTTTTATGGAGGATGAGCTGATCGTCATCGCCCCGCCCGACGATCCCTGGGTCGAACTGCCCGGCGTCACGCTGGACGATTTACGCAGGCGAACGCTGATCACCCGCGAAAACGGTTCCGCGCTGCACGCCTCGGTGCGGGAACTGGTGGGGGCTGATTATCTCGGCAGTTCTCAGGTTATCATTTTGGAGGAAACCGAAGCCATCAAACGGAGCGTAGAGGCAAAACTGGGCATCGCTCTGATACAAGGTATTGCCGCGCAGCAAGAATTGGACCGGGGTACGCTGCGTAAAGTGCCTCTCAAAAAGAAAATTATCAAACGAAGCTACAACATCGCCCGCAAAAGGAATCGGGAACTGTCGCCGGTGGGGGAAGTATTACAAGCAATTCTGATTGAGGAATAATGAGTGACTTGCTCGTCATTTGATGAGTCGGTATAATGCGCCTGTTGAATTCAAGCGCCGGGAACGAAGCAATGAAAATACCCCCAACAATTGCAGCCATTACTCATAACAGCCAACTCACCGCCTCTCAGCGTCGTCGTATTATGATTGACATATCCCAACGACGTATTAAGCCCGGCTCTGGCAGCGGGCATGCCTTTCTACGCAGGAGAACCGCAATGCATTATTGGCCTGATTTACGCCCTATCTTGCGCAATCTGACCTGGGCCATTGCCGGCGCAGTTGCCACGCGAGCCTATATGCCTGAACGCGCCACCAGAGATTTAGATATTCTGGTGCATCATCGAGACGGCGATGACGTTTTGGAACGCTTGAAAATAGCCGGATTTCAGCTTGTGTCACCCTTAACAATCCCTGGCTTTCTGCTTCAATCGCCAAATGGCGTAGAGGTAGATGTTATTTTTGGCAACTCGCCCTGGATAGACGAAGCGTTATCGCACCCTAAACAGGACCCTGCCGGTTATCCGGTACTTGATTTACCCTATTTGGTTTTAATGAAACTCGAAGCTTCACGTACGCTGGATTTAGGCGACCTTGCCCGGATGTTAGGACTGGCCGCTGAAAGGGAACTTGAGCGGGTGCGAAATGCTGTAAAACGTTACGCGCCTGACGCAATTGAAGACATAGAGTCCTTAATTTATCTGGGACAATTAGAGCTAAAAAATTAGAAATTAGAGACACAATGCGAATTCGAGGGCTCAGTACAAGCCTGAACGGAGCCGAAAGGATTTAGAAACAAGCAGACTGGCCCCTTCTAATTTCGGTAGTGGTAAAAAAGCAAGTGATGGAGTCCAAAACTACAGTTTTGGATTCCGCAATCATCACTTACAACTTAACCATTACCCTAATTTCTAAATACAAGGACAAACAGAGATATGCCTATTGAAAATTTACTAAACAACAAAGTAGCTATCATCACCGGCGCGGGACGGGGTATTGGAAAAGCCGCCGCCAAACGTCTGGCTGAGGCCGGCGCATCGGTGGTGTTAGCGGCGCGTACGGAAGCGGAAATTCAGGCTGTCGCTGAAGAAATCAAAGCCACCGGAGGCCGCGCTCTGGCTATTCCCACCGACGTAACCTGCGTCAGCGCGGTAGACAACCTGGTTACGCTAACCCTGCGCGCCTACCAGCACATTGACATTCTGATCAACAACGCCGCCGTGCTGTCGCCTGTTGGCAAAACCTGGGAAGTTGACCCTGAAGCGTGGCGAAAGCTGATTGACATCAATGTGGTTGGTCCCTACCTTTGCGCGCGAACTGTCCTGCCCCAAATGTTGGACCGGGACGACGGGCGCATCATCAACATAAGCTCTGGCGCGGCAAACAGTGATACCGTTGGCTGGAGCGCCTACAACGCCAGCAAAGCCGCGTTAAATCGCTTCACCACCACGCTGGCCGCTGAAGTTGCCCATACCGATATTGTAGTCAGCGCAATTGGTCCCGGCGTAGTTGAAACCTCGATGCAAGCGCAACTCAGACAAAGCAATAACGCCGTCTACCCCTGGGTAGAACGCTTTAGACAATATCATCAGAAAGGTCAACTCTTTTTGCCTGATGAACCGGCGCAACTCATCCTCTGGTTGGCCTCAAAGCACGGGGCAGACCAGAATGGGGTCGTCCTTGAGTTGGCCAATGAAAAGACAAGGGAGCAGATTGCCCAGGATTTGGGCTTGCCGCTGATCCCAAATAGGCGGGGTTAAATCAAATTTTTATAATCAAACAAACTACACCAAAACCATAATCTCTGAAGAAAAGGAAACATAATGACAAATCAAGCTGCAAAGATAATCTACACCATCACTGATGAAGCGCCGTCCCTGGCAACGCGATCTTTACTGCCGGTTATCAAAGCCTTTACCGGGGTTGCCGGGGTTGCGGTTGAAACCAGAGATATTTCTCTGGCCGGCAGAATTATTGCCAACTTTCCCGATTATTTGACGGAAGCGCAGCAACAGCCCGATGACCTGGCCGAGTTGGGCGAGCTGGCCCTGAAGCCCGAAGCAAACATTATCAAACTACCCAACATCAGCGCCTCTATTCCACAGATGAAGGCCGCGATCAAGGAATTGCAAGACAAAGGCTATAATCTGCCCGACTATCCTGAAGAGCCGGCCAATGATGAGGAAGCGGAGATTAAGACGCGCTACGATCGGGTCAAGGGCAGCGCGGTAAACCCGGTTTTACGACAAGGCAACTCTGACCGGCGCGTACCGCCTGCGGTTAAGGAATACGCCCGCCAGAACCCGCTTCGTATGGGAGAGTGGCGTTCCGATTCAAAGACCCACGTAGCCCACATGACCGGCGATGACTTCTTTGGCAATGAAAAATCAGTAACGCTTGCTGATGCGGATGTGATTCGCATTGAATTTGTAGACAAGGCCGGCAACACAACCGTTCTGAAGGACAAGCTTGAGCTTCTGCCCGGTGAAGTAATTGACGGAACCGTGATGCGTCAAAAAGCGCTGCAAGCGTTTTTTATGGAACAAATTGAAGACGCCAAAGCGCAAAACGTATTATTGTCGCTGCACCTGAAAGCGACAATGATGAAGGTCTCTGACCCGATTATCTTTGGTCAGGCGGTACTGGCCTACTACAAACCGGTCTTTGATAAACACGCAAACCTGTTTGAAGAATTAGGCGTTGACCCCAACAACGGCATCGGTGACGTCTACGCCAAAATTCAAAGCTTGCCAGACGCGCAGCGCGCCGAAATTGAAGCGGATTTTCAGACTTGCTATGACATTCGCCCTGAACTGGCTATGGTCAACTCTGATAAAGGAATCACCAACCTGCACGTACCCAGCGACATCATCATAGACGCCTCTATGCCGGTGGTTGTGCGCGATTCGGGTAAAATGTGGGGACCTGATGGCAAACTGAAAGATACAAAGGCCATGATTCCCGACCGATCGTATGCCGGCATTTATCAGACTGTCATTGACTTCTGCAAAGAGCATGGCGCTTTTGACCAGTCCACCATCGGCAGCGCGCCTAATGTTGGACTGATGGCCCAAAAAGCCGAGGAGTATGGCTCGCACGACAAGACCTTCCAGATACCGGGCAACGGCGTTACGCGCGTTGTTAATGCCGCCGGAGACGTGTTGATGGAACACACGGTTGAAAGCGGCGATATTTGGCGCATGTGTCAGGCCAAGGATGCTCCCGTTAAAGACTGGATTAAACTGGCGCTAACCCGGGCCAGAGCCACCGGCGCGCCGGCGGTTTTCTGGTTAGACAAAGACCGGGCGCATGATGCTGAATTGATCAAAAAAATTGATCAATATTTACCGAAATTTGATACAACAGGGCTGGATATAAGCATTTTACCCCCGGCAGAGGCTATGCGTTTCTCGCTGGAACGCTTTAAAGACGGCAAAGATACCATCTCGGTCACGGGCAACGCGCTGCGCGATTATCTAACCGACCTGTTCCCCATTCTTGAGGTTGGCACCAGCGCTAAAACGCTTTCAATTGTTCCCTTAATGAACGGGGGCGGGATGTTTGAAACCGGGTCCGGCGGATCGGCCCCTAAACACGTACAGCAGTTCCAAAAAGAAGGCCACCTGCGCTGGGATTCGCTGGGAGAATATCTGGCGCTGGTAGTCTCACTGGAGCATTTGGCAAAAACCTTTAACAATGCGCGGGCGCAGGTACTGGCCGATACGCTAGACAAGGCGACAGCCAAATTCCTGCAAAACAGAAAATCCCCCTCACGGGTGGTATACGAACTGGATAACCGGGGTAGTCAGTTTTATTTGACCCTCTACTGGGCCCAGGCTCTGGCCGAGCAAAATCAGGACGCCGATTTGCAAGCCAAATTTGCCGTATGGGCCAAACAACTGACCGAAAATGAAAAAGCCATCATCGATGAACTCAATGCGGTTCAGGGGCCGGCTGTGGATATTGGCGGCTATTACCTGCCTGATGAAGAACTGGTCACAAAGGCTATGCAGCCAAGTGAGACTTTTAACAGGTGGTTGGATACGATTGCCTAGAGGCAAAATGTGTGTTCAGTTCTAAAGATTCTGTGCGTGTCATTGCGAGGAACGAGGCAATCTCCGGCCTGCAACGTGGGGATTGCTTCGGCAAAACGCGCCTCGCAATGACATAACCGCAGAACTGAACAGCTCTGGCTCAGTAAAAAACCGCATTGCCAACATCACTTTCGACTTTGTCCGTCAAATGGAAGGAGCCATCAAGGTCAAAACTTCTGAACTCGCTACGGCGATCATTGGAAATATGTAAAAAAGAAAAGGATGAAGGCGGAAGGATGAAAAAAACGTAACTACTCAGCCATAGAGAAAATAGGTGCAACGCACTTCACGAAGCGCCCTGCAAGTGCAAATTTTGACGATATTGGGTAGTTATTTGCACTAAAAAACAATTTATTAAGTGCGTCGCACCTGAGCCTGAGTAGTTACAATATGGTATCATAAGCGCACAGGTCAACAGGAAGGAAATTATCTATGCCAACGTTTGAACGAATTACGTTTGACCCCGCCATTCTGGGGGGAAAAGCCTGTATTCGCGGGATGCGTATCTCTGTTTCACTGATTGTCAATTTGCTTGCCAACGGGATGAATTTTGACCAAATCATTGCTGAATATCCTGACCTCGACGCGGAGGATATTCAGCAAGCCTTGCGCTACGCAGCCTGGACAAGCAACGACATTGTTTTCACGCCCGCAGGGTTGGCCGCATAAAGTTTTTGCTGGATATGGGTTTGGGACGCAGCACCGCTGTCTTTTTACAAGCTCGCGGTTACGATGCGGTTCATCTGCGTGAACAGGGATTACAGCGCTTGAGCGATGAGCGGATTATTGAAAAAGCCAGGCAAGAAAAACGCATTATTCTTACCCATGACCTTGATTTTGGACGACTGATGGCTCTCAGCCGGAAGAATTTACCCGGCGTCGTCACCTTTCGTCTGGACAACATGAAACCAATTTACGTGAATCACTATTTGGCGCAAACGCTCACCCGGTTTGCAGTCGAACTGGAAACCGACGCGTTGATAAGCGTTAATGAACAGGCCATTCGTCTTCGTTCCTTGCCTATTTTAAAAATTGTCAAGTAGCAGAGTTGTGAACGGAAAGCCCCCTGGAATTATTGTTATTGAACCCCTGTCAAAATTTATTCCCCTTGATTTCCTCATCTGTTTACAAAAATTGAAGCGCATCGTCGCACCAAAACCGTAATTGACACAGGTATATATTTATGGTACTATAGCTAGTGTAACGTTACACTAACTTGATTTACCCTGTTTACCATCCGCAATGTTGCGGGAGCAATGCTGATGTCCAAAGTTCAGCAGAAAACAGCCAGACGCGCAACCATCAAAGATGTGGCAAGGGACGCGGGCGTATCCGTCACCACCGTCTCTAACGTGCTGAATGAGCGTACCGAAGCAATGACGGAAGAAACGTTGCGGCGCATTCAGGAAACTATTCGCGTTTTGAATTATCGCCCCAGCAGCGTTGCGCGCAGTCTGGTAAATAATTCCACCGCCACCATTGGCGTCATCGTTGCTGAAATTCATACCCCCCTTTTTCTGCAAGCCCTCAATACCATTGAGCCATTGGCGCGCAGCGCCAACTACAATATCCTTTTATCCACCGCCCGCAGCCATGACGATGAACGTCAGGCTGTGAACCTGTTGCTTGAAAAACAGGTTGAAGGAATTATTTTTCTCTGCACATCGGCTTATGTGGATGATGACTATCTACTTCAATTGCCATCATCAGCGCCGCCGATGGCGCTGGTCAATCGCGCCACAACGCAAGATAGATTCAACCAAATCCATCTGGATAACGTCGGCGCTATGCTTGCCGTGATTGATTATTTGGTGGAACTGGGACACCGCCGTATAGCCCATCTCTACGGGCCTGCAAGTCGCCGCAGCAGCGATGAACGTCTACGCGGCTACCGACTCGGCTTGAAAAAACACAATCTCCTCTACCGCGAAAATCACACTGCTCCGGGCGATTATCTGGCGCCGCCGAAAGCATCGGAACAATCAACGCTAAAGCTACTGAACCTATCACCCCGCCCCACAGCAATCATCGCCGCAGACGATATTGTTGCTGCGGCGGCAATGAGAACCATTCAACGCGCCGGGTTGAAAATACCGCAAGACATCACCGTCATCGGCGTTGACGACCACCCCTTCTGTACCTATTTGAACCCGACCCTGACCACCGTTCAGTTGCCCATCACCCAGGCGGGCGAGCAAGCTGTTGAATTATTGATAGCTCAAATGACCGGCGAACGCGCGACTTCCGTACAAAAAACGCTCTCCTGCCCCTTGATAGTGCGAGAATCCAGCGGCCCGCCGCCGTCGGGCAGTGAAGAATGAAAAATGAAAAGTGAAGAATGAAAAACTGGCGAATGACCAATGACAAATATGCTTTGATCAACGGCCGCGTGATCCTGCCCCGGGAAATTGTTAGCGGCAAAGCGGTGATTATTGAAGGAGAAAAGATTGCCGCTATTGCCGATGTTGCCTCGCTTCCGGCGGGAATTCCCACTGTTGATGTAGGCGGGCGTTACATTTCGCCGGGATTGATTGATATTCACATTCACGGCGCGCTGGGACACACCTTCAATGAGCCGACAACGGAAGCCTTTGCCGCCATCACCGCCGAAACCGCCCGGCGCGGCATCACCGCGCTGTTGGCAACAACCGCTACTGCGCCTGTCTCAGACCTGACGGCATCGCTGGCTTTTTGCCGCCGCTGGATGGCCGAAGATTGGGATGGTTCGCAGATTTTGGGCGCGCACGTAGAAGGCCCCTACTTCAATTTAGAACAGCGCGGCGCGCAGGACCCGGCCAATATTCGCGCGCCGGACGATGGCACGGCAGAGCAACTGCTGGCCTACCGCGACATCATCAAAATTATGACCTTTGCGCCGGAACTGCCGGGCGCGCTGGAATTGACCGTTCGCCTGAAGGAATTGGGAATTGTGGCGGCGGCGGGGCACAGTTCGGCCAGGGATGATGATGTGCTGGCGGCAATGGATCGCGGTTTGAGCCATATTATCCACATTTGGAGCGCCCAATCTACCACCACGCGCGAAGGTCCCTGGCGCAAACCGGGCTTGCTGGAAGCCAGTCTGGCCTTCGATGGCCTGAGCGTGGAAATGATCAGCGATAACCGGCATCTGCCGCCGACGCTGATGAAACTGGCCCACAAGTGCATCGGCCCTGACCGTCTGTGCGTCATCTCCGATGCGGTCAGCGGCGCAGGCTTGCCCGAAGGCAGCCGTTTTAGGATGGGCGAAATGGAATACGAAGTTCACGATGGCGTGGGCATGATGTTTGACCGCTCATCGTTTGCCGGCAGCACCACGCTCATCAGCCAGATGATTCCCATCCTCACCAACGCGGTCGGCGTACCGCTGGTAGAGGCGGTGCGTATGGCTTCGCTTACCCCGGCCAGAGTTATTGGCGTTGACGCCCGCAAGGGAAGTCTGGCGCCGGGCAAAGACGCTGACATCGCTATTTTTGAGGAGGATTTTAGCGCCTGGCGGGTGATGATTGGCGGGAAAACAGTGAAAACAGTGAAAACAGTGAAAAATGAAGAGTGAAGAGTGAAGAGTGAAAAATTTATCTTGTTCCCAAACTCTGTTTGGGAACAAGATAATCTCCAATCTCTAATCTCCAACTCAACCGAGGTAACTCAAATGAACCAGATGCAACCCATAAAAACAGCGACCTACGGCCAACTGCCTGTTGCCGTCTACAACAGTAATGAAACAATGGGGCGGGCGGCGGCGTTGGACGCGCGAGAAATAATCAACGCGGCCATAGCGAAAAAAGGCGTGGCTAATATCATCATCGCTACCGGCAATTCGCAACTGACTTTTTTGCGCGCCCTGCGTGATCTGTCGGGCATTGACTGGTCAAAGGTCAACGTCTTTCATATGGACGAATATCTGGGCATTGACCCGGAACACAAGGCGAGTTTCCCAAAATTCTTGCGCCAGCATTTCCTGAACGTGGTCAAACCGCGCGCTTTCTATCCGGTTCCCGGTCAACCCGAAGACGTTGATCAGGCTTGCCGCGACTATGAAGCGCTGCTCAAAGAACATCCCGCCGATATGGTGGCGATGGGCTGGGGAGAAAACGGGCACATTGCCTTCAACGACCCGCCGTACGCCAATTTCAACGATCCGGTCTGGGTGAAAGTGATTGCGCTGGCCGAAGCCAGTCGGGTGCAGCAGGTTGGCGAGGGACACTTCGCTTCGCTGGAAGAAGTGCCCACTCACGCCATCACCCTGACCATCCCGGCGCTGCTGGCTCCCCGGCGCATCTTGTGCATTGTGCCGGAAGCGCGAAAGGCAGACGCCGCGCAAGTTTGCTTGACCGGCCCCATCACCGAAGACCATCCCGGTTCCATTTTGCGTCAGGTGAACAATGCTCAACTCTACCTGGACCAGGATTCGGCGGCAAAGGTGTTGTAAAAAAGCGAATAACTCACCTTGCGCAGTACGCAGGAAATTAACCGCGAATAACAGTAACTACCAAGGCTCAGGTGCGACGCACTTAACAAATTGCTTTTTCTGGCAAATAACTGTCCAATACAGTCAAAATTTGCACTTGAAAACCGTTTCGTGAAGTGCGTTGCACCTGTTTCCGCTTGTGGCTGAGTAGTTACCACTTGCTTTTTAATGGGGGGATCTTCGATCTTCAGGAGATGCCAGCGCGCCGCCCGCTAACATCAGTAAAATGAGGCCGACAGCAAAGTAGCGCGTTCGGAGAGATGTTCCCGTTTTGGGCGGGACGTTCTGACCGGTAGCGGGGAGAAGCGCGGGGTCCTCGGGTTGCGGTGTTTCTGACAATTGGCTGTTTTGCAGGGCGGTCTGAGTGGGTAAAGCGCTTGATTGGGCGGTAGGCGTTGTTGCATTTGAGGCGGGTTGGGTGTTGGTGAGGGCGTGGGTTTTGGAAATGCTATCGGCGGCAAGGTCAATGGTGTCCGTTGCCGATGCGTTTGTATTGCGTTGCGGCGTAAGCGTTGGAGCAGGTGGACGGGGAGTTGCTTTTTTGGCTTCGGCAGCCGGCGTTGCCGGTGAAGTCGTTGCCGCAGATGCCGATGCGGCAGGCGACGGATTTGTGGGCGTGGCGATGCGAAGAGTGACGGAGTCGTCTGCGCTATTTGCAGTTTCAGTTGCCGGTGAAGTCGTTGCCGCAGATGCCGATGCAGCAGGCAGCGAGTCTGTGGGCGTGGCGGTGCGAAGGGCGATGGAGTCGTCCGCGCTATTTGCAGCTTCAGTTGCCGGTGATGCAGGTGAGAGGAGCGCAGGCGTAGTAAAATTGCCCGTGTCGCTGCCTGTTGCGGTTGGTAGAGGCGTTTTGGCGCTGGTTGCTAATGCCAGAGTATCCGTTGTGGGGCGTGAAGCGGTAACGGCGGCGGATGGACTTTCTTCATCAGACATAACCCCGGCAGTGAATGAAGCAATTGCCATGACAACCAAAAGCGTACTCAAAACCAACCGGCGTTTTTTACGCTTGCGTGTCTGGTGTAGGTACATTTTGTTGGTTTTTGTCTAACGCGCTGATTTTTACCCAATCTTTGGCCTGGGCAACCCAGTCTTCTATATCCACCCGCTGCCAGTTTTTGATGTCCAAAATACGTTGAAGGTGTTTCGGGTCAAGATTTGCCAGTTGTTGAAAGGAATCTATGCCCATATTCCTGAGTTTTCGCTGGAAAACCGGCCCAATTCCTTTGATAATCGTCAGATCGTCGGGATGTGTTTTCACGTAAGCGTCAAAGTTTCTCTGGCTTATCGTCGCCTTTTCTTCTGTCGTGTTCAGTTCAAGACGCAGCGTATTGATTTCATCATCTTTTTGACGCAACAGGTCGGTTAGCGTGGCGGAAACTACGGGATGGCTTTCACTGCTGATTGCCGTGTTCGGCAAAACAGTTTGCGTCCGCTGTCCTTCCTGAAGCTGCCGCTCCAACTCTTTGTTGCGGCGATAAAATTCCTCGATCAACCAATCCAAAATAAAGCCCAGCGCCAGACCCATCGCCAGACCGGCCAGCACAAAGCCGACACCTTGCAAGTTGTTCAACGCTCCCAGAGCGCCAAAAACGTATCCTAAAACAAGAAAAACAATGGATATCCCAATGGCGGGCAAAAGTCGTTTCATAGAGCCAACCTCCTGTTAAAGCAATGAACAATGAATAATGAAAATTTTTCACTGTTCACTGTATTATTATGTCACCCTGAGTATACCACATCTTTTGCTAAAAAAACAAGTCAATTTAAGTTTATTACGCAAAACGGTGTATAATGAGCGGAAGGAGTATTTATGGACGCCATTCAACAAGCCATAAGTCGCGCTCAGGCGGTGAAACAAACTTATGAAGCAACGCTGCTTAAGAAAAAGAACGTGGTGGGCGTAGGGATTGGCTTCAAAAATTCATCGGGCAAAACGAGTGATCAGGTGGCTATTGTCGTTAATGTTACCCACAAAATCCCCCTAAGCGCCCTCCGCGCCGAAGACATCATCCCCCCTTTTCTGGAAGATGTGCCGGTGGATATTGTGGAAACCGGCGTTATAAAGGCAATGAACAATGAACAATGAAGAATTAACAATGAACAATGCAAAGGTTGTTGATTGTTAAATTTGGAGGAACTATGGCGCTGGACATAAGACACGTAGGCGCGGTAAAACAGGCTAACCTGCCTGCGCTGCTCAATCGAAGAAACGTAGTGGGCGTGGGTGTGGGCTACAAAGTAACGGCTTCCGGTCCCACCGATGAACTGGCGGTAGTGGTCAACGTAGCCCGCAAACTTCCCAAAGCGCAGTTGGCCGAATCCGACCTTATCCCCAAAAAAATCGAGCGCGTGCGCACCGATGTGCTTGAAACGGGCATCATTAGGGCCTTTCAAGAGCATCGAAAGCGCTGGCGGCCCACCATTCCCGCCGGCGTCTCTATGGGGCATATTCACGTGACTGCCGGAACGCTGGGCTGTCTGGTTCGGCGGGGCGAGGAGATTTTCATCTTAAGCAATAATCACGTCCTGGCCGATGTGAACGCCGGGAAAAAGGGAGACCCCATTATTCAGCCGGGGCAATACGATGGCGGCTCCGGCGAAGACCGCGTAGCGCTGTTGGACGACTTCATTCCACTTGACTTTGGCGGCGAAGAAGCGGACTGCTCCATTGCCGGAAGTATTAGCAAAACGCTGAACCAGATAGCCCAACTCACCGGCTCCAGCCATCGCATGCAGGCGTACCGCCTAACGCCCGGCTCAAATCAAATGGACGCCGCGCTGGCTCGCCCCTTGGATCCGGCAATGTTCAATCCCGACATTCACGGCATTGGACGTCCTCAGGGCGCGCGCGACATTGGATTGGGCGACGCAGTGAAAAAAAGCGGACGCACCACCGGCGTGACGCAGGGGCGCATTATTCAGGTGGATGTGACTACTTCGGTGATGTATAACGGACGCGCCGCCGTTTTCAACGGGCAATTGATGGCCGATGGCATGAGCGCTCCCGGCGATTCCGGTTCGGCGGTGCTGGACAGCGAAAATTACGTAGTTGGCCTGCTCTACGCCGGTTCCGGCTCCGCTACAATGATCACCCCCATCCAGAAAATTTTGCGCGCGCTGAACGTAGAAATTATTTCAGATTTTTAATAATTCCGCCAGCGATGTGATTTCAAGGGTGGGCGTTGGCGACGACGCTTTGGGCTTGCCTGCCGGATTGAACCAGCAAGTATCAATACCGTAATTCACGCCGCCTTGAATGTCTGAAGTCAGACTGTCGCCGATGATGAGAACCTCGGCTTTATCCGGCTCTCCCATTTTGGCAAAGGCAACATCAAAGATGCGCGTATCCGGTTTGGCAGCGCCTACTTCTTCCGAAATGATGGTGGCGTTGAAATAATCTCGCAGCGCAGAGGCGGCAAATCTGGGACGCTGTACATCTGTCAATCCGTTGGTGATGAGCGCCAGCTCAAAATTCTGCGCCAGCGCAGCCACGACTTCTTCCGCCCCCAAGATCAACTCGCCGCGTTGTGAGAGATGGCGCAGGTAGCGCGGGCTGAAATTGTGGGCATTGCAGCTGAGGTCAAGCGCTTCAAAGAGCAGGTCAAAACGCCTGACGCGCAGGTCTTGCTGCGTGATTTTCCCTTGCTCAAAATCGCGCCAGATTTGGCTGTTGACCTTGCGGTAGACCAACAAATAGGTTGCCTCATAAGCCAAGCCAACTTCCTCAAAGGACTTTTGCAGCGCAATCTTTTCCGCCGCATCATAATCAAACAATGTGCCATCGGCGTCAAATAAGAGCCATTTGCAGGTCATCGCCCCTCCCCTTTGTTTTGGATTTTGATAACTTTGCGTTTATCTTTTCTTGCACTATAGTATCAGCGGTCAGCGGTTGCTTGCCGGTATACAAAAGCTGAAAGCTGACGGCTAACAAGTTTTTTAATAGGAGGTATTATGCCCAGCGAAAGTATTTTCAGCAAAATCATCAAAGGCGAAATCCCCGCCGACATTGTTTATCAGGACGAACTGGTGACGGCCTTCAAAGATATCAACCCGCAAGCGCCCCTTCACATCTTGATTGTCCCCAACAAGGAAATCCCCTCTGTCAACGATATAACGCCGGAAGATGAGCCGGCTCTGGGGCGACTCTTTAGCGTTGCTGCCAAAGTTGCCCGCGAGCAAGGCATCGCGGAAAGTGGTTATCGCTTGCTGATCAACACGGGTCGGGACGGCGGGCAAGAGGTTCCCCACTTGCACATGCACATCTTCGGCGGGCGTCCTTTGGGGCCGATGCTATTGAGAAGACAATGAGCAATGCGCTGCTGAAAAAACACAATCTGCGCCCCAAAAAGAGCTTGGGACAAAATTTTTTAACCGACCCCAAGCACCTGCGCAAAATCATTCAGGCGGCTGAACTGTCT
>DUEH01000209.1 GCA_011192195.1 Chloroflexota bacterium | reverse complement strand
TCGCCCAAACTTTGTAGGGTATTGGCCTGACCGAGTTTTTCGTCAATTTGTTGGAAGAGGTCGAGGGCTTGCTGGAAGTGTTGGGCGGCGGCCTTGAGGTCGGCCACGCGCATCGCCAGGTCGCCCAAACTTTGTAGGGTATTGGCCTGACTAAACTTGTCCCCCAGCCGGCGCGCCGCCGCCAGCGCCTTTTGGCAGCGGGCAAAGGTTTCAGCGCGCAAATGGGGGGACATCGTATAAAAATTGTTCAGACCGGCGGTGATGCGGGCGGCGCGGCAAACGCCATCGCCCTGATCCGCTTCATTCTCATAAGCCCAGTCCAGCCAGGCGTAGAGGTTGGGCAATTCCAGGGCGGTCAGGGCTGTACCCGCTTCAATTTGCCCGCCGGTGAAAAGGCTGTTCAGCTCGTCAGTCCGGCTGGCGTAGTGTTGCAGGGCGGCGGGGCCGTACTGTTTGCGGGCAGGGGGGGCGGGCGGGCGGGGCTGGAGTTTGCGCCCGGCGTAGCTGCGCACCGGGGCGGGCAGGTAATAATAGTCCAGCGGGGGCGTTTGCTCTACCAAAGAAAGGTCTACAATGATTTGCAGGTATTTGCGGGCGGGGCGGCCAAAGATACTTGTTATTCCCGCCAGGCTAATGCCGGCCGGAAAAAGGGAGAGCAGGGGGAAGAAGGCGGCGGCCTCGGGATTTCGCGCTTGCAGGCGGCGGTAAGATGAGTTGAGGGTAATCAGGACGCTTTCGGCGTCGCGCAGCTCACCGGCGGGCAGGTTCGGGTCTTGCAAGAGTTCTTCTTTGGAATGGCGTAGGTCGTCCAGCAGGTCGCTCAGGTCAGGGCTGAACAGTTGCCGGGCGGCCTGAATGATGGCCCGGGGATAGCGGTCTAAAAAGGTCAAAATCTCTTGCAATTCCTGCTCTGTTCCCTGCAATTCGTCCCCCGTTTGTTGGCGGGCCAGCTTCAGAAAGAGATCGCGGGCGCTTTGAGGCGAAAGACGGCGCAGGGTAAATTTTTGGCCCACGCCCACCGGCTGCCGGGAGGTGGCCAGTATACGGACGCCGCCGGGGGCGTGGTTGCGCAGGGCTTCAAAAAGAGCGCGGGTTGGGCGCAGGTCTTCGGCGCACAGGGCGTCCAGTTCATCCAGAATGAGCAGGCTGTCCGGGGGCAGGGCGCGGGCCAGAGCGCGGTCTGTTTCGCTTGTTTCGGGGGCCAGGCGCAGGGCGGCGGCAATGAGCAGGCGGGCGTCGGCGGCCCGGCTGCGTTCTCCCAGATGGATGAAGGTGATGCCCCCTCTAAAGTGTCCCCGTCGGGCGCGCCAGCGCCCTGTCTGGCGGGATAACTCGCTTTTGCCCATACCGCCCGCTCCAATAATGGTAACGATCTTCTGTTCCGCTGTCAGGTCGATCAAATTGCGCATCTCTTTGGCCCGTCCGGTGAAGGTGGGCAAGGGCTTGCCCAGGGTCTCCGGGTAGGGGGGCAGGTCAATCACGGTCAGTTGGCCGGGGGGCGCGTGGGCAAAGGGGGCTGCGGCGTGGGGGTCTGTTTCGTCATTTGTCGCTTCGGGCAGGAGTTTGAACTTCATCGCTTCCAGGCGATTCACGGCGTCGGCAGGGCGGATGCCCCGGCTGTCAAGATCTGCGATCAGCGCCAACAGAGCGGGGTCTTTTGTCTGTTCCGCCAGTTGGCGGCAGGCTTGCAAGGTGGCGGCGTCGGTCAGCACGGCGGCGCGTCCGGCGTCAAAGGCCTGGCGGACTGTTTTGCCGGCTAATAGCCAGGGGTAGAATTGGGCGGAAAAGGCGCGGGCGGCCACATCCAGCGCGGCGGCGTTGGCGTCTACGGCCGCTACGTGGGGGACGCCCGCATCGAGCAGGGCTTGGGCCATACTCTGGGAGTGGCAGGCGCTCAAAAAGGCTACTTGCGCGGGGGCCTGGCTCAGCGGGGCAAAGATGGCTTGCCAGCGCATTGGGTCCAGGGGGAGAAGGCCGCCCCGGTCGTCTTCAAAGGCCAGAGCATCTTGATTGCCGTGGCCGGTGAAGTGGAGGATGTGGAAGGGGCCGTGGTCGCGCAGGGCGTTTTGCGTATTTTTGGCCGAAGCCACGCTCAGGCGCAGTTCAACGGCCCGGTTCAGGGAGGCTAATTCGCTTTTGAGGCGCTCGATCTCGCTGGCCAGAGCCAGACGCTCAACCGGAACGCCGTTGCTGTTCAGGAGGGGGTCGGAGAGGAGGGTGAGGATGCGGATTTTGTCTGGTGTCATTGGCTAATTGTCTGCTCTTTCTCTCGTTCCCACGCTCTGCGTGGGAATGAGGGTTAGTCTTCTCTTGCGCCGGTCAGCGATTTGTCCTTGATGGCCTGTTTGATCTCGGCGGCCGTTTTCAAGTCCAGAAGCAGGTTGGTCAACTGCAGGTGGCTGGT
The DNA here is from genome assembly GCA_011192195.1 of Chloroflexota bacterium. Classification (GTDB taxonomy): domain Bacteria; phylum Chloroflexota; class Anaerolineae; order 4572-78; family 4572-78; genus DUEH01. Next base: position 11,314 of record DUEH01000209.1, on the reverse strand, counting down.
TTTGTTGTCCTGGATGGCTTTGATCTTGTTCAGTTTGTCCCGGTGTTTTTGCTGCTCTTCGGGCAGGCGTTCCAGCGCGATGAATTCATCCAGATAGCGTTCCAACTGGCGGGCGGTGAAGGTTTTGCGGACTTTTACAGACAGGATCAGGCGAGCCTGGGTAAGCTGTTTGTTCACCTCGCTGTAAAAGGCTTTTTGCAGGTTTTGGTAGATCTCATCCATCTTGAGGGAGAGTTCGTCCACTTCGCCGGCCTGACCGGAGCCAATGGAACGGTAAAGGGTGAAGCGGCTGCGCAACAGGGCGGGAAAGGTCAGCCCGGTGATCAGGGCCGACATAATAGAAGGGGTGACAGCCAGCAGCTTATGGATGAAGAGCCAGACCAGCACGGCAACGATAATGTTCAACAGACCCAGCAGCAGGGCGTAGCGATTGCGCAGCGTGCGGCCAAAGTCTCGGCCAAAGATCTTGAACAACTCGTAGCCGGTCAGTCCCAGGCTGAGGATGATCACCAGGCCAATCAGGGAATAGGTAGACAGGGCGGGGGAAGCGGTTTCGGGCATTTTGAGACTCCTGTGAAAACAGAGTGTTTGTAGTGAGGTACGTAACGCAGTGGAGTACCGTAAAACAGAGTGTTTGTAGTGAGGTACGTAACGCAGTGGAGTACCGTAAAACGCCACTTCGCTGTCGCTGCGAGGCTCACTACGAGCCATTTTCATTTGCTGTGGCGCGCCGCAGGCTCATGGGCACCCCTCTGAAAATAGGCGAATGGCGAATGGCGAATGGCGAATGTGCGAATTTGCGAATGTGCGAATGGCGAATGTGCGAATGTGCGAATGTGCGAATGTGCGAATTTGCGAATGTGCGAATGGCGAATGGCGAATGTGCGAATGTGCGAATTTGCGAATAGAACCAATTTTCATTTGCTGTGGCGCGCCGCAGGCTCATGGACACCCCTCTGAAACCGGAGGGTTTCATCTGGCGCGTATGGCGGGAGGGGGAGAAAAACAGGTGGCGGTTAAGTTGCAAGTGACGAATCCGGAGCGACAATTGCAAGTGACGAATCCGGAGCGACAAAGTTTAACTTTGTCGCATCACTTACTTTTCTACCTCTACCGAAAAATACGCGCTACGTTTTACAACGCCAACTTTTTGCGCGTTACCGGGTCTACCATATAGATCTCAAAAGATTCGTCATCAACGGTGATAGAGTTGGCCTCTACCAATTGGCGTTTGACCAACTGCTTCATTTGGGGAGACAGGTCGTCGCCGGGGCGGTCCAATTTCAAGGCCGTTTCTTCGGCGGTGACGGCGCCGGTCTGGCTGATGGTTTTGAGGATATCCATATCCTCCGGGGTCAAGCCGATGAGTTGATCCAGCAGGTTGTTTTTTTCCATTTTGCGCCTCTCTGAGGTTGGGATTAAAGTGGGTCTCGCCAAAATCGTATCACTAAACGGGGCGGGTGTCAAGTAGCGCGCATAGCGTCCGATAACGCTCATTTGCTGCGGGGCGCCGGAACAGGATTCTCCTCTTGACGAGCGTGTCAATTTGTGTTATACTTTTACTAGACTGACCGGTCGGTTTTGTTTATTAAAGTATACTGCGCATCGTAAGTTGCGTGTCAAAAACACGCATCATATCAGGAGGTGAATGATGACAAGTCTGTTCCTTTTACTGGCTATCCTGGTAGTGTTGGCCTTGATCATTGGGTATTACGCATCCAGCATCTTCAAGGGAGCGCGTCCCCACGGCTTGAATGGCGATTTAATCGCTGCTGTTATCACGGTGATAGTCGTCGGTCTGATGGATTGGTACATCATCCCGATGATCTTGCCCGGGATGAGTCCTTTGCTGGTTTTCATTTCATCGCTCATTGAACCGGTTGTATCCGCGTTCATCGTACTGTGGGTGATGCGGTATCTGAAAAGACGGTGAAAGCCCGAATTTTGGATTTCACATTTACGATTTACGATTTGCGAGGGTCTACTTTCAATCGTAAATCGTAAATCGTAAATCGTAAATCGTAAATCATTTCAGGAATATTTTATGTCCCCACCTCGCGCCAGCAAAGAAGAACGCCGCGACCAAATTATGAAGGCCGCCACAGCCTGCTTCTCTCGCAAGGGCTACCACCTGACCACAATGGATGACATTGTGGCCGAAAGCGGTTTGAGCAAAGGGAGCCTCTACTGGCATTACAAAAACAAGAAAGACCTGTTTTTGTCCATTGTGGATTGGTATCTCGAACAGGTGAAGTCGGGATTTGAAGCCGCCATTCTGGCTGCGCCCACGGCTGCCGACAGGCTCAGATTATTCGCCGAGTTGAGCGCCCAGATGTTTTCCAGCCCGGAACTGGAGCCGCTGGCGAGCGTGCTGATTGATTTCTACGCCGCAACCCGCCACGACGCCGAAGTGAATGAGGCCATGCGGAACGTACTCAACCCCTTCATCGAGCTAGTGACCGGCCTCATCGAGGCCGGGATTGCCGCCGGAGAGTTCAAAGCGGTCAATGCCCGGCAAACCGCCATCGCCCTGATGGCCGCGTATGATGGGATGTATATGTACCGGATGATGCTCGAAGATGAATTCGACTGGGCCGAAACGGGCCGCCAATTTATGGAGACCCTGTTAGAGGGGCTGTCGAGTGAATAGGCGAATGGCGAATGGCGAATGAGCGAATGGCGAATGAGCGAATGGCGAATATGCGAATGGCGAATGAGCGAATGGCGAATGTGCGAATGTGCGAATATGCGAATGGCGAATGTGCGAATGGCGAATGTATGATAAGGATACGTAATGGTAACTTACGAAGATTGGGAACTGAAAATTCATCAGCGCATTGGCAACGATTCGGTGTGGCAATTTTTTGGTTATCGAAAGGCGTTGTTTTTGTATGAATTGGCCTGGAAAGATTGCGAGAAGTTGACACAAGACCGACGAGGCAAAGCAATTGTGGATCAAATTATCCGTAGCGCAGGGTCAGTTAGCGCTAATATAGAAGAGGGCTATGGTCGGGGACACGGCAAATCGTATGCATATTTTTTGCGTGTTGCTGTCGGTTCTGCCCGCGAGACAAAAGGTTGGTACTGGCGTAGCCATCAACTATTATCGCCCGAAGTCGTTGAACATCGTTTAGCCTTGTTAGACGAGATCATCAGTCTCATTATCGTCGAAATCAACCGTCAAAAAAGCCGCAATCGTAAGTGAAAATTCGCCATTCACCATTCGCCATTCGCCATTCGCCATTTACCATTCGCCATTCGCCATTCGCCATTCGCCATTCGCACATTCGCCATTCGCCATTCGCACATTCGCCCGGGATTGACCAATGAACCTGCCAAAAACCTATGCCGTGATGATCAAGGAAACCCGCCACATTATGCGGGACCCCACCACCCTGTTGATGCTGTTGCTGATTCCCGTCTTCTTGATGATCGTCTATTCTTACGCTATGGCTGTAGATATCAAAGAGGTCTCCATCACGCTGCTGGACAATGACCGCAGCGCGCAGTCGCGGGAATTCATAGCCGTTCTTTCCAACAGTAAGGACCTGGTAGTGGGCGCGGAGGCGGAGAGCTACGCCCAGGCCGAGGACTGGTTTGATTTGAGCTTGATCAAGGCCCTGGTGGTCATTCCGCCCGGCTTTGGCAAAAAGATTCAGGCGGGTCGCCCGGTGGAAGTGCAAGTATTGGTGGACGGCACCGACCCTGCCACCGCCGGGTTTGCCATCGAACACATCTTGAGTCGCAGCCAGGTGTGGGGCTACCAGATGGCCTTGAAGGTTTATAACCGGCAGGCGGGGAGCGCGCAGTTGGCGCTCATCAAAGAACCGCTCGAGCTGCGGACGCGCACCTGGTACAACCCCACCCTGAATAACCAGAAGGGTATTGTTCCGGCCATGCTGGCCCTGGTGTTGAATCTGCCTGCCATTGTTGTGATGGGCGCCATTGTGCGTGAGAAGGAGATGGGGACGCTGGAAGGAATTTTTGCCACGCCTTTGAGCCGGGGCGAATTATTGCTCGGCAAGATCATTCCTTATATCGCAGCCGGCCTTATCAGCGCGCTTTTGTGCGCCGCCGCCGCCGTCTACATCTTCGATGCGCCTTTTGCGGGCAGCCTTGCGCTCTTTATGCTTCTGTCCGCCGATTTTTTCCTGGCCGCTTTCAGTATGGCTCTACTTATGGCTATATTTCTGCCCACGCAGACGGCGGCCTCGATGGTGGGATTGCTCGTCTTCATCTTCCCCGCCTTTTTCCTGAGCGGCGTCTTCTTCCCCGTCTCCGCCTTCCCTGAAATGGTGCAGTTGGAAGCCTCCTTCATTCCTGCTACTCCCTTTGTGGCTGTTGTGCGCGGCCTGATGATCAAGGGACAGGGATTAGAGGCTCTCTGGCCCCAGGCGTTGTTGATGTTGGGGACAGGGATAGTGATGACCTTGTTGTCAATATTGTTTTTTAGAAAACGGATAGGATAGTTGGTTTATTTCGCCATTCGCCATTCGCAAATTCGCCATTTGACTTATGATCCATCGAATCTGGACCTTACTGGTCAAAGAACTGATCCAAATATTTCGCGTGCCGGTGTTGGTCTTGATGATCCTCTTTGGCCCGTTGACCGAGATGTCGCTGATTGCCTGGGCCACCGCCGCGCCGATTGACAATTTGCCCACGGCAATAGTGAATCTGGATCGCGGCCTCGCCAGCCGAAACCTGCTGGTTGCGCTGAACAATACCGGGACCTTTGACTTTCGCTATAATCTGGACAGTACGGATGAAGCGACAGCGCTGGTCGAGCGGGGCAAGGTTGTTGGCGTGCTGACCATCCCCCCTGCTTACAGCGAGCGATTAAACTCTCCTCTGGGCCAAACCCCCGCCCTCAGTTTCATCCTTGATGGGGCAGACCCGATAGCGGCCCGGACGGCCCTGGCTTCGATGGAGGGAGTTGTAGCCGCGCAGGGGCAGCGCGTACTGGCCCGCTGGGTCGGGCAAGACCCTTCGGTATCCCTCATTCAGCCTCGTATGCGCGTCCGCTTCAACGAGGAGTTGAAGAAGTCAATCTACACCGTCCCCTCGGAGTTGGGCTTGATCCTCTTTGCCATTGGCTTGATGGTGGCTTCGATTAGCATTGCCCGCGAGCGCGAGTTGGGCACGCTGGAGCAATTGATGGTCACGCCGGTGGGACGCTTTGAGATGATCGTCGCCAAATCCATGCCGGCCATCATCCTGAGCTACATTTCTTTCATTTTGATGATGCTGGTGGCGATGTACGGCTTTGGCATACCGATGCGCGGTTCCTGGTTGCTGCTGTTGGGATCGTCCAGTATTTTTTTGCTGGTGGAAATCAGCATCGGTCTGGTGATCTCCGCCGTTGCCAGTAATCAGATCCAGGCGATGATGGGGGCGCTGCTATGGGTGATGACCGAAATGTTCTTTTCCGGCTACGGCGTCCCGGTGGAAAATATGCCCCTTATTTTGCAGAAATTGGCTCACATTTTCCCCATTTATCATTTTATGATCATCTTTCGGGGTATTTTGTTGAAGGGCGTCGGCCTGGGCGTGATCTGGCCCCAGATTTTGGCCGGCTTTGCCATCGGCGCGGTGGTCATTCCAACGGCTGTCTGGTTCCTGGGTCGGCAGAAGTGGGAGTGAGAGGGGTAAGTGGGCAGGTGAGAATAGAAATGTCATTGCAAGGAGTCTCCGATGACGAAGCAATCCCCGTTATTGCAGCGCGGAGACTGCTTTGCCTCCGGCTCGCAGTGACATAACACGGCTATTTTGAAAGGGTGTGTTTCAAATGAGGTAACTACTCACCTACCCCCCTCAATCCCCCCGTTGACGAGGGGAAGTTTAAAAGCCTCCCCTTGATTTCGGGGGGAGGTTTGGAGGGGGGTGAACGGTTACTCTTTGATAACGTCCGCCGCCTCAACGAAGAACTCGGCCTGACCGCGCTAATGATCGAGCAGAACGCCCGGCAGGGGCTGGGAATCAGTCATCGCGGCTACGCGCTGGAACCAGGCGAGAACAGCTACCAGGGTACGGGTCAGGAACTCCTTGATAACGACGAAGTGCGGCGCGCTTTCCTGGGCGGGTAAGCAAGCAGGCAGGCAGGTGAGAAAGTGAGCCGGTGGGCAGGTGGGAAAATGTTGCCTTCTCGCTTTTCCACCTGCCCACCGGCTCACCTGCTCACTCTCCAAATGAAATCCCCCCAACTCTTCTACGGCTGGACCATTGTCCTGGCCTGTTTTGTCAGTCTGATTGTGGTTTTTGGAACCAGGCTGTCATTTCAGGTCTTTTTTGTGGCGCTGACCGACTCCTTTGGTTGGAGCAGAGCCAGCGCGGCCGGCATATTTTCGGTGAGTATGCTGGTTTTTGCCCTGACCGCGCCCTTCTTCGGCAAACTTTTGGACAGATAGGGGCCGCAAAAGCTCTTTTCCCTGGGCGCGATTTTGTTCGCCGGGGGATTGCTTGCCAGTAGCAGAGCAACGGCGCAATGGCATTTGTATCTCTGGTACGGAGTGGTAGCTTCCATAGGGATTACCATTGTGGGGTTGAGCAACTACGCCGCGCCGGTCTCTCGCTGGTTCAAACAGTATCGCGGCTTGGCGATGGGCATTGCCTTTGCCGGAACCGGCGCCGGCGCCTTCGTCATCGTCCCCCTCACAGAGCGCTGGATTTCCGCTTGGGGATGGCAGAACGCGCTGATTGGCCAGGCAACGCTGCTGGTGGCCATTGTTCTCCCCATCAGCCTCTTTCTGCTTCGCGCTCGCCCCGCCGATATGGGACTTCAACCGGACGGCGAAGCGATGGCAGAAGCTTTCATTTCGCCGCCTGTTGCAAGCATTCACTCCGTCGCCATTCATCACGCAACGCAGCTCTCCCTCACAAAACGAGTGGCCGCCATTCAATTGGTGAATTATGCGCCGTCTGAACCTTCGCGGACGCGGTGTAAAGCCGCGCTTTTGCTACCAGTACAGACGGCGCTCTTTTATATTTGCCCGTGTAATTGGGCGGGAACATCCGGCGCTCTTGCCCATAGTACGCATTACGCATCCGTAGATACCCAATATTCTGACCATAGGCGGGCAAGGCAGGGCGAGGCGAAAACCCCTGTTGTTGTTCCTGTTGTTAGGGTTGTTCCTGTTGCGGGCGGAGACGCGAAAGTTGTCTGTATTGTTGTTGTTCCACGAACCACCCCGCAGCACGCCCCCGGCGCCCCCACATAACAGAGTAAAACTCTGCTTATGCCTTTTTTAGCCAGCCCCCTAATAGCTTGCCAATCTCATCAATATGTTTGGCCGCATAATGATATTGCCTGGGGCTGGAGTGCTTCAGTTCCAGGGCCAAACGCAGATAAGCGCGAAGTAAATTCAGATGTAAATCTGCGTTTTTCAGTTGGGATCTGGTATCCGGGCGATACACGGCTGCCGTGAGACATTTGTGAAAGTCAAATAAGGCGTCTTCAATGCGCTTGGCCAGCCTGAAGCGTTCACTTTTGGGGAATTTGCCGGTGTGCGCAAATAGCCACCCCATAAACGCTTCTGTTTTGGCAAAGATGGGCGATTGTTTTGACATTCAGCTTGTTAGCTCCCCAAACATCCGTTGTCGTAAACCCCAGGTGTCGCCGTGTTGAACATGCCCAATCCAAGACATGAGGCTGGCTTGAAACTGTTCTTGTTCGATCTGTCCTTGCCGGCGATTGGAAAATAGCGTTTTCAGGTGGCGGCGATATTGAATGCCTTTCTCTCGTTTGAGACGGCGGTAGTCCGGAAAGACTACAAAGCCTAAAAAAGTAAGGCCTTGTTGTACCGGACGGGGGTAGGCCCGATTTTCGTGAAGGGTTAGCCGCAGCGATTGTAGAAAAGCGATAATCTCGGTTTGCCACTGCCGTAAGGCAGCTTTGTCATTTGCAAACAGCAGGAAATCGTCTACGTAGCGTACGTATCCTTTACAGCGCAGACTGTGTTTCACAAATTGGTCTAATTCATTCAGATAAACGTTGGCCCAAAATTGTGAGGTAAGGTTTCCAATAGGCAGCCCTCGCGGACGCGCCGCCGAAAAAAGGTCGTCGCCGGGGAACCAACGCATTTTGTATTCGCCGGCAAGAACGCCCTGCCCGCTGTTGATAATTTGCTTGCACAGGTTCAGGGTGGGAGCGCAGGCAATTGTACGCCCCAAAATTTGCTTGAGAATGGCGTGGTCAATAGCCGGGAAGAACTGTTGCACATCGCATTGCAGTACGTAACGGTAGCGACGCAAATAGTGGGTGCAACGATCCAAGGCGGCGTGCGTTCCTTTCCCTTTGCGGTTGGCGTAGGCGTCGTAGATGAACTTCCGCTCATAAATCGGTTCGATGAGGTTGCACAAGGCGTGATGAAGCACCCGGTCCCGAAAGGGCGCGGCGCTAATGAGCCGTCGTTTGGGTTCATGAACCAGGAAATGAACATATTGCCCCGGCTGGTAGCTTTGTTCGTTTAGCTCTCGATGCAGGGACAGTAGTTCCTGATCTAAATTTTGCTCAAAACGAACTGTAGAGCTTTTGTAGCGCTTGTTTTTGCGGGCTTTGCGCCAGGCAAGGTATAAATTGTTGAAATCACTAATTTGTATGTACAGATTTTTACAAGTTTTGATAATAAACCCTGTTTTCAAAAAAATTTCGACCCGCTTCGCGGGTAAAGGAATCAGAAAAACAGAACTTCAGAATACAGTATGCCAGAACTATAAAGAGAGGGCGAGGCGAAAACCCCCGTCGTTGAGCCTGAAGTCAGGGGTGTACCTGTTGCGGGCGGAGACGCGAAAGTTGCCTGTATAGCCGTTGAGCCACGAACCACCCCGCAGCACGCGAACATTTGTTCCATCAAGATTATTCCTCTTGCTCTCGTATTCCGTTAAACACCACTCCCACACATTTCCGGCCATGTCCACCACGCCAAAAGGGCTGTCCCCTTTGTTTTTGCCTTCATACTGTCTTACCGGGGTGGTAGCGTTGCTATCGCAGGGGCTAACTGAATTATTGCACCGTTTGCAGTCCCACTCATTGCCCCAGGGATATTCCCGCCTGTCGTCGCCCTGGGCGGCATATTGCCACAGATCTTCTGTGGGGAGCATAATTTCCTGGCTTGTCTTTTCGCTCAACCACAAACAGTAGGCTACCGCCTCATACCAGGATACGCCAACCACGGGGTGTTCCGGGCCGTTCCATTTAGCGTCGGTCCAATAACGGGGTTCCCTCCACTTTTCTTTCTCGCGCATCTGCCACCCCGCCGCTGTCCACCATTTTTTATTTTTGTAGCCGCCGGCCTTAATAAAGGGGGCAAACTGGGCGTTGGTGAGCGGGTATTTGGCTATGCTGTAGTTTTTGCCCGGTATTTCAATCCAGGCAAAGGGGGCGGGGAGCAGCCCATCTTCATTTTTCCTTACAGCGGGGGTGATTTTAGCGCGCTTTGCGGCCGGGGCCAAACGTTTTGCCAGGTTTTCGGGGTCGTAGCCGGGATATTTTTTGGTAAAGCTCTGCCAGGCGGTTGGGGCCGCACGGATGGCCCTTTTCTTGAGAAGCAATTTTACTTGTTCGTAGGCTCTGGCGCGGGTGCGTTCAACTTGTAGCGCGTTCAGCATTACCTGGGCAGTGTCTTTCAGAAACTCATTCGTCTCATCGGCTTGAATAACGCTGTTTAATAGAGCCTCCGCCCGTTGATAATCGCCCCGCGCCGCCGCATTTTCCGCCTGAACAATCACATTCGTCAGTTGCTCGCTTGCCCGCTCAAAGGGGCTAACCGGGCTGCGGGCAATAATCAGGTCGCCGTCCAGATTTAGCGCGTGTTGAATGGGGGTCTGCCGGCGCGACCCTTTGGTCATCCCGTCTCGGATATGGTCGTACAGTTCGCCTACGTGGACCCACCCATCGTTGTCCCTATCTGCTGCTCCGGTGCGCAACCCCTCCACTAGAAAGTGGGTAAAGAAGGAGTGGTCTACCTCGTCCAACGTCGCATCGCTCTCCCACGAACGCTGCAATGCCTCGCTAGAGGCCAAAATGTAGCGGCCCTCGCCGTTACCCTCAAAAATTGCTTTCGTTGGCACAGCGCTCTCGGTCCCACCTTTGCCAAACGCGCCGCTGTAGCAGGAGTCGAGGATAATCACCTGTCGTTGGGAGCGGGCATTGTCCATCAAACGGGTGATATAGATCGCTTCCAGCCCGGTAGCGTAAACCATTTCGTGCTGGGTCTCGCGACCTACAAAGTACAGATCGTCATTGCTGTCCAACTCACCGTGTCCGGAGAAATACAGCAACAGAATATCATCCGGTTTGTGGTGATGGGGGTTAAACAGCTTGCCAATCGCAATTCGCATCTCCCGCACGGAAGCGTTTAAGGCTATGTCCACCTGGTCAAAACCACCAATCTGCCGGTCTTGCAAGACCTCGGCAACGGACTTGGCGTCAATCTCCGGCGTTTTGAGATCGGGCCAAGCTGAGTCGTTGTGCTGGTTGTTGCCAATGATCAGAGCGTATTTTTTACTCACCGCAAGCTTACTCCCGGGGGCTGCTGTGTTTTTTGAGCAGGGCTACAAAACGGTCCGTCAGCGCCTCCAGTTCAGCCGGGGAAGAGGAGGCGGCCACCGGAAAGGAGATTTCATCGTTGCCCAGTTTAATGGCAATGCTGCTCCCGCTATCAAGATAGCGGCGTTTGAGCCAACTGTCTATCAGCTTAACAACCTCCGGGGCAATCGCCACGCCCACCCCCAGAGCAATCACGCCGAGGGTGACGGGGTCTCCCTTGGCCCCGGCTTCAAGCGTGTCGTTACGCGGCTTTGCAACGTTGTCGGCGTTGCTCTTTAATAGTTGGCGGTAAAGTTGGGTTGTGGCCCGGTTGATTTCATTGGGCAATGCGTCATCGCCCAAATTTACAATCACCATTACTTGTTGAATTTCATCAGACATAGTATGTCTCCATTGGCTCGATTAACCTGGATTATACTGTTACAGTAACAAAAATGAAAATATGGAAGTATGGAGATTTTAATGCTCCAATAACTAAGCAAATTGCAGGGGTGTCCGTTAGCAAGGGGCGTTATTTGGAAACGCGTTGAGTGATGATATTGGCCGATTTTACTATTGACACGGGATGTAAATGGCGTTATAATAAAATGAATGATGCTTCATTCATCTGAATGATAATTCATTCACTATCAGGAGGTTATAATGCCCACCCACACTGATCCCGTCAAAACAGCCATCACAGAAGCCCGACGAGCGCAAATTCTGGACGCCGCCGTGAAAGTTTTTGCTGAAAAAGGATTTGATAAAGCGACCGTCAAAGATGTGGCC